>JBDKUM010000127.1:0-24720 GCA_039679715.1 Phycisphaerales bacterium
ATGATTACCCTCGTTTATCGTATGAAGATTTTTCAATGCTCGGCGATTTAAATAATGATGGCAGAGTTGACTATATTGATTTAAACATTCTTGCCTCTCAATGGTTGTGCGAAGAATTGAATTATGATTTGTATAAGGACAATCAGCACATAGTAAACTTTTTGGATTTCAATGTTTTCGCCCGGGATTGGCATGGCGATTATCAGCAGTTTGCCGAATTTGTAAACGAATGGTTAGGATTTGATGCGTACAACGCGGATATAGCTGGAAATGATGATTATGTCGATTTCCTCGACTTCGCGGCTTTTGCTGAAAATTGGATGAAATAAAAAAAACTACTCACTTTTTACTTTTTTCCGCCATTTGTCGAATGACATTATATAAGGATTGTGTTCCGTCTTTTCCTCTTCCCTGTGCCTGCAATACCTCAAACAATTCTTTAATCAGCGCAACGCCCGGCAGCGGCTGACCAATTTTTTCTGCGTATTCGAGTACAAGCCTCAAATCCTTAACCTGCAAATCAACCATAAACGTCGGCTTGAAATCGCCCGCGATAATTTTAGCTCCCAATACTTTCAGCGAAAAACTTCCTGCCGCACCTGAAACGGTCGCATCCAAAGTTGTCTGCAAATCCAGCCCTGCCTGTTTTGCAAATGCCAAACCTTCGGCCGTACTCATTATCGTATGAACGACCATTACCTGGTTGGCCAATTTTGTTATCTGTCCAAAACCCGAAGGCCCGCAATGCGTGATGGTTCTTCCCATTGCTTCAAAAACAGGCCTAAGGCTTTTAACGGTTTCTTTCGGCCCACCCGCCATGATGGATAATTTTCCTTCAATCGCGCCGATTTGACCGCCGCTTACCGGAGCATCGACAAGTACAACTTTTTTTTCGCCCAGTATTTTCGCCATTTCTTGTGTTTCAGTTGGCGAAATTGTTGACATATCAACGCAAATCAAACCTTCTCGCGCCGATTCGATAACTCCGTTTTTTCCAAGCAGAACGTTCCTGACGTCCGGCGTATCAGTCACGCAGGTAATAACCACATCTGCATTTTGTGCCGCTTGTGCCGGCGTATCCGCCCATACAGCGCCTGCGGAAATTACTTCCTGCGTTTTGGATTTTGTACGTGAATGAATAGTGATTGCAAAGCCCGCCTTCAGCAGATTCATCGCCATCGGCCTGCCCATTATCCCCATACCTATAAATGTAATTCTTTTTACCACGAAGACCTCGAAGAAGAGAGATATTTATTATATATTCTTAGTGTGCTTCAATAAGAATAAACCGTTTGATGCAATCTTAAAAATAAGTGTTTATTCGCGTTCATTCGTGGTAAATTTTTATTCTTCCTGGTAATAAATTTAGCCAACGATTCCTAATCGCTTGAGCGTATTTTTCGACCATCGCATGCTCTTGAGCTGTGCCCAAAGCAGCAGCAGAATAGAAATCACTCCCATCGCGACGAACCTGAAATACATGTAGCATCTTTCAAAATTACTCATTTCCGGATACGCCAGCCAGCTTGACAGAAGTTCAGCCGGCCTGAAAATCGTACCGAAAATGATGCCTTTAAAGAATGTCGGCCAAGGTATCAGCACAACGATAAACAGCAGCGAAACAAAAAACGCCTTTGTAACGTGACTAATTCCGCCAAGCCTTCCAACCAGGGAAATCATCAAACCAAACAGCAGCGACATCGCGTAAATCACCGAGCTGACAATCAGCAGATAATTGCAAATACGAATCATCCATGCCAGTTTGTTGAAATCAATTTTTGCGGTCGCGATTTTCGCAGAATATTTTTCCCAGCCAGTGTTCGGGTCTGTTATCGTATTCGCATCTTCTTTGTTTTCAGATGCGGGAACAACCGTAACAGTCTTCACGGGCTGTTTGACCGAAATATCATTTGGTTCTGTCGAATTGTAATTTACATGATGTGTGGCCATCAGCCAAAAGCTCGCCTGAAGCAGAAGCAGACATATCAAGCAAATGAAAAAGAAAAGATTCTTATTACTCTTTAGGGTACCGATAGCTTCCAGGCAATCAGTGGTTTCAAGAAGCAGATCCTGCTTTTTCCCTTCGTCCGACATTTTATACTCCAATCAAAAAAAATAAATCCATGAAACGAAATACGAGATACGTTTCACGAGACTATTATAGCGAAGCTATTACATTTTGTGCACAAAAAAGAGTTTTTGCAATATCCTTTTTTGAATGTGCGGCGGAAATAAACATGGCTTCCAACGGGCTTGGCGCCAGATAAACTCCATTTTTCAGCATACCCGCAAAAAAAGCCTTAAAAATCCCTGCATCAGCCTTTTTCGCATCTTCAAAATCCATGACAGGTTTGCTTGTAAAGAAAATGCTCATTAATGACCCTATCCGATTAATTATTATCGGAACATAGGCCTTTTTACCGGCCTTCAGAATACCTTCTTCAAGTAATTTCGAATTCTCTTCGAGTCTGCAATAGATTTCAGGATTTTTTAATATTTTCAATGTTGCGATAGCCGCCGCCGTTGCCAAAGGATTCCCGCTAAGAGTACCAGCCTGATAAACCGGCCCAATGGGGGCAAGCAGATTCATAATTTCCTTTCTGCCTCCAACCGCCGCACAAGGCAATCCGCCGCCGACTATTTTGCCAAGACAAGTCAGGTCAGGCCTGATTTTTAAGATGGTTTGAGCGCCTCCAAAACAAAGCCGAAAACCTGTAATAACCTCGTCAAAGATTAGAACCGATTTATTCGCATTGCAAAGTTTCCGCAAATCCTGCAAATAACCTTTTTTAGGCAGCACCACACCCATATTAGCCGCGACAGGCTCGATAATACAGCCGGCGATTTTGCCTTTGTATTTTTCAAAAGCCTTTGCTGCCGAAACTATATTATTATACTCTGCGACGATTGTCAGTTTTGAAAACTCATCAGGAACACCCGGACAAAGCGGTTTAGAATAAATCGCCAAACCTGAACCTGCGTTTACAAGCATAGCATCGCTGTGCCCATGATAGCAGCCTGCAATTTTCAAGATGTACTTCCTGCCGGTAAAAGCCCGTGCCAGCCGAACCGCCGTCATTACCGCTTCTGTTCCGCTGCTTACAAGCCGGACTTTATCAATTGATTCGAAAGCACCGCATATAATTTCTGCAAGCTCTGTTTCCGCGATTGTAGGCGCACCAAACGATGTCCCTTTTTTCACTGCCGCGTTGATTGCCGCTATAACTTTGGGATGAGCATGCCCTAGAATCAAAGGCCCCCATGAGCACACATAATCGATATATTCTTTGCCGTCGACATCGTAAATTTTCGAGCCTTTGCCTTTATTAATGAAAATCGGCAGTCCGCCGACAGCTTTGAACGCCCGCACCGGCGAATTTACACCGCCGGGGATGACCCGCTTTGCTTTTCTGTACTCTTTTTCTGATTTCATGGCTTTAATCATAACGCCTAAGTATGCCAAGTGCAAATAGTTGTGTTAAAAAAGCTTATATATTTTACTGTTGCAAAAAGCCGCAAATCGCTTATACTTTCTCGTTTCTAAATTAATAGTAAAGGATTAGGTTATAGCGGCAAAGGCTTATTTTTTTTCTTCAACGCTGTACCCTAAACCCTCTACGCTAACTTTTTTCGGAGAATAATATGCATTTGGTAAAGTGGATTCGTAAAAATATGGGCAAATTGATGGCCGTATTTGTCATCGTAATTATGATTGCTTTTATTATGCCAAGCTTACTTAGTCAATTGTCAAGACCAAGGTCTACCGGACTCAAAGCCGCTATGTATACTTACGATGACGGTAAAAAAATAACAGCGCAGGATCTTCAGCAGGCTTCGGCGGAACTTCAGGTTCTTCGTCAGCTAATGGTTGACCGCCTGCTTCCGCAATTGCAGGATATACGTTCCATACTTATCGGTCAGCTCATATTCCCGGAATCTGAAAATGCCGCTTTAGTCAGCGATGAATTAAAAAATGCCGCTATGCAAAGCGGTCTGCGTATCAATCCGACGACTATCGATGATTTTTTCAAACAGTCTCGCGGCAGAGCGGAATTGTTTTTCATTCTTCTCCGAAGTCAGGCTGAAAAAGCAGGGATCGTAATTACTACACAAACCGCAGCCGAGACTCTCAAACGAATTATCCCGCAAATGACCAACAATCAGATAGATGCAGCGACTATGATTGCGAACATTTCACGTTCAAGCGGCATGTCTGATGATCAAATTTTAAGAACCTTCGCCGATGTCCTCACTATCATGGCATATTCAAGGATAGTAACAGATACAGAAAATGTTACCACTGCACAGCTCGAAAATACCTTCGCGAGAATTAATGAACGAATCGATGTTAATTTCGTTCAGTTCTCCGCAGATGATTTCACCGAAAAAGTTTCCCAGCCAAGCGAAGAACAGATTACAGCTCAATTTGAAAAATTCAAAAATGAGCTGCCTGGCGTTATAACAAAGGAAAACCCCGTTGGCTTCGGCTATAAACTCACACCGCGTGTCGCTTTTGATTATATGATTATCAAAGTCGCGGATTTGAAAAAGAACGTTGCTCCTCCGACAGAAGAGGAAGTTGAAGAATTTTATCGCCAGAATCTTGAACGGCCTCCGATTACAACCGAAGTTCCGGAAGATCCGAACGACCCGAATTCCAAAACCATTAAAAAGCAGAAAAGTTATGCCGAAGTTGCTGACATGATTAAAAAGGGTCTTTACACCCGTAAAGTAAACGCACAAGGCACAAAAATTCTTGCCCAGGCTATCGAACAAACAGACAGCGGCTTTGAAGGATTAGACTTAGAAAAAACAAATCTTGAAACATTGAAAGCAAAAGCAGGCGATTATCAGGCTGTCGCCCAAAACATATCTAAAGAATATAATGTTAAAGTTTATTCAGGCAGAACATCTCTTCTCACTGCCGCCGATATTCAATCAGACATGCAGATAAGCCAGCTTGCGATGACAGGCCAAAGCAGAATGCCTACCCGCCTCGTGAAACTTATTTTCGCCGTTAATGAGCTTGGCGATGAAGGAACAAAAGTTGGCCCCTTTGAACCGGCAGCACCGAAAATGTTTGTTAGTGTCGGTCCTTTATCAGATATGACAGGCGATTTGATTGCGATAGTACGTGTTGTCGATGCCGCGAAATCACAACCTGCCGAAAGTGTAAATTTCGCTTATGATAAAAATCTTCCGAAAATTGACGATGCCAATTCTGAAGATGATAGATTTGTTTTGAAAAAAGCTGTTATTGAAGACTGCAAAAAACTTGCCGCTGCCGAAATCGCTGATAAAGCCGCCGGCGAATTTTTCGAGGCTCTTAAAACCCAGAAATGGGATACAGCTTTAGCGAAGATAAACGAAGAATATGGCAAAAAGAATCCGCTCGATCCGAATGCCAAAACTTTTGATGTCAGAACGATGAACAGCATGAAACGAATTTCAGCTATGGATATCGAGCTTACAAAAATGCGTGTCGCAGGCATGATGGGTGCTGAAAGTGTGGTAGACCAGAGCATTATTTATGGCAAACTGGTCGATGCCTTCTTCGATAAATATCAGCAGATGCAGAAAAATAAACAGCAGCCACCTGTTGTTCTTAAATTTGACCCGAAACTTTCTACCTATGTTATAAAGGATATTAAAGTTGACAGCCCCGGCACAATAGAAGAGTTCGATGAGGTTCGCCAGCAGATAGCTTTGCAGGAAGATTTCATCGATTCTCAAAGCGCTGCGTTCAAGTTCCTTATGCCGGATAACATTACTGCAAGGTCGAATCTTAAACAGTCCGAACCCGAGCGGGAAAAAGCAGAAGATGCGAATGACGCCAACGACGCTAATGGAGCGAAATAGTGAGCCATGCGTCCGTAAAATCTAACTTGCCCGGCCCGGCTCTGCCATTTATTGCGGGCATTTTTGCCTGGTGCATACCCGGTGCGGGGCATTGGATTATTGGTGAGCGAAAACGTGCTGCTGTTATTTTTGTATCTTTAACAATAGCGTTTGTGATTGGAATTTTTCTCGGTTCCATTGCTGTAATTGAAATTAAATCTCCTTGGTTTTACGCGCAAATTTTATTTTCTCCGATAGCTGCCTACATCGGCCATCTTAGCGGTTCGGTGCTTCATTTGGAGTCTTTCGGCCGGCCGCGTGAAATCGGCGAAATTTATACCGGCATCGCCGGCATGATGAATCTTCTTTGCATCGTCAACGCTGTCTATCTCGCGCATAAAAAAAAGGAATCTGTTTAACTTTATTTAATCGCAGATTACGCAGATTACACGGATTATATAAGTAATTTGGTATATATTGAAAAAAATTTTGTTGCAAGCGGTATAACTGGCGACATTATTGGCGCATCAATGGAAGTGCATAACCAGCTTGGCCCCGGTTTCCTTGAAAGTGTTTATGAAGAAGCGCTTGCGGTAGAATTAGAACTTAAAGGGATTCACTTTAAACGTCAAAGTGAATTACCAGTTTTTTATAAAAACCAAAAAATTAAACAATTCGTTTGCGATTTTATTGTAGATGATAAAATAATAGTTGAATTGAAAGCTATTAAGCAAATAGGTGAAATTGAAAAATTGCAGGTAATAAATTATTTGAAAGCAAGTAAATATGAGATAGGCCTGCTTTTTAATTTTGGTGAAAAATCATTAGAATGGAAAAGATTAATAAATACAAATAATAATAAAAATCAATATAATCCATGTAATCTGTGATAAAAAAAAATTTAGAAATAGGTTTTGTTTGATTTAATGAAAAGTCTTTGGAATTGGAAAGACTAATAAATATAAATAGTAATAAAATCAGTGTAATCAGCGTAATCAGTGATAAATAGTATGTTACAATGTATTTTAGCAAATTTTACTTCACCCGTTCATATCGGCACAACGCCATATGCGTTTTTGCTTGCGCTGCCTTTGATTGCCATCATCGCTATAGTTTATAAAGCGACAAAGCTGGAGAAGATTGAATTGCTTCCGTTTGCGCGTGAATCGTTCCTGCTTTTTGGCTCGATTGTGATTTTTATGGTACTGACCGCCATCGGCGCCTTTGTCTTTATGAAACTCACCATCGGCTAATCAATAAGTCCGTGTCTAGAATTTCTTCCTGAACCTTGCCGTAGGGATTTTCATAATTTTGCGGTATTTTGCGACTGTCCTTCTCGCAATATCTTTAACGCCCAGTTCTTCGAGTTTTCCTTTTAGCGCGTCATCACTCAAAGGTTTTGATTTATCTTCCGAATCGATAATTTGCTGCATCTTTGCCCGAATTGCCTCGAAGCTTTCGCTGCCGCCATTGCTGCTTTCCATACCGCCGCCGAACAAATCTCTAAGCGGCATCAAACCTTGAGGCGATTGAATATATTTTCCCGCAACCGCGCGTGAAACTGTCGCCACATGAACCCCGATTTTATCCGCCACCTCCGACATCGGCAGCGGCCTAAGATACATCTTTCCTCTTTCGAAAAATTCGCTTTGACTCTCAACAACAGTCCTTGCGACTTTCAGCAGTGTATGTTTTCTTTGCGTAATCGCATCCATCAGCCATTTCGCCGACCGTATATTATCATTCAAAAAAGCACGCGTCTTACTGTCAAGATTCCGGTCCTTGGCCATGCTCGAATAATATTCATTGATTCGCAGCGAAGGTATGCTCTTATCCGCCAGCGTAACTTTAAAACCGCCGCTATCCGCAGGCTCAACAAGAATATCTGCTTTAATCGGCGGATTTTTCGTTTTGCTTATTTGCAGACCCGGCGAAGTATCGAACTTTCGCATCCGCATTATTGCCTGGTTGATTCGTTCAACGTTGCAATTCATTTTCTTTGCGATTTCCGGCAGTTTATTTTCCAAAAGCAAATCAAGGTGCTTTGAAACAAGCTCGATTTCAAAACGCATATCTTCCGCCGACTGCTGCATCTGAATCAGCAGACATTCTTTAATATCTCTCGCTCCCACACCCGCCGGCTCAAGTTCATGAATCAGCTTTAATGCTTTTTCAAGGTCTTCCAGCCCGAAATCATTTCTGTCCTTATTAAAAAGCTGTTCAAGCCGGACCCTCAAATATCCTTTTTCATCTATGTAGTCGATAATCTGCTCGCCCGCTGTTTTTACTTTCTCATCAGCATCCACAAGCCCCCATTGCTCGATCAAATAATCATGCAATGATAATCCCGTATCAGGCGTGTTGTTCATTGCCTCGAGTTTTTTATCCGGCTCGTCATCATCACGCCTGGAAATTTCCGTACGGTAAAAATAACCATCAGTGTCTTCAGCAAAATCTTCAACTTTGCTGAAATCTTCACCTATTTTTGGTGCCGGAGTTATTGATGCTTCGTTGGCTTTATTTATCTGCTGTTGTTGCGCGTTTTCGGCGTTTACCGCTTCGTCAGGTTCTTCTACTTCAAGAACAGGATTGCTGTTTAACTCTGTTTCAATTTTCTCAAGAAGTGCAAGCGTCGAAAGCTGCAAAATTTCCATAGACTGAATCATCCGCGGCGCCAGCTTCATCCGCTGTTCCATTCGCATCTGACTTGTCATGTCTAACTTCATACCGCTTCCGAATAAAATAAGGCCCCAATGTGCAAATTCTGTTCCAAAAAGCTAAATATACCATTTTTTAAAAAAAAAGCAATTTTTTGCAGTTAAAAATGAAGATTTGTAGAAAAAAAATTGGATTTTGTCTAACCTTTATCCACTGTACCTCAACGCTGCACGCTCTACGCTATTCTAACGGATTTCTCCCAAGAATTGCGTCTGTCAGTATAGCACCGCTTGCGAACTCGATTTGGCTTCCGCCCGGCAATCCGCGTGCAAGCCTTGTTACTTTCACACCCATTGGTTTGATTAATGAACTGATATAAAGTGCTGTTCCGTCACCTTCGACGGTTGGATTTGTCGCCATTACCACTTCGCCGATTTTTTCATTGCGAATTCTGTTTATCAAATGATCGATCGTCAAATCGCTGGGCTCGATCCCTTCAAGCGGCGCGATTCGGCCCCCAAGCACATGATACATCCATTTGCAAAGACCCGTTTTCTCCAATGCGATTAAATCTTTGAATTGTTCGACAACACAGATAATGCTTTTATCTCTTCTGCCGTCCGTGCATATCGAGCAAAGTTCGCCTTCCGAAAGATTATGACACTGTTTGCACTGACGCACACTGCTCTTGAGTTTCGTAATCGCATCCGCAAGCGAAAGTGCCTCAATTTTTTCAGTCTTGAGAATATGAAACGCCAAACGTTCCGCCGTCTTTGGTCCAATCCCCGGCAGCTTCGCCAGTTCGTCAATTAACTTATTCAAACTTTGTGTATATGCAGGGTTCATCAGAAAATTTTAAATACAAAATAGTTTTTCGTGTCTTAGTGTCTTAGTGGCTACGTAATTATTGGTTTTCTTCAACATCAATAATATTTCCTTCCAGCTCTGACAAAATATTTTTTATAAACGGGTTATTCGCAGCGTCATCGATGACTTGCTTACCCGCTTTTGCTCCTTTGGGTTTTGCTTTAGGCTGTTCTTGCCCAAGCTGATTCACAAGTTCGAAGCTTATCTTCAATTCATTCCCAATAGCTTCGCTCAACAATTGTGCGATTGCGTCCGCTCTGCCGTTTTTCTGACAAAGGCTCATCATAAATTCATCAGCCTTTGAAAATCCAAGTGCCAAAGTACCAGCATTTAAACGCATTGGAACAGCCTTTTTAACCAATTCGCCCATTCTGGCATTCGCCATTGATTCTACTATTTTATCCCAGCTTTCTTTTATCTTTTCAAAACTGCAATCGCCCGTGAGTACTTTTTTTTGCTGCGACACTGCTACAGAATCAGGATTTTCATTATTCTGAGTTCTGATTTCTGAGTTTTTTATTCTATTTATCGTATTGTTTTTTTTTAAGCTGTCAGGCGAACTGACGTTTGAATTTTTCCCGCTGAGCAAATCAGAAATACTCATAAAATGTTCCGCAAGTGCCAACCTCATCAGCGACGCTTCAAGCAGCGCCCGCGGATTATCGCTATTCTTCACAGGCCATCGCAATTTCTCCATCAGCGAAATATTATAAACTATCGCCGGTATATCGAAGTGCTCCGCGATTTGGGATAATCCTTTTTTCTCTGCTTCCGTTAAAATCACCAGCTTTGAAGAATCCTTGGCCGCTTTAAGCACCATCATATCGCGAAAACTTTGGATTAATGCGTCCAGCAAACCAACACAGCTAAGTCCTCCGACAATCAAACTGTCAACCGCCTGCAAAGTTCCGCCCGCATCCGACTGTCCGATTTTATCCAGAAGCATATAAATTTTTTCATTGCTCGGCATACCCAAAAGCTCTTCAAGCGATTTGACCGACAAAGGCTGCTCTGCCGCGCTGATAAGCTGATCCAGCAGACTCAACGCGTCTCGCATCGAACCATTCGCAAGTCTCGCAAGAGCGATAATGCAATCGTCATCAAATTTAATTTTCTCATCGTGAAGAATTTTTTTCAGTTGCGTAATAATATTAGCCGCGCTGATATTCGTAAAATCAAACCGCTGACATCTCGATTGAATTGTCGCCGGCACTTTATTCGGCTCGGTCGTCGCGAAAATAAATTTGATATGTGCCGGTGGCTCTTCAAGAATTTTCAGCAATGCGTTGAAAGCCTCCGTCGTGAGCATATGAACTTCGTCAATGATGTATATTTTGAATCTCGCCCGCGCCGGCCGATAGATAGCATTATTGATTAGTTCGCGAACATTATCGATACCGCGATTCGATGCGCCGTCGATTTCGATAACATCAATATCGTTTCCGCCGTTTACCGCTGTGCAGCTGTCGCACTTCAAACACGGGTCAACCGTCGGCTTGTCGGCATTAAGGCAGTTGAGCGATTTTGCCAGAATCCTCGCCATGGTAGTTTTGCCTACTCCGCGTGTCCCGCTAAAAAGATATGCGTGCGCGACTTTATCCGTTTTTATGGCATTGCGAAGTGTCTGCGAAATCGCCTCCTGCCCGACAACATCGTCGAACTTCTGCGACCGGTACCTTCTTGCAAGCACTGTATATGCCATAAAAATCCTTTAAAAACGCTGGAATCATCATAAAGATAAAATACAATTTAGTCAAATTTAAATGTTTGGCCCAAGGCCGTTCCACAATTTTGATTTTTGTATTTTGATTTTTGATATTTATTGGTCTTGTTATTTATACAGAATTTGATAAAATCAGAATTGGTCGGGAACCAGGCTATCCGGGTCCGTGAACCTGGTCAGGCGGGGAACCGTGCAGCCATAAGCGATCACCTGGTTGTGTCTGGAACTCCCGGCCATTTTAAAAAAAGTTTAGCCCCCGCACCTGTGGCGGGGGAAAATCAAGCGCTAATAAGTTGTCGAGGATTATAAAATGAAAGCACGAGTAGAAGATAGCTGTACCGCATGCGGCTTATGTTGCGAAACATGCCCGCAGGTTTTCCAGATGGGGACTGACAAAGCGGAAGTAATTGCAGACCCAGTCCCGCCCCAATTCGAAGATGCCGCCCAGCAGGCTGCCGATGAATGCCCCGTCGAAGCAATTATTATTGAATAATCCACAATGGAATATGTTCACGGCTATAATCCACGAGAAAATATAAGATTGCAGGATCAGGCTTCCACGCTTGTCGAACTGCTGCACTCTGATACATTTTATCCCAAAGGCAGCAGGGTACTTGAAGCAGGCTGCGGTGTTGGCGCTCAAACCGTAACGCTCGCAAAAAACAGTCCCGATGCTCATTTTACTTCGATTGATATTTCCGAAAGCTCAATTGCCCAGGCAAAAGAAAAAATTGCCGAAGCTGGTTTTAAAAATGTAACTTTCCAGCAGGCCGATATTTTTAATCTGCCGTTTGTGGAGGAATCTTTCGACCATATTTTTCTTTGTTTCGTTCTCGAACATTTGCCAAACCCGATTGATGCTCTGTTTGTCTTAAAAAAATTGCTTAAACCTGCGGGCACAATCACCGCGATTGAGGGCGATCACGGCTCGACGTATTTTTACCCTGATGACAAGGCTTCGCACAAGGCGATTCAATCTCTTGTCGATTTGCAAAAGTCCGCAGGCGGAAACGCCAATATCGGCAGAGAGCTTTTTCCGCTTTTGAATTCTGCCGGCTTTAAAAATGTTTCCGTTTCACCGCGAATGGTTTACGTCGATGCCAGCAGGCCGAACTTTGTCGAAGGTTTCACGAAAAATACATTTACAGCGATGATTGAAGGCGTCAGAGAATCTGCCGTCAAAGCAAAATTGATTGATAAAGAAACTTTCGAGCAGGGCATTAAAGGCTTGTACCGAACAACTGAACCCGATGGCGTTTTCTGCTATACCTTCTTCAAAGCTATGGCAAAAAATATGTAACAAATATGTATTAATCGCTGATTTCACAGATTAAATATGATTATTATGAATCGTAAAATCAGCGCAATCTGCGATAAAAAATTTAATTTCCCGAAAGTTCTTTACTGCGTTTAGACGCAGCTTCGAGTGCCTCGCTTACAATCTTTTCAAAATCGTATTTCGCAAAAACTTTCAATGCCGCTTCCGTTGTGCCGTGTGGCGATGTAACTTTCTGCCGCAGAACATCAACTTTCTCTCCTGCCTTTGCCCGGTCGATTGCCAGCATTGCGGCT
This sequence comes from Phycisphaerales bacterium, assembly GCA_039679715.1. GTDB lineage: Bacteria > Planctomycetota > Phycisphaerae > Sedimentisphaerales > UBA12454 > UBA12454. The sequence continues at coordinate 12,659 of JBDKUM010000127.1, forward strand.
CCTCGCGCGGTCATTAAAACAGTTCTTTCCGCTAGTTCTTTATTGAGTCCCAGTTTAATTGCGTTTTTGATCATTTCTTCCATGAGCAAAAAGAAATATGCAGGCCCAGACCCGCTGACAGCGGTAACCGCGTCGAGCAATTTTTCATCTTCGACAGAAGCGACATAACCGACAGCCGTGAAAACGCGCTCTGCATCGCCCAATCTTTCTTTCGCAGTTTTTGTTGCGTATAGAACAGTTGTACCAAGGCCTATCAGTGCCGGAGTATTCGGCATAACTCTAATAACAGCATTTTGCCCAAGCATTTTGGTAATGAACGATGTTGTAATTCCGGCCGCGATAGAGACGATTAGAGTATCGCTGCTGATCGAACTTTTAATTTCATTTAGAACTTCCGCCATATTCTGCGGCTTGACGCTTAAAATCAGAATATCAACTGACTGTGCAAGCTGTGTATTTGTAGCGAATGAAATTTTGTATTTATCTTCAAGTTCGTTAACTCTTTCTTTGCGAACATCAGCAATGATTATATCTTCAGGTTGGCAAATGTGCGTATCGATAATACCTTTGATTATCGCCTCTGCCATATTGCCCGCGCCAATAAATCCTATCTTCGACATTATTAATGCTCCTTAGGAAAAAAGTAATTAACTATGATTCTAATCTTAAAATAAAAATTTGCAAAGATTAAGAAAGGTAGGGTAGACTTTCCTGTCCGTCGCTTTAGCGAAGAAATCAAAGGGGAGTCTTAGGATTTTTTCATTTTAATCCACTTGGGGAACTTGAAAGAAAAAATCAGAGGGGGGTGAAAAAAAATCAGTATCATCAGCGTCATCAGCGATTAAATATTAGTGTTCATTCGAGTTAATTCGTGGTTAATATTTCTCACTTTTCACCCACTTTTTCAACACTTTTTACCGCTTTCTGACTACTTAATGACCACTTTCTGACGCTTTTGGAACACTTTTTTCTCACTTTTTTTCGCTTTTTTCACACTTTTTCGTGTCATTTTGAATCACTTTTTTCAAATTCTGCGCTAGTTTCGCCTTGCGCAAATTTTTAAATTCTTTTTCAAAGTACGCGCAAGTTTTGCCTTACGCTTATTTTTAATGATTTTAAAAATACTTGAATTTTTTTAATCTGCATTATTTAGCCCCGCCATTTTTTTATTTCGTATGAAAAGAAGATAAACATATATTTTATGATTGGGGCTGATTATGGAAACTCTGTATAAAACAAAAGAAATGACGATAACGCGGATTTTCAATGCTCCGGTTGATATCGTTTGGCGGGCATGGTCAAAGCCGGAAATAATCCAAAAATGGTGGGGACCGAAAAATTTTACTGCTCCGCATTACATTATGGATTTCCGCGTCGGCGGCAAATACCTTAGTTGTATGCGCTCGCCGGAAGGTGTCGATTATTGGAGTACGGGCGTGTATAAAGAGATTGAACCATTGAAACGCATTGTTTGCACTGATAGTTTTTCAAATAACGAAGGTAAAATCATTTCCGCGGCATTGTATGGAATGAATCCCGATTTTCCACCTGAAATGCAGATTAACCTGGAATTCGAGGATCTAAATGGCAAAACCAAAATGACGCTTGTACATGAAGGCCTGCCGGAATCGGAACAGCAGATGTGCTCTCAAGGCTGGAATGAATCCTTCGATAAGCTCGATGAATTGCTTAATACGTAAAAACTTACTTCGTAAGCAGTTCGAATTCTTCAGGACTTAAAGTCTGACGCAATTTGCTCAAGGCTTCGAGTTCAATTTGGCGGACTCGCTCTTTAGTAACACCCAAATCATCACCAATTTGCTTAAGGGTTTTGAAATCCTTTTTTACCATCGAGCCGGAAAGCCCGAAATGATAACGAATTACGTGCTGTTCGCGCTGGCTCAAGTTTTCCTCTATTACCTGCATCAAGCTTCGATGCGCGTTTTCAACAACATCAATCGCGGAATTTTCAGCAGCGGCGGGTATTTGCAAATCTTCCATCAGCAGCTCTGTTGCAACGCCGGCTTTTGCCTGCTCTGCGGGCAAATATCTTGCAAAAGCCCTGCTGATAACCCATGAAGCGTAAGTACTGAATCTAAAACCCTTTGTATAGTCGAATTTTTCGACAGCCCGCATTAAGGCGATATTGCCTTCACTGACCAAATCACCTAAATTGGCGCCGGTATGTCGCCCGGCGATGCGAACGACAAGTTTCAGGTTTGCTTCGATAATTATGTTTTTAAGCCTGCCGGCCTCGTCAAGAAGTTCCTGTGCCTGGTATGCTGTTTTGCCGCAAAAGGTAGTCATGCTGATTTTTTTTATCTTTTCAGAGGCCAGATATTTTAAAAAATTGTATCTGCGGAATAGCTGTAACTCCTGTTCCCGATTAAGCATAGGTATTTTCTTCACGGCCTCAATAAATTGCTGCCAATCAGTATTGTTTACTTTTGCAGTGCCATCGGCAAGAATCTTGCGAGGTGTGCGCCGAATCGTAAGCTGGTCAGAAAGGATATTTTGCTCCGCCTCGGGTTTGAGAAATTCATCACTTGGGATGTAATCGATTTTGGCCGCCAGAAGTTTTCTGACACGCCTTTGTGTGATAATTCGATAGATGGAACTGCTGCTGTGGCCATACTTTGCTGCGATTTCCTGAACGCTTTGGCCGGCAGTATACATTTTGAAAATTTCCCCGGCATCGGCAGGCTCAATTTGGGTACGGTGTTTTGAAAAAAGCGGTTTTTGCCGGTTTTTTTCGTATTCAACCGTCAGCAGTCGAATGGTTTCGGGTGCGCGGCCGAATTGAGCGGCGGCTTTTTTAATGATCGCAGTTTTGCTAAGTTCCTGTTTTTGAGGAAGTTGCGATATGAATTTTATAATATCGTTTTTTGACTGTTCATCCATTGTACTGTAATTGGCGGCGTTTTCGATAAGGGCTTTATTCGCTGTAACAAATTCATCGACAATGGTTTGCGGATAGCCTGTTTTCATAACGTTATCTGGAAAAACGTATTTTCTGCCAATTAAACCTTTGGTTTGCCAGCGTTCGAGCGTTCTAATTGAAACATTTAGATGGGCTGCAAGCTCGTGAAGGGTATAAACTTTTTCAATTAACTGGTTTGTTTGCAAGTGCAAGCGAGCACTTGCTTTATGGATGTATTTCGGAAGGTTCTTTAACAGTTCAGAGCCGGTTATACTAGAAGCCTGGTGGGAATTTTTGGGTCTGTAGCCGGTGATTTTAAAACATATAAATTCGTAAGGATACTCTTGGGCAGGTGAGATAATCTTATATAAAGCTTCAGCGGCGGCAAGCTGTTTTATCTGCTGGGCACGCGGACTAAAGCTTGTCTCCATAAGGAGTTGTGCTAGAACAAGATTTTCAATTTTCCGCATATCTTTTTATCGCGTTGCATTGATTTTACTGATTCATTGTATCTTTTATTATATACGAAAGTCAAGTAAAGTTGGCGTTTTTTATTATTGACCACCTGTCGAATTCTATTCAAAAAACATGCAAGCAAATAATGTTTAAGCATTTTTTAATTTATTAAAAATCTGCGAGGCAAAACTTGCGCGGACTTTGAAAACAAACATAAAAATCTGCGCAAGGTAAAACTAGCGCAAAATTGAAAAAAAGTGATTCAAAATGACACGAAAAAGTGTGAAAAAAGCGAAAAAAAGTGAGAAAAAAGTGTTCAAAAAGCGTCAGAAAGTGATCGGTAAGTAGTCAGAAAGCGCCAAAAGGTGTTTAAAAAGTGGTTGAAAAGTGAACTGTTTTATGGATGGGCATGGATTAATTTAACCTCGAACGAACACTAGATTTCGTCAAACGGTTGCGTTTGCGCTCGTTTCGGATACGACAAACATTCAACAGAAAAATAGGTGAATCCCTAATTAATTAGAAATTAGCCCTTTTGTTTGTGCTTAGTTTGGAGATATATTATTAAATTTTGGTGTTGTGCAGATAAACCTTTAATCAGTATAATCTTTATAAATAAGGTTTTAGAAATTTTTGGGAGAAGGCGAAATTATGAAAAATTGGCAGGATGAGAAGGAAGAAACGATCATAACAACACCACACATCCGCACTATCAGCATTTTTAAATAATATCGAATCTTTATTAATAATATTTTTTGAGGAGACGAATTATGAAAAAAGCATACGTAGTCCTTTTTTGTTCGGTCATGTTTTTGATCTTTATACCAGCTACAAACGCTGTCGAGTATGTTTTCTTTTCCAATCAAGGAAATTCTATCAGCCGTTCGGCTCTAGATGGTAGCGGTTGCCAAACAATACTTTACGACAGGGATTCTTACTGTCCATATGTAGGCGAGTTAGCCGTGGACAGCATTCATCAAAGCCTCTATTATGTTGGCGAGTGGAAAATAAAAAAATGCAATTTCAATGGTTCAAATCCTCAAACCCTTTTTAGCACCCAAAATGAACCTGGAGGACTCGCGATAGGAGGTAATAAAATGTATTGGACTGAAGTTGAAAAGATTTGTCGAGCCAATTTGGACGGTTCCAGCAGAGAAGATGTAATTACGAATTTGGGAAATTGCTTCTCTTTGACTTATGACAACGTGCACAACAAACTCTATTATGTAGGTTACGAAGACCTTGGGTGGACTAAAGGTGCTATATTCAGAGCAGACCCTGACGGTAAAAATATTGAAAGACTGATTGACAATATAGGCCTGTCAGTTGGGCTTGCCATTGATCCATATAGCAGCAAAATATATTGGGCGAGCCGAAGCAATTCTTACAATTCCATAAAATCATCAAATCTGGACGGCACCGGAATAATTGACTTAATCACGGGCCAACAGAATCCTTTGATAGAGTGTGTAGACCATTTAGATATCGATCTTGTCAGACACAAATTATATTGGACGGACCAGGGATCGCCCGGAGGAGTCCAGAGAATGAATACAGATGGCACAGGATATGAAGTAATTTATTATTCTGGTTCTCCATACGGTATTGCCGTTTTTATTCCAGAGCCAGGGACGATTTGTTTGTTTGGGGTCGCGGGATTGATAATGAGAAAGAGAATGAAAAGTGAAGAATGAAGATTTGAATTTAAGTCGAACAATTCGGACATGTAGGACGGGTTGGACGAATGGGACAGACGAATTTGAGATTTGAGGGTATCTCTAAGGGGCTAACCAAACGTTTTTTCCTGATTTGAAATAGTTGACCAAGAGGATGTTATCAGATAAAGTGGGGTAATGACAAATAATGATGATGAAAGAAACTTAGGGCCGCAGCCGATTAGTGAGCTGATGGCTAAACATAATTTAAAGCCACATGATTTAGTAGCCGCCGCTGAAGGTCTGCAATTAACTCACAAAATGGTCTCACGAGCCTGCAAAGGTCGGAAACTCACCGAACGAACAAGAGTCAAAGTTCTAAAAGCAATCAATCTCGCCACCAAGCAAAATTACGCGATGAAAGACCTTTTTAACTATTAAAGAGACTGCTTACGAGATTTTTTTAGTAGGATTCCGCCAAGCGAGAGCAAAATCAATGTTGCAGGTTCTGGAATAGCATATGAACTCATATTAAAAGTGCAAATATAAGATTCGCTCGAAGGCAAAAAATCCCAAGTAAAAGTTTGTGTATTATTTAGACCTGTCTGATTTTCATAATAGAATCTTTTAGACAGCAAATTATACGAGCCACTTGTTATCAAAGTCCATCCATCTTTAGGCGCAAGTACAAGAGTGTTATCTTCACCTGTCCATAAGGCCACTCTAAATTCGACATAACATGCCGGTGTTTCGATTTTATCGATTATGCTATTGCAAACTACCGAAAGGGTACATTGCTGATTTGGTAAAAACGTCTGATTTATGGTCGTTGATGCCAGACTTCCCGAAATAGCTGAATGATATTGAGCATCTGATTCAATGTGCGCTGATAAAACTGTACCATAAGATGAGACGGATTTTGAAGATGCAGAATCCAACCCATCAGCAACATCGGATGAAGCAGTTATAGGGTCCCAATGAGTATATTCTATAGGAACAGAAGTTCCCATCAGGTCAGATTGAATTCCATTAATATAACTAAAAGAATACAAAGTAACCGATGTGATACTTTGAGGATTATTAGAAAAAGTAAGATCACCGTACCCGGAAACAGTTGCAGCAAAGGAATTGGTGTACAATAGGGGTAGAAAAATTAAGTACAGGTATTTTGAATGTTTCAACCTCATCCGTTTTCTCCTTAAAATTATACATTTAGTTGTATACGGACAATATCTATATGTCAAGATTTTTCCCAGATAAATAAGAAGATGTTGTTTTCTGGTTGATACTGCTATATTCTTAAATCATTATGAACTCGGCCTCAAGCGGCCGGGGCTAAAAGGGGAATGTACGTAAATATTTGACCGAAAGAGGGTAATGGGTTAAACTGCGGGGATGATGAAGAATTTGCAGTCAAAATTAATAGTGTTGGATGGGCCGGATGGGTGCGGGAAAAGTTCGCAAAGAGACCTGCTTGCCCAATTCCTTGCCAATAATAAGGTTAAGCATACATGCTTTCGCGACCCCGGCTCAACTGCTACCGGTGAAAAAATACGAAATATCCTGCTTGACCCGGAAAATGAAATCTCCGACCGAACCGAACTGCTGCTGTACATGGCAAGCAGAGCGCAGCTTTGGGATCAGTGCATCGCTCCGGCTTTGAAAAAGAAAAATTGCGTACTGTTAGACCGCTGGGTATCAAGTACCTGCGCATATCAGGGGCATGCCGGCGGAATCGGCATTAATAAAGTAATTGAAATTGCCGAACATTCGCTCGAAAGAGTTTGGCCGGATTTGACAATTATTCTTGATGTCGATTTAAAAACCGCAAAGAAAAGAATGAACCGCGGCCTTGACAGGATGGAACAAAAAGCAGCCGCTTATCATAAGAAAGTGCGAAGCGGCTTCCTGAAATTAGCTAAAATGCGAAAAGACATCGTTGTTGTCGATGCGACAAGAGAAATAGATTTAGTTCATTATCAAATAATTCAAACCATTTCAAAGTACTTCAAACTTAAATGAATCTATCGGATATTTATTGCCAGGACAAGGCTGTGGCCTCTTTGAGACGCGCATTCGAGAGCGGCAGACTTGCGCACGCTTATATATTCGACGGCATTGACGGTGTCGGCAAATACACGACCGCAAAGGCTTTTGCGAAATTGCTATTGTGTCAATCTACTAAGGAAGAGATTGCCGCGTCGTCCAGCATCACTAAAAGTGATGCCGGACTCCTCGCAATGACAGACAGTTGCGGGAAATGTGAATCATGCAGAATGATGGATGTGGATAATCATCCTGATTTTCATCATATATATAAGGAATTAGTACAATTCAGCAAAGAGCCGGAAAACAGGAAAAAACAGCCGATTGATTTACCAATTGCGGTTATTCGTGAATTTCTGCTTGAAAAAATACAAATTCGTCCAGGCCTTTCAGCATCGAAGGTTTTTGTTATCAGTGAATCTGAAAAATTGAATGCCGCAAGTCAAAATGCGTTATTGAAAATTCTTGAAGAACCGCCTCACGGAAGTTTTATCATTCTGCTTTGCAGCAAACTGGATAATTTGCTGCCGACAACGAAATCGCGGAGCCAGATAATACATTTCGGCCCGTTAAGTGAAGAAAAGATTATAGAGAAGCTGGAGCATGCAGATAAAAACCAGGTGAAATTTCTTGCGCGTCTTACGAACGGCAGTATTGGCCAGAGTGAGCTATTGACAAAACTTGAGCCATCTTTTTATGAATTGAAGAAGGAATTTCTCAATAAATTCGCTAAATTTCAGCTTGCCGATATTGTCGATTTTGCCCAGTGGATAAATACCACGGCAGGTCAACTAGCCGAATCGTGGGTAAAGTTAAAAGCAGGTTCCAGCAAGGCGGATTTGGGCAGGGCGGCCAAAAAAATCTTTGTTTTGGTACTTATTTCTGCGTTGTCTGATGCGATGAAGGTTTCTTTTGCGGCGGAAGAGAAATTCACGAACTTTGACCAGCTTCAAGCGGTAAAGGCTATTAGTCAAAGATTCGGGCAGGTAGGGTGCAGTGATTTGATTGAGCTTTGCTATGAAACAATCCGGTATATTGACGCGTCAGTCAATGAAAAGCTGGTTTTCGAGCATTTGTTGCTGAATTCTGCCAATTATGGTATAACTATATAGCCACGAAGGCACCAAGACACAAAGAATATAATAATTATCTAATATAGGTAAAAATGAACGATACTAATATAGATTCAAAAAATAAGCCAAGCCATCATCCGGTTGAAAAGAAAATGCTTGTCCGATATGGCAAAATGGGCCAGATAGGCTGGTTTGTACACGAGGAAAAAAATATGCCCAAGGCGGCGACCAAGGTCATGATTAAAACTGACCGCGGTCTGGAAATCGGCGAAGTAGTCGGGCGATTCTGCTATAAATCTTGCGCATTTAAGAAAACCGAAGAGTCTGTTGTCGATTATTATGGCGTGGGCCAAAACGATTGCCCGGTAACCGGCGGCGGAAAATTCGTGCGATATGCCTCGGAGCGGGATTTAAGTGAATTGCATCATATCGATATCGGTGCGAAAGAAGAGCTTAATAAGTGCAAACAAATTATTAAAGAACTCAATCTGCAAATGAAGCTTGTGGATATCGAGCATATTTTCGGCGGCGAGAGAATTATTTTTTATTTTACGGCGGAAAACAGAATCGATTTTCGCGAACTTGTAAAAAGACTCGCCAAGGAATTTCAGACGCGAATTGAAATGCGGCAGGTGGGTTCGCGAGATGCGGCGAAAATTGCGGCGGATATTGAAGTTTGCGGACAGCCATGCTGCTGCGCAAGGTTTTTGAAAATTCTCAAACCTGTTAATATGAAAATGGCCAAGCTGCAAAAGGCGACTCTTGACCCATCGAAAATTTCAGGTTATTGCGGAAGATTGAAATGCTGTCTGCGATACGAAGATCATACATACCGCGACCTTGCGAAACGTTTGCCGAGGAAAAAAGCGCGTGTGAAAACTTCACAGGGTGAAGGCACTGTAATTGATGCGCAGGTTTTGACACAGCTTGTTTCTATCAGGACGGATGATGGAAATGTTTTCGCCGTGCCGGTTGATGAAGTTCAAATTCTTCAACAGCCAAACGGCAGAGTCGAATCTGATCATGATGATTTTGAAACGGATTCTGACGACGTTACTGATAAAGTCGGTTTTGATAAGGATGAAAAACCTCTAAATGAATAGAAAAATTGTTGTTACATCAGCGCTATTTTACGCAAACGCACCAATTCATATGGGACATATTGTAGAATCTGTTCAAACAGATATATGGGTGCGATTTCAAAAGGCGAACGGTAATCAATGTTTATATTTTTGCGCTGACGATACTCACGGCACACCAGTAATGATAAGTGCGAAACGGGAAGGTATCTCGCCCGAGCAACTTATTGACAGAGTTCATGGTGAGCATTTAAGAGATTTAAAAAAGTTTCATATTGAATTTGACAATTATTACACAACACATTCACCGGAAAATAAACAATTCAGTGAAATGTTTTATAATAGGCTCAATGAAAAAGGCTCGATAGTCAAAAGAGAAATCGAGCAGGCATATTGTGAAAAAGATAATATGTTTTTGCCTGACAGGTTTATTCGCGGAACCTGTCCGAAGTGCAAATCTGAAAATCAATACGGCGATTCGTGCGATAGTTGCGGAGCGACATATCAGTCAATTGAATTAATAAATCCAGTTTGCGCAACTTGCGGAACTACACCGATCAGAAAAACCAGTATACATTATTTCTTCAAGCTTGCCGATTTCCAGAACGAACTAAAAGATTTAATGGCACGAGGTTACACGGGCAAAAGTGTTGCCAATAAACTTGATGAATGGTTTTCAGCAGGCCTTAAAGATTGGGATATCTCGCGCGACGGGCCTTATTTCGGATTTAAAATTCCAGGCGAAGAGAATAAATTTTTCTACGTATGGCTTGATGCACCCATAGGTTACATGGCAAGTTGCAAAAATTACTGCGACCGCAATGGGCTGGATTTCGATAAGGTTTGGAACGGCAAAGATTGGGAGCTTTATCATTTCATCGGTAAAGATATTATATATTTTCATGCTTTGTTCTGGCCGGCGATGCTGATGGGTAATGGATTTAAAGTCGCGAACAGACTTTTTGTGCACGGATTTTTAACAGTTAACGGCGTGAAGATGAGCAAATCGAAGGGCACGTTTATAAAGGCTTCGACTTATGCGAAACATCTTGACCCTGAATACCTGCGATATTACTACGCGAGCAAATTGGCTGACGGCGTTGACGATATCGATTTAAATCTTGAAGATTTTGTAGCGAAGGTAAATTCTGATCTTGTCGGAAAACTTGCCAATCTTGCGAGCAGGTCTGTTCCGATGCTTCACAAAATTAATGGAACACTCGGCAGGGTTGATGATGCAGGCAAAGAATTAATAAAACAGCTTACCGATGCGAAGCAGCAGATTATAGATAATTACGAAAAACTTGATTACGCTTCGGTTATCAGGCAGATAACGGCATTAGCTGATGTTGCGAATAAGTATGTTGAAGTAAATCAGCCCTGGTCGGCAATCAAAACGGATGCTGAAAAGGCACGCACGATTTTGACGGTGATTCTCAATTCCGTGAAGGTTTTGGCAATTTATTTGAAACCGGTGCTGCCGGTATTTGTAGAAAAGATAGAAAAAATTCTCGGCGTTTCGGCTTTGGCTTTTGCCGATGTCGAGAGTTTATTGGAAGATAAAAAGATTAATGAATATATAAGACTCGCTGAACGAGTCGAGAAACAGAAGGTTGACGCTATGATAGAAGAAAGCAAAAATGAACAGACTCCCGCGGCCGCTCCGGCACCAGCTGCGGTAACTTTAGATGAACCGTTGGAAGCTGAATGTACGATTGACGATTTCAAAAAAGTCGATTTGCGTGTCGCGAAAGTTTTGAAAGCTGAAAAGGTCGCAGGTGCGGATAAATTGCTGCATTTGGAGCTTGATATTGGCGGAATCATTAAAAATGTTTTCGCAGGAATCTCAAAAGCTTATGAACCAGAGAAACTTGTCGGCAGATTGGTAATATGCTGTGCGAATTTGCAGCCGAGAAAAATGAAATTTGGCGTTTCTGAAGGCATGATTTTGGCATCAGGTCCCGGCGGCAGCGAAGTGTTTATGCTCGGGGTTGACAGCGGCGCAAAACCCGGCCAGCGAATACACTAATTTAAAATTTAAAATATAAAATTGATGAAGAAAAGTATACAGGAAATTGCGAAGACAGATGGGCGGTATTCACTTCGTGCTTTTCAGTTTGTGCATGAAGGGCTGGAATACGCGGTCAAGAAATGTCATGGTCTTGAACATCCGGCCGAAGAGCCGCACCATATATCCGGCAAACAGCTCTGCGAAGGGCTTGCCGAGTTAGCACGTGAAAAATGGGGCAGGATGGCCAAGCTAACTCTTAATCAGCTCGGCATTAAATCAACAATCGATTTCGGGAATATTGTTTATCTGATGGTTGATAATAAGTGGATGCATGCTCGGCCGGAAGATTCGATTGAGGATTTTCATAATGTTTTCGATTTTGAAACTGTTTTCGAAAAAAATTACGATTTCAGTTGTGTGAGAAAGAATAACTAAATCAAAAATCTTATTCCGCTTCGATATCCTGATTAATTTCGATATCGCAGAAGCAATCGGGCGCAAGATTTTTCAAAACTTTTAAAATTTCAGTAGCCGCAATTCTGATTTCCCATTGAGCCTTCTTGCTGGTTCGCAATTTTATTATATGCCGCCATTCGCGGAAATTCGCGGTAACGACAATTTCGCTTGTGCATGCGTTTGGCAAAACGAACCGCGCATCTTCGCGTTTCAGACCTTTATCACGCCATTTTTTGTACATCTGCCGGATAATTTCCATATCATTTTCAAATTCCCTGACGTGTTCCTTCGGCAGAGTTTCAGGAATTACAAAATGGAAATTTTCCTCATCTACATATCTTTGAGACTGCTGTGAAACACTCATCA
>JBDKUM010000128.1:0-1788 GCA_039679715.1 Phycisphaerales bacterium
AGGGATTTAAAAAAGTTAATTGCAAACAATACTTTTCGTCAGGATTTATATTATCGTTTGAATGTATTGCCGATAAAAATGCCGTCATTAAAAGACAGAAAAGCAGACATTCTTTTATTGGCAGAAAACTTTTACAACGCCCATTGCCGCCAGCAAAAAAATACAATTCCGGCCGACATCTATTTGGGACGGATTGCAGCCCAATTTCTTTCCTATGACTGGCCCGGCAATATCAGAGAACTGCAAAATGCAATCGAATATCTCGTTACTATTTCGCCTGATCGCCCCCCTTCGCCTAGCATGTTGTCGGAAGAGCTGCAATCAACTCATACCAGCCTCAACGCACCTAAGCATCAAAACCTTGAGCCGATGATTCTCAACACAATCGCCAAATTCAACGAACAAAAAACACCGGTTGGCCGAAGATCCCTGGCCGCAGCTTTATCGTTACCAGAAAGCGAGGTAAGAAAATCACTGTCTCACCTCCAGCGGGAAGGATTGATTCAAATCAATAAAGGCCGAAGAGGGCTGACAGTTCTTAAAGACGGGGCTAACCTTTGAGAACCTCGAAAGCTGGCTGGCAGCTTTATAATATTTTTTTATAGATTGCCCGCATGTCCTCTCTAGTTACAACTTTGGGATTGTTATCTAGCAGACGGGTTACTTTGGCAGCCGCTTCTATCATATCATCGAGAGCAGCTTCATTAATACCTTTTGCCTGCAAATCGCATTTTACATTCAGATCCTCAATCATAGAATACAAATTATCAATCATCCGTTCAGCGGCTTCTCTGGTTGTACAGCCTGCAAGTTCAAGTCCCATAGCAACGGCAATATCTTTAAATTTTTCTTCACAGACATCTAAATTGAACTTCATCACATCCGGCAGCAGGATTGCATTGGATAAGCCATGGGGAATATGATATTTCCCGCCCAGCGGATACGACAAGGCATGTACAGCAGTCGTACTGGAAGTTGCAATCGAAATACCGCCAAACAGCGCTCCCAAAAGCATATCTTCCCGGGCTGCTAAGTTATGTCCGTCATTGTATGCCTTGCGGATGCTGCGGGAAATCAGGGTAATTGCTTTCAGCGCAAAAGTGTCACTGAAGGGATTCGCCTTTTTCGAAATATAACATTCAATGGCATGACATAAGGCATCCATCCCCGTGTTCGCCGTGATATGCTTAGGCAAATCAACTGTCATTGCCGGATCTAAGATTACACAGTCGGATACCATTTTTTCACTGACAATCCCAACCTTCAATTCTTCTTCCGGTACCAGGACAATGGCATTTGGCGTTGCTTCAGCTCCGGTTCCCGCTGTAGTCGGAATCATTATTGTTGGGATCCCGCGATATTTTATCTGTGCTTTTCCCTTGACTAATTCCCGTAAATTCACATTGTTAGTAAACAGCAACGAAACTATTTTTGCCGTATCCATTGAGCTGCCGCCGCCAATACCAATGACCATCTGACATTCAAACTCTTTTGCCGCCTGAAATATAGCAGCCACCTGATCTACCGCCGGTTCCGGCGGTGTGTTGTTTATTACATGGACATTAACCCCTGCCCCTTCCAGCAATTCTTTCGGCTTTTCTACCAGCCCGGAATTCCAAACCCCTTGATCCGTAATAATAACTACGTTTTTCGCTGCATAATCAGCTGCAAGATCTTTTATATGTTCAATACTGCCTGCACCGGCAACAATTTTCCCAATATTTAATAATGAATATATATTACTCATAATTATTTTCCTCCATGAAAATGACTATCTTCTTTCCCTTT
>JBDKUM010000129.1:0-1874 GCA_039679715.1 Phycisphaerales bacterium
AAGATCCACGGCGAGGACCGGTTCGGGTTCGACGAGGTGGCCTATCTGTTGCTCACCAACCTTGTAAATCAGTGATGTTCTTAGTTTCAAATTTAACCGAGGGATTCCCTTCCAATAATTTTTCAAGAGCCGGTGCAAGCTCTATGTTGCCACTCTCGATATGGTCCAAAATATAAGGTATTGAAGGAGTCCCGAGTTTCACAAGTCTGCTAACTTTAACATCGTTAGCGGCATCTGAGGATACAATATCATTGACATGTTGAGGTATGGTCTGCAGGTGTTTATCCCATATCGCAACCCAATCTTTACCAGTTGCCCACAAAAAACGATCATCCTTTAAATCAACTTTGGCAATCTTTTCAGCTGCAATAGCTAAAATATATTCTCGTAACCCGTTTTCATCACTTTTATTAATTTTATCTCTAATCAGTGGTAATGCTTCTGTCCCCAAATTAACAATATTGTCAAAATTGGCATTATTTATAGTATAATCATAAGGATTGGAACTCATGGCTTTTTCCGGAGCTTTTTGTGCCATATCTGCTACGTTTTGCATGATATCTGAAATGTTTTTATCGATTTGTATGGAAGCACTTACTCCCGAGGCATAAATAAGTATAGGAATAAATAAGATTAACGCTAATGCGATTCCAAATAGTTTTTTCACTATATCAAATCCTTTCTTATAATGAACGAACGGACAGTCTGCTTGTAAATAAAATTCATTATTGGTAGCATCTTACTGGGTAACCATATGAGTCATCGTTAGCATAATACGGATCCCATGCATAATGCGTAAAGCGTTCAAGTCCGCCCCATTTTGCAATGCAATAGTTGGCATTAGTAGGAACTGAACTAAAATGTGTTACAGCCGACGACGTACCATAGGATATTATACGGGGCTGAATTTGATAACCCCAATTATACCCAGTAGCTCCCCATAAAGCTAAATAATCATCAACTTGTGAAGATGTTGGTAGAGAGTTCCCCCAAGGCCAAACCCACTGATTAGTTATACCTAAGGCGTATGCCAAACAATTATAAGTACCAGTAGCAGGCGCATTATACTGCCATGTCCAACATCTGGCATCGTACCAACTGTTAGGATGGACTAAGGCTAATGCTGTTCCCGAGCATAGTAATGTTATTAATAAGGCTACTAAAAGCGTGTATCTATCACCTCCCCATAAGAAATAATTGGGAATTAGTAATGTCAAAATAAACTTTTCTCATACAAGTGTCAATCGCATATGTAAAATAATGTAAATAGGCGGTAGCAGGTGCGAGGTACTGCACATGGTGACTTGGTGGTTACCCATCATTGTGTCTGAAATATTGAAAATTGTTTGCCAACTGTTAAAAAACAAGTATGAAAAAATATGGTTATAAAAAAGAGAGAACTGAGGAAAAAGCTTTTATGTCGGATATTGATGAAAGTAGCAAGACAAGTCGTAAAGTCTAAATGCATATCTTGTCCAACAACAAACGGAACTCTCTGCTGTCCCCGGCATAAAAACGGCAGCTGGTATAGTTGTATGCACCGGGGGATTCCGTTAAATTGTTGCGGACTGGATTCATATGGATAAAATCCTGAATTTTCTGAAGGCTGTCATAGTCAGCGATATGGTAGGAATAATAGTCTTTAGCCCAGAGCAGATCCTGCCGTCCGGTAATCATTTGATAATACCGGGTAAAATTGGCCGTATTCTTCAAGATGATCTGCGATAGAGGTACTTTACAGGGATATATAATGATGTGCAGATGGCTGGGCATTATCACAAAGCCGAATACGCGGTAGTTCAAAGCGTATTTGTTAAAGGTAAATATGTTCAGCAGCAGTTCAGCCCAGTGATAATCTTCGAACAGGGGAAACT
>JBDKUM010000130.1:0-6659 GCA_039679715.1 Phycisphaerales bacterium
TCTTGGTGCCTTTGTGGCAAAACGTTTAAAAAATAATGGTTTTTCTCTTATAGAGCTTTTGGTAGTTCTTGGCGTAGTTGCTGCGCTTGCGGCGATTGCGATTCCATCGATAAAAGCTATGCAGAAATCATTTGATTCCACAGGCGCCGAGGGCATGATTAGTGCGGCTCTTTCAACCGCGCGAACAATCGCCATCAGCCAGCAAAGATACGCGGGGGTGAGATTTCAGAATGCCTATGATGCAAATCAGGGGCAATATATGATTTTTGTTATTAACCAGGAAGCAAAGTTATCTAATGTTGATGAAGCATTTTGCGCAATAGAGGGATATAAACCTATCAAGTTGCCTGCTAATTCAGGCCTGATAGATTTATATGTAAGAAATGATACAAGCCCGAATACGGGAGATGCGAAAGAATATCCAATTCAATTGTCTGACTTAAGCAATTACGATATGACCATGAATGATATTTCAACTTTCTCCATTGTATTCTCTCCTTCAGGCAAAATTGTTAAGCATGATATTAGAATAAAAAATGTACAAGGTAAAAACAGACCTTTAAATCTTAACGATTCAGATGATAAGGTTTTTAATTCACCTGTTAACATTGTAGATAATCAAACCGGTTTATTTGTTCAGGATGATTATGGTGATTTAGGGTATGGCGGTGAAAAAAGCAGGAATAAATTTTATCTTTATGATAAAACTAAGTTGAACAAGTTGGCAGATAATAATCAGCAATGGGATTATCTACAGGAAATTTATAAAAAACCTGTCTGTCTAAATCCTTATACAGGCGAAATAATAAATAAAAAATAAATCGGTGCAATCAGTGAAACCAGTGATAAAAAATAACGGTTTTTCTTTAACGGAAGTCTTAATGGCTGTAGGGATTCTCTCTATCGGCATTATGCTTGTGGCTACGATGTTTCCTGCGGCGATTTACCTGACAACGGTCGCTTCTGAAAAAACGATGGCATCGATTGTCGCCGATGAAGCTTTCGCCAAGATGCAGCTTTTTGGCTTTAAACTTAGAAAAGAAGACCAACTGCGGACAACAGGTTTTTACAGGTATTGGGAAGAAATGCAAGATGGTGATAATATCAACAACGATTTCGACGTTGATCCTAATGAATATATTTATCCTTCTCTTGACGGGGACAGCGGCAAGCCACAATATAGCTGGTCAGCATTGTGCAAAAAATTAAACGATGATCCGCTGGATAATCGTTATCTGGTTAAGCTTTATGTCACAAGAAAAACAAGTTCGAATATGATATTTTTTAAAAATGCCTTATTTAATGATGCTAATAATTCCGATTGGCCTGTTCCTGTTTGTGTTGATGTATTATACTCTCCTCCCAACAAACTGACTATGGGGTCAGAAGCGAGCGGTTACGTTAATCCTCCTCCATCAACGGTAATTATTGATAATAAATCAGGAAGATTATTCAGAATTATTAGCAGCGATAAGACCTCTATGACATTGGATAGAAATTGGGACAATGATATAAATACTCCTAAACTGGTCTGGGTTGTACCTTCCGGTAAAGTAAATGACAAACCTGCCGGTAAGAATCCTGATATTGATGTATTTCAAAAGATTATAGATTTCAAAAAATAAAAATATTTGTGATTATTCGTGTTAATTCGTGGTTAAAAAATGAAAAAAGGATTTACATTAACCGAACTTCTGGTTGCGATAGGTTTGCTCGCGGGCGTACTTACGGCTTCGGCCATGATTTTTCATTATTCAATCGAAGCGCAAAGAACCGCGATGGCAACTTCGGAAATTATGCGCACTTTGCGTGCGATTACTGACCAGCTTAATTCAAATCTTTCAGGCCTGAAAACCGATGGCTATCTTCTCCTATATTCATATCAGCCGAATATTGGCAGAGACGCTAACCATAGCGATGCTTTATATTTTTTCAGCGAGGGCGATTTTCAATCTTCGCAGGAAGACGATTTAAGGTCAAATACCGCACGTATTTACTTTGGGCCTTCTAAAAATTCTCCGAATGATTTATTGCTCGATATAAAATTATTAACGCCAAATCAATCAGTTAAAGATCCGAATGATGATTTCAAGCAAATGAGCTTTGTCGAATGTCAGGAAAAAATTTCACTATTAGAAGGCAAAGATCCTAACGAGATACTTTCGTATAACGGCAGCAGACCACTTTTTGATGCCAATATACCTTCAAACCTTCTTGCGCAGAGAGTAACTGGTTTGACAATAGATTGGGCTTATAAAAGAGAAAAATGGACCACAGGCGCAACACAAATTCAATGGCATCCAGAGGTTGGCCCGATTGGGAAAACTTTTGAACAATCCGGCAATCCATACAAAGCTAAATGGACGCCAAGGAATCAAAACGATTGGCCTGAAGCGATACGCTTTAGATTTACTCTTTACGATTCAAAAGGAATTATCAAAAACGGCAAAACTTTCGAACATATAGTTTATATAGGGAAATAACGTCAAGCGGTTGCGGTTGCGATGCTCGTTACGTGCAACGTAAAACGAAATTACGAAACGAGCGTCGAAACCGATATTCGTTAAACGCAATAGCTCCTAACGCAAAGGAGGCATTAAAATGATTAATAAATATATTCATAAAGTTGCACATGGTTCCGCCCTCATAATGACGATTGTTCTAACAGTCATGCTGGCTGCGGTTGCTGTTATGTTTGTTGCTGTGGCGAGGATGGATAAGGCTTCGACAAGCAATATCGCAGCAAATAAAATGCTCGATTCTGCCGCGATGTCGATTGTCGAACTTATTAATCAGCAGCTAATTTATGATGTTCCCGGGGTTGCTAAAATTGCTGACGTCTGCGAAGTGAATTTTCCGCAATATTTCGAATATAAAGATTATCCCGATGCCTGCGATTCATGGCTTGCAAGCAGTGAACCATATTATGATAAAACTGAAGCAACTAAAAAAAACAGGTATAAATGGCATCAAATCAGCGATGTTACAGGCTATTTAAAAGAGAAGAATTATCCCATGAGGAATATTAGAGTCAAACCTGTCGGTCTTGGGGGCAATTATGATGTTGTTCGCGAATACCCGCTTTTTGGTGTGGATGTTAATGGAGTGTTACTTGATAAGAATGGAAATGAAGCATTAGATGGCGTTAGTGCCGATGCGGATGGCGATGGAATTGCAGATTCGAAATGGATCGATATTTCAAACCTTCGCACATCAACCGGCAGATTGTTTGCGGCGATTAGAGTCATAGACAACGGCGGCATGGCAAACATTAATACCGCATATCAATTTAACCCTAATCCCACAGACAATGATCCAAATAAAATTGATGGTTCATCTCAAATGCAGATTAATCTTGATGAAGCCTACAAAGGCCTATTAAAAAATCCCGATATTATTAAGACTTTGCATGATGCCCGTCGCGGCAGTCCAACTGATCCGAATGTTGAAGCCAATCTCATTTGGGATTTTAATAATTTTCCGGAAAATGGTTACCAACAATTTGATTCATCCGATGAACTGGAACTTAGGTATCGTTACTGCATAGACAGCAAGTTTACAAGCAGATTTGAAACCTTCTTGCCACATACAACAGATTCTCCAAGCGGTCTTGGTCAACTGTATAATACTGATACAGTTGGCAAAGTTCAATGGGGCATTGATGAATGGTTTGAACGAATGACAGATACGTTTGATCCTAACAACGACCGTGATCGCCGGCATTTGCTGACAACGTATAATTGCGACAGGCTTATTGATCCTAACGGCAATGATATGATTAATATCAATGACGCAAATACAACGGCGCTATATAATGTTTTCAGGAAAGTCTATGATTTTAATACTGCTGCGCAAATTGCTATAAATATTACCAATTATAGAGATGAAAAATCAGACGTCAATGCCTTTACGGTCAATATAAACGGGACTAACAAAACCTTCTATGGTTTTGAAAATCCATGCATCTATATATCTGAAATCGCTTATAGGAAAGAAATCGTTGCTACAGAAGAAGAACCCAATTCTTATGCGATAGAATTTTTCAAACCTTATGAAACAGATGATACTCCCAATGGCAATTGGTATTTGTTTGTTTATGATAAAGATCATAATATGAAATATCGTTCTCAACTTCATTGGACAGGAACGAACCAATATCATGTCTTGAGGTTGAATAAAGGCATTTCAATTGATTTGGCATCAGGCTGCTCTTATTTTGATATAGAAACTGTTCCGCCGCCACCTCCGCCGCCGACATCGCTTTTTGAAAATGAAGATGAAATCCTGTTAGTGCGTAAGCTGCCAAATGGCGATCAAATTGTTGTTGATAGAGCAATAATACCGGCAGGATTTAAAGCTACAGGTATTAAGGATATCCAGCGAGATATCAGAAAACATAAATGTTTAACAAATCAATGGAGCCAGGTGCTGCACAATAAACAGAATCTGGGCACTGCCAATACAGATTTTGATGATGAGAATACGGATCCGAATATAATTCAGGCTCATCCGGCAAACAGGGAATTCCATACGGTAGGCGATATTGGAATGGTATTGAAAAAAGCACCATACTACAATTTGACTGATGCAGAGCCTAATGGTATTCCGAATATGTCTTCGGGGACTATTCTGGAACATCGGGTACTATTAAATGCTGCGGATCCGAACTTTCAATCGGCGTTTAAATATTTGACTGCGATGCCGTGCAGTGATTCCAATGACAGAGTCAAGGGACGAATCAATATTAATACCGCGCCAGTTTCTGTGTTAGCTCAACTGCCGTGGGTAGCGACTAGAAGCAGTACTTATAAAGGCGATCCTAATCTGGCTAAAGCTATTGTCGCTTATAGAGATAAAATGGAACTTGTGCCCGGAGAGATAGATTATAGAAACAGGCAGCCCGACCCGTGCGGGTTTGATAATATCGGGCAGTTAATGAACGTTTTTAATAATAACCCTTCTACATACAAAGATTATGATATTCGCAGCTACGCACTGGATGGTGCCGACCAAAAAGGATTCCCGGATTTAAGCACCGATCCAACGACGAAAAAAGATGGGGCAATCGATGATTTTGAAGAGCGGGATTTGATTTTCGCCCGCATAAGCGACCTTGTAACGGTTCGCAGCGATGTATTTACTGCGTATATTCTTGTGCGTGTCGGAACTGACGGCCCGCAAAAGAGATATGTCGCGATACTGGATAGAAGCGAAGTACGAAAGAGCGGAGATAAAGTCAAAATCCGAGCGTTTCAGTTAGTGCCGGATGCGAGATAGAATATTCGAGATTGGTCTGGATTAGGATTGAGATTGCCGCGCCTGTTGCGACAGGCTCGCAATGACGCATCGCCGTACCGGCGACGGCTAAACAAAAGATATTTATGAAATAAAAAAGGCTCCTTAAAAAGGAGCCTTTTTAGTTCTCAAGATGTAATCGTAAAATTAAGCAGGAACTACATTTGTGGCACATGGGCCTTTTTTGCCCTGGCCTACATCAAATGTTACTGACTGGCCTTCGCTAAGATTAGCACGACCCTGGGTCTTAATTTCTGAATGGTGAACGAAGAGATCATCGCCGCCGCCATCAGGAGTAATAAAACCATAACCTTTACTTAAATTGAACCATTTCACTTTACCTGTACTCACTTTTGTACTCCTTAACACATTTACTACAAAGAATTTACCTCTTGTTAATTTTTAAGGGAATTACTATTAAGAGGTGGAATAATATTTCCTGCTTTTCAAACTTATTAAGATTCATAAAGAATTATGGGGGCTATTAGAACATAGAATAAAAAAAAAGCAATAAAAAAATATCGTTATTTAATAAATTCTTAAAACCTCAACTTTTGTTTAAGGTTTGTTTAGTGGATGTATGGTATCCATTTATTTTATGCGCAAGAGAAAACTTGCGCGAAGAAAAAAAATGAATAAATTTAATTCCTCTCAATTCAATAGGTTGGCAGCGAACGATATGAAATATTTTAATAAAAATTGAAATTGCGCGCAAGTGCTTTCTCAATATGGAGGACATAACAGAGAAACTTCAAATCATCAAAACGCGCAAGTTTTTTTTGATGTAAAATGACACGAAAAAGTGTGAAAAAAGCGAAAAAAAGTGTGAAAAAAGTGTTCAAAAAGCGTCCGAAAGTAGTCCGAAAGTAGTCAGAAAGCGATGAAAAGTGTTGAAAAAGAGTCATAAGTCACAAGGTACAAGAGCACAAGAAATTGTTTGAACGCTGAACATACATTGAACTTTCAGTACTGTAGAAAACATATTAGAAATGAAAATGGGTACAGGCACAATTAGCCGCTAAAAACCGCGTCTAATTGAGTCAGTCCCCATTTTCTCGAGCATTTCTACAGAGCTGAACATTGAACACAGAAGAAAATTTAAAAATCAAATATCAAAAATCAACATGACAAATTAAAATTAAAAAAACGTTGGCGGGTGCGGTTGAGAGGCTCGGTTCGGATTTCGTTTTTTCGGTTGCGAGATAATGATTAATTTCTTTCTTTTGCGTACCACTCGGTGACGATTTTTTGGGCGGGTTTGCCATAAGGACAAAAGCCGCGATCTTTCAGGCCATGGTCTGCAGGATATAGTTCGCTGTGCCAGGCCCACCATGCGAAGCCGGCGAACCATTGTTCATTCCAAA
>JBDKUM010000131.1:0-4366 GCA_039679715.1 Phycisphaerales bacterium
TTATATTTTTAATTTCTTTTCTAAGTTCACAAATAACTTGCGCGCTTTTAGCTTTTTCCTCTGAAATCGCTTCTTCAGAACCCTTTTCAACTTCCTCAATCTTTGTTTTTAGTTCTTTTTCTTTTTGAGAATATTCAGTTTTAAGTTTTTCGTAATCTCGACGATTTTGCGAATGCGCATCTTGTTTTGTTTTTTTCAATTGTTCCGCAAATTCTGATTTCAATCTTGAAATTTCAGAGGCATTTTCAGATTTAATTTGTTCTATCTTCTTTTCATTCTCTGTTACAATTTTGGAAATAATCTGACTATAGACTTTGTTCTTTTTGTCTGAAGCGGCGCTAAGCTGGCTAACGAGTGTTTCTTCAACATCTTTGTTCATGTTTTCACTTCTAGCTTCTGATTCGATTTCAGATGAAACTATTGCTTTTGCTATCAATTTCCCAATTTGCGGTTTGAACTTCAAGAGAGACATACTCATAGATCCCTAAAATTAAAAATGCATCCAAAATATACTTTTAGATTAGCTAAATGTATATATATAAATTTTCGGCATTTTATCGGAGTTTACTATAAAGTATTCAGCCAAAAGTATGAATTATTTAAGTCTTTTTCCGGTTTTTAGAAGGATTGTTATATTTTAACTATGTCCATGCCCCTGCAGGACGATAAGAAATCAGAATACTGCTAAATATATATGACTACAATTACAGCAAATAAAGACGTTAAGACACAAGAACCGTTTGGGCAATGGCTTGTATCCAAAGGGATAATCACCACAAACGAGTTGAATGCTGCGCTCAAGGAACAGAATGAGCACGGAGGAAAGCTCGGAGAGGTTTTATTACGCATAAAGAGCAAGGAATCATCTACAATTACCCGTTTCCTGGCTGACTATCTTTCACTTGAATACCGTCCGCTTGATGATGCCAATAAAATAGATATGAACATCGCAAGGATGGTTCCCGAAGCATTGGCTAAAAGATACTGCCTTGCTGCTATTGAAATGGACGGTGATAAGCTGGTATTGGCAATGGCTGATCCTCTCGATGTTGTCGCTGTTGATACAGTAACGCAAAGATTGAAACGTGAAATCAAGCCTGTAGTAAGTTCGCAGGAAGAGATTACACGAGTAATAGAATTAATCTACCATGGTTCAGATGTCGAAGAGCAAAGTCTTAGAGACCTGGTAGAAACCGAAATAGGTGTTGAAGAAGAGCAGCGTATAGAATCGCTAAAGGATAGTAATTCCGAACTTGAAAATACCACTCCTGAAGCGGCGACCCAGGCGCCGGTGATCCGTTTTGTTGATTTGCTTTTGAGCCAGGCAGTGAAAAGCAGGGCAAGCGATATTCACATCGAACCTCAGGAAAATTCGATGGATATACGTATGCGAATCGACGGCGTTCTTTGTGATATGGTTCCACCGGCACGAAAAATGCAGGCCGCCGTCATAACAAGAATAAAGATTCTTTCGGATATGGACATAGCCGAACACCGTTTGCCACAGGATGGCAGGTTCAAAATCAAAACCGCAGGCAGAGATATTGATGTTCGCGTTTCGCTTATTCCTGTTATTTACGGCGAAAAGATAGTTATGCGTATTCTCGATGCCGGAGCTTTAAATCATGACATTGAGCAGCTGGGCTTTGAACCAAGGCTTATGGACGATTTTAAAACTATGCTTAACCGTCCGCATGGAATCATTGTTATTACCGGACCTACAGGCAGCGGCAAAAGCACGACGCTTTACTCTGCATTAAATTATCTAAAAAGCCCGACGGAAAATATTACTACCGTTGAAGATCCTGTAGAGTATCGTTTGAAAGGTATTAATCAGATACAGGTAAAATCGGAAATCGGTCTTGATTTCGCTTCTTGTTTACGCGCGATATTGAGACAGGACCCGGATATCATATTGGTTGGTGAAATTCGTGATAAGGAAACGGTTGAAATCGCAATCAAGGCTTCGCTTACAGGCCACCTTGTTCTAAGCACATTCCATACTAATGACGCACCAAGCGCTATCAGCAGGTTGATATACATGGGAATCGAACCATATTTGCTAATATCTTCTTTGAATTTGATTGTCGCACAGCGTCTGGTCAGGAGAATTTGCGAACATTGCAAAGAGCCGTTTGAAATTAGCGAGGAAGTGCTCAAGCGTTTGAAGATTGACCCGAAAAATTTAAAAAATGAAAAATGTTATCATGGCAAAGGCTGTCCAGCCTGCGGATTTACAGGCTATAAAGGAAGATTGCCAATTTTTGAATTTCTGGTCATTGATAATGATATACGCGAAAAAATAATTAACGGCGAAAATGAAATGCAGATTAGAGCTTGCGCACGTCAAAAAGGTTATGGCGGCTTGCTCGAAAGCGGAGTTAGTAAAATCATGCAAGGATTAACAACCGCTGAAGAAGTTTTAAGCGTCGCGTTTTCGGAAAATATTAAAAGTGAATAACAAACTCTAATTCTTTGTTCGAGTTTGGATTTTAATTTTGGTGTATTATGCAGGTTTATAGCTATCAGGTTCGAAATCTTTCGGGAGAACGAAAAGACGGCATAAAGCAGGCTACCTCTGTAAATGAGGTTATAGGCTGGCTTAGAGAGCAGGGCTTTATCCCCATTTCAGTTAAAGAAATCGCCACTGAAACAAAAAAGAAATCCAGAAATACTCTTCGCAAGAAAATTAAATCATCAGAACTGTCGGCTATTTATTGGCAATTAACTACAATGCTTGAAAGCGGCGTTCCAGTTGCGACCGCTCTGGGCACCATTGCCGACGATATTGAAAATCCGAGTTTGCAAAAAATTATTAAAGATGTGCTTACGAAAGTTAATAAAGGCGAACCGTTTTCAGCGGGTATTGCCGAATATCCAAAAGTATTCAACAAAATTACTATTGCGATGATTCTTGCCGGCGAAACAAGCGGTAATCTTCCCGATGCGTTGAAAAGACTTGCTCAATATTATGACGGCAGAGATAAATTCAGCAAGAAAATCAAAGTTGCTCTTGCATATCCTATCTTTGTAATGTTTTTCATCATTTTGCTTGTTGTATTTATGATGGCTTTTATCATACCGAGATTTAAAATGATATTCGATCAGCTTGGCGGAGAATTACCGGCTTTTACAAGAATGTTCATGAATGGTTATGACAATATTGTTCATAATCTTGGTTACATCCTCGGTACACTGTTTATAGTTATATTCTCTTTTTCCTGGACATATAACAAAACATTAAAGGGTCATGTATTCTTCAGTAAAAAATTCCTCGGTATTCCCTTGCTTGGAAAGCTGATTAAATATGCTTTTGTCGCAATGTTCTGCAAGACAATGGCTGCTTTGCTGAATGCGGGAGTTTCTGTGCTTGAAGTATTTACGATTCTTTCAACTATGAGCAATAACGATGTAATCAAGGCTGCGGTTACAAAAACACGTGAACGCATCGTTGAAGGTTCCGGAATTTCCGCAAGTATGGTTTCTGTCAATTTCTTTCCCACGATGGTTAATAAAATGATTCAGGTTGGTGAAGAAAGCGGCTCGCTTCCTTCAATGCTCGAAAGAACGGCCGAATTTTATGAACGTAAAGTCGACACAATGCTTACGGCCTTGTTAAGTTTGCTGGAGCCGATAATGATTGTTACTGTAGGCAGTGTTGTGCTTATGGTTGTTTTAGCTCTTTATATGCCTATTTTTACAATGGGTAAAGGATAAAAAGTTTAAGATTTTTTTTGCCAGTCGTTTGGCATTTAAGATTTTATTATTTATTGTTTAGATTGTTGTAGGTCAATTAATTTTTAAGTGAGAATTTTTGGAGAGGTAACAAAATGAAAAGTCGAAAAGGTTTTACTTTGATTGAGTTGATGGTCGTTATTTTGATCGTCGGTATTTTGGCTGCAGTAGCTATTCCACTTATGCGTGGAAGAGTTGATTCAGCAAAATGGTCAGAAGGCAAAGCTGTAGCCGGCACTATCGCGACATCACTGCGTGCTTATGCTGCTGAAAAGGGCGGCCAGGGCGCTTGGGTTAATCCGACTTTGGCAAACCTCGGATTTACTACCGGCGATATGCAGGGCACTTATTTTGCTTCTGGGGACTATAGCTGGGTTTCTGCTTATGATGAGACTGCAAATCCGCCGCTGACTTTTACAATTACTGTGGAAAAGCCCGATGCGATCACGACTGGTACGAACCTGACACTAAACGAATCAGGGGTCTTTACAGGCGGACCACAATAGTAATATCTAATTTTCCTGAAATGAATGTCAGAGGGGTTAATAGCCTCTCTGACATTTTTTTGGAAGATATGGAAAAACAATGCTAAAATCTAAAATTACAAAAGGATTTACACTTACTGAAATGA
>JBDKUM010000132.1:0-1873 GCA_039679715.1 Phycisphaerales bacterium
TTATTTGCGGGAAACCTACCAGGCCGATCTGGAGGTCCTTAGGCACAAGGATGTGTCATCTACCGATTGCCCGGGTGATTTGTTCCCCTGGCAGGAAATAAACGGAGCTCTATACGACCCGTCAGGCAGCGAAAACGAGGGAGGTACTACTGTGGAACCCTGGACAAATGACATTATGACCCAGGCTATGGATAAAAAACTGATCACTCAGGAGCACGATCCGGACGAACCGGCTCCCAAGTGGTTTGTCCTGGCCGTTGCCCTGAATATATTGCAGGAGGTTGAAAATCTTGGCCAAAAACAATAAGATGAACGCCCAACAGTTCGCTATATGGATGGAAGAGCAGGCCGGGGCCAGCTGCCGGGTATATCCCGGGCGGACCGAATGCGTGATTGATATTGGACACATTGAGCCCGGCAGGTTTGCTGCCTTATATGCGGTCGATTCATCCACCGGTTTATTGGTGGTGGAGCTGGCGGATAGTTTTGCTAATGAAACTGAAGCCTGGGGGGCTATCGAAACCGAGAGCAGCCCGGCTCTTCCTCCCCGGTTTTTTGATGAATGGGTTGGAGAGCAATATTTGACCGATAAGAACGCCCAAGTTGAGTTTTTGTCAATTTAAAAAGATCGTTACGAATAGAGCGCCCATCTCGCATATCATAGCGGGGTGGGCTTATTGTTCTTTTAAAATTAAAAAGTTTAGAATCTTGCCACTACGTTGCCGGCTAAAAGCCGCATGCAAAATATGTTATAATTTCCATGGAAATTAGCTGTAATTTCGTTGGATATTAAAAGCTTATGATTGCAATTGTGGCAGCGCACAAAAGGCTAATAATGCGAAACATAATAAAAGATAATTTATGGCAAAAATTTATATAAATATAGGACAAAGTATCCAGTCAAATTCTGGAGAGTATTACAAGACACTAGAATTTTTAGGGAATGGGGGCAATGCCTTTGCATATCGTGTCCTATGTACGTCAGGCTTCAATCGCGGGATAATTTTTGTTCTTAAACTGCAATATAATTTATCAACTACATCCAGACGTATTCGATTTGAAAGAGAGTCTTTTTTCCTTAAAAATGGATCACATCCAGCAATACTAAAACTATATGATGACGGAGTTTATACATTACCATCGGGAGAAATATACCCTTTTATCATCACAAGCTTTCTACCAAAAACATTGCGCACTTGCTTTTCAGAAGGAACTCTAGACTTTATTCAGAAGGCGAAGTGCTCTTGCCAATTAATTAGTGCGGTTGCTTACCTTCAGTCACAACAAGTATTGCATCGTGATATTAAACCAAACAATATTTTTATAAATAACAATGATGTTGCACTTGGTGATTTTGGATTAATTAAGAAAATTGATGAATCTGAAAATGAAGATGATATTGAAATGATTAAAGATTCTCTAATGGCCAATGAACTTCCAGATGAAAATATACAAGGGTATCTTGCTATGGCACGATTCTATAGAACTCTGGAGTTAGTAGCATATGCAAACAAAACATCCCCCTTGCGAATGGAGTCTGACATTTTTCAATTGGGTCTTGTCTTAACCGAAATGTTTACTGGCCAAAATCCATTACAACCAACTTCCGACCTGTTATCACCAATAGTTTTGAACAGAATTGGTTATGTTTCTGGAAATGAGAGTTTTGGGAGAAAAGTTTTTTTCATACTCTGCTCTATGTTGGAACTTGATTATCGAAAACGTATCAACATTAATAAGCTTTTAGAAAAGTTCACGGGTCTGTATGAACGCCTTGAAGGCTTTGAAATTTGAAAAATTATAATACATACTTATTTCCCATTATCCATATAATGTGCCTTTCTGTAGTTGGTTGTTTCGGGGGTATCCGGTG
>JBDKUM010000133.1:0-4395 GCA_039679715.1 Phycisphaerales bacterium
ATTATCTATTTCTGCTGCTTTACCATTTGCAAAAATACTTTTACTACTTACCTTCTGATATTTAAATCTTTTCGGAAGTGTTATGATTTTATCCTCAACTTCCATATTTGAGCAAACCGGTCCGTTTGTTGCGGTATAATTAATTCTTTCATCTGATGTAACACAAGCCGTAATCCTTACTTTCAGGACACCTTTGATAATTGCAAACCATAAATTAGTATCAAGCTGCTCAACCGAAAGCCAAATCCCGCATTGATCCAAAAGCACCTTAAATGAATTCATGTAAGGCCACCACTTGCTTCCGTTCGTATATGAAACTTCCAGATAGTATCCGATTGAAGAGCCGTCCTCTCCGCATGTCAAAGTCGGAAAGAATCGCCTTTTTCTCTGTATATAATTTGAAGTTTGAAAAATCTGTGAAAAATCATAAGCAGATTCGGGATTGTAATCGCCCGCTTCATTCAAAACCCATTTACGATAAACATCGCGCACTTCATTAAAATTCTCATTTGTGTTTGGTGAATACCGATCATAATCATTCGCTTCCAGAGCCGCATCCCATCCTTTGACCAGATTAAATGTAGCTTCAAAGGTCTTGTAATCGCCCTGAACAATATATCTGCTTGTAACATCAGTAAATTTCCTGCGTGCGAACTCCGAAATATTTGTTTTAGAAATATCCAGCTTTTCGCCCGCATGCTGACAATTTAATTCAACTTCTCTTCCCTGCCCTGGCCTATAAAACACGATAGCCTCACCTGTTTCAGTCGAATCAAATTTAAATCTTAATCCGGTCTGTTTGCAGCATCTCGACAAAGCTTCAATAAGATTTAATCCCGTAACATCAACATCCGCGATTTCGCAATTGTTCGTAAGTTGTCCAAGTTCCAGCAATGTAGGAATTATCAGCTCGCCACTCGGAACATAATTTATTAAAAGATAATAAATTGCGTCCGCGCATCTAAATAAGTTTGCATTCCTCTCTGCCGCAAACAGATGTCCATTTTGCGATAAATTCCCTTTTCCATCCGGATTAAAAATTGTCGCAGCAGATTCCATTAGCATCGTTTGACTGTCCTGCAAACCGACAAACTGCCCATACACTGTTTTCCTCTTGAGTCTGCACGAATAATCCTCCGCTCTTATGGTTATTTCTTCCGCTATTTCAATTTGCTCAATAAAACCAGAGAATATTGTAATCTCGTCAATACAAGGAATCCCCATTCCGCTGTCGTATATTGCCTTTATAACAATTTTCTGTCCGCACCTGATCTCATTTATCTTTTGATTTGCAGCCTTTAACACAGCATGATTAAAGTCAGGATTAACCGCAAAAAAAATCGACCGCGGAATAATAAAATCACAAAACTCACCATCAAGGTACACATTTGCAGAAGCACCACCTGTCGCGAGCATATTTGATTGAGCGTGATAAAATTCTACACTATTTGACATACAATTATTCCAATCTCTTCAGGACTTTGCCTCTTCAGCCATATTTTTATATCACCGTTAAATTGATTCCCGGAGTTTTCGCCGCTTTCCGCGCGTATGCAGAACCTGTAATGTTCTTTGTCCAGACTTGGCGTAACAAACTGATAAAATCTTTTGCCATTATAATCAATGCTGCCAATCGGATGCTCAAAATCAATTGTTCCGTTTCCGTTATTGCTGTAAATCAAAAATCTCTCTGCGGCTCTGGCTTCATTTAAGCAATGATAAAACCAGCTTAACCTTACTTTATCACCTTCGACCTGTTTTGCTGTAACATTGATAATCTTATTACATCCGTTTTGAATTACATTCCCCTGCTCATCAAAATCGATTCGCAGACAAGCATTAATTGTTTTTTCTTCATTTCCGCATCCGTTTACTCTTCGTACAACAAAGAATAATCTGCTTAAAGGCTGCCCTCCCTGAACCTCGAATTTCTGATTAACATCAGACACTGCCTCGATGTTCTCAAAATCTATATCATCAATGCATTGACCTTTATACAAAGTCTGCACACCCGCTGTTCTTGTCCAGAAATCACCATCTGTAAGTCCTAGGCAAAGCTTTACACCTTTTGCGGAATCACCGCCGCTCAAACAATCAAATAATTTTTGTTCCATAAAGAAAACACGGCCGAAGGCCGTTCCATAGTTTTTAGTTTTTCACTTTTAGTTTTAAACTTATTATTGAGGATTTCTTTCTACTTTTGTTTCATTGTCAGCGATGGTCAAACTCAATACTGTTTCATGATTTGAATTCTTTATCTCCATATTGCCGTTAACTTTATTTTGGCTCATTGAAGATACGTTGCGCATCAAACTGTAATAATCCAGTCTCACCTCTACCGGTATGTATCTTTCCGCATTGGCCAGTGAATTTACGCCGTCCTTATCAGCATCGATCACCCCTGCTAAATCACCCGCATCAAATGGAGCCGTGCCGTATGCAATACCGAACTTATACCATCCTCCTCCGATTTCGCTTATTATCGGCGAGTTAGAAATTTTATCTATTCCGTTAATAGTCCGTAATGACTCAAAATCCATTTCACCGGATGCACCCGTCAAAGGCTGTCCGTCTTTAGCGACATAAAAAGGTATTTCAATTGCTGAATTAGCCATATAATGATACTCCTTATTTGAAGATAGATAATTTTGCTCTGTTTGCCGCTCTTGCCCGTTGCGGAAATTGATATTGCTGTAGAATCGCGCCTATTTGACTTGACGTTCCTGTACAATCAGGCATACCTCCGCGCAAAAGTGATGGATTTAAGATTCTGAAATTATTTTCACTTGCGTTTACAAATTGCGGATTCACGTTAAAACCTTTTTCACCTGCATATATATCATCCAAAATGCAATCTTCCGAAATACAGTACGCACAGCCATATCCCGAAAAAGCAAGGGTCCCTGAGCCGTTTTTATAGATTGCTGGTATAGTTCTGCCTGCCGGAATGAAAATATTATTATATTCTGTTAAACTCCCCGGACTCGTATTGCTGCCATAACCAAGACAATGAGATGTCTGATTATACATTACATTATTAAACACTATATTCTGAAAAGAATAAGCGCCAATGCCATAACTGCCGCCAATAAAAAGATTATGACAACAAATTGACCGATACATTCTTAACAACCCGCCCGCAAAAACAGATTGCGAAATGAGTATGAACATACTTCCACTGCTGATATCCATATTAGCGGCTGTATAATTTTCAAAATAACAATATTTGAAATTGTTATTTTGGGAATTTGTGTCAACCCATAGATTTATATAGCTATCTGTAAACTTGCATTTTGTGAAAGTTGAATTGTTGCTATATTTCAAATAGTAAGCGCAATTATATGCCGATTTGTTTGAATTATGAAAATGTATGTTCCGCCAATGAATATTGTTTTTTTGATATTGGTACACTACGTTTCCAGCCGCACCCATGCCATTGATATCGACCCAGCAATTTAGGCTGTTTGGATTCATCGGTCCGCCCCAGAATGGCTGCCCTAAATCCATATCGCTGATATGATTTACCAAATCACAGTTTGCGAAGTTGTTATAACCGATAAAATATATGTGAGTATTTTCACTTTGAGAGCCGCTGCACCCAACCGTGAATGTTCCCGCATAAACACCATCGTTCTTTATCCATACATAATCTCTCGCGTAAGCATTAGTTATCGCGTATGTCAGGCTCCATGCGTTTTCTTCGCTATCCCCGCTTCCATTGCCTTTCGGTCCCGATGATGATACAAATCTATTTGCCATTGTTATACCCCCGGCACATAAAAATTACATCTTACATCGTTTATCGATGTAATCTCGCCATTGCTCGTAATAATAATCGCCAGCCTC
The DNA here is from genome assembly GCA_039679715.1 of Phycisphaerales bacterium. Classification (GTDB taxonomy): domain Bacteria; phylum Planctomycetota; class Phycisphaerae; order Sedimentisphaerales; family UBA12454; genus UBA12454. The sequence continues at coordinate 3,847 of JBDKUM010000133.1, forward strand.
ACATGAGGAGTTGTTGCCATATTGGGGAATTGTGTGTATTCGTTTATAATTAAGTTACCTGATGAGTTAAGATAAACATATATGCTGCTCTTATCGTCAGCCAGAGTATTTCCGCTCGAACCCGCATATTCGATTAATGAAGTTCCCACTTGAAATCTTCCGCCCTTTACTCCTATGTTTAATCCCCCTTCATCAAACACACGCAGGTCATTTGCTTTTTTAGTTGCGAGGATTAACCTGTACAAAAGTTTTCTAAACTCAAGATAATAAGGCGATTTACCAGTTGTTATAAACTCTACGCCCGTCTCTTCATCATTTAGCATATTCAACAATTCGTTGTCCATTGGATAAACTTCACTCATTTCATATTCTCCTATAACACCTTTAAAACTAACTTATTAAGCTCTTTGTCGTATTCATCTAAAATAATTTCAGTCGCTGGTTTCGCTTGTTTGATAATAGTCATTGTATCGGTTTCATTAATATTGATATTCCCTTTATCATCGATAATTCTCATTGTTGCTTTATAATTACCGCTCTCTAGCTGCC
>JBDKUM010000134.1:0-7585 GCA_039679715.1 Phycisphaerales bacterium
GTATTTAATAACGGCACCTCCGCGATACAGACCGCCTTGTATGGTATGGGTATAGGAATTCGAGACGAAGTTATTTCTCCAAGTTTGACGTATTTGGCTACCTGCCTTCAGGTTTTCAGCCTGGGCGCTACCGTTCGATTTGCTGATGTCTGTCCTGATACACTTTGCATTGATCCAGATGACATTGAACGCAGAATAACCAAAAAAACCAAAGCCATAATTGTCGTACACTATCTGGCAACTCCGGCGGATATGGATAGAATCATGACAATTGCCGACAGGCACGGCATTATGGTTTTTGAGGATATTTCACATGCTCACGGCGCAAAGTACAAAGGCAGAGAAGTCGGAACATTCGGATTGGCATCGGCAGCTTCGCTAATGAGCGGAAAGTCTTTTGCCATCGGCGAAGCAGGCATGATGTTTACCAATGACAGGAAGGTATATGAAAAGGCTATTCTTTTCGGTCATTATGAAAGACATGATGATATACAGTCGAAAGAATTGAAGGAATTTTCGGGTCTGCCGCATGGCGGTTACAAATATCGAATGCACCAGGCAAGTTCCGCTTTCGGACTTGTGCAGCTTAAACTGTATGACAAACAAATTGCTGAAATTGATAAAGCGATGAATTATTACTGCGACCTTCTCGAAGACCTGCCCGCGCTTTATCCAATCAGACCTGAGCCGAATAGCGGAACAACGAAAGGAGGCTGGTATATCCCTGCCGCAAAGTATCGTTCAAAAGAACTTGACGGCCTTTCATTAAAAAGATTTACAGATGCCCTGTGTGCTGAAGGCAGTATGTGTTTTCCCGGCGTTAATAAGCCGTTGCATACACATCCGGTATTTACTTCTGCTGATATTTACGGCCATGGAATGCCGACCAGAATCGCAAACATGAGTGAGCAGGACAGGTCAGCTTTTAAACCTGAATCTCTTCCCGTTACAGAGAGGATTAACAACGAATCGCTCATGACTCCGTGGTTTAAACATTATAGACCAGAATATATCGAGCAGCACGTTAATGCCGTAAGGAAAGTGGTCGAAAATTATCACCTGTTGTTACCGGAAGACAAAAAGGAAGAGATTAAAGGTGAATTAAGCGGCGCAAAAGTTCGCAAAGCCGCTCTGTAGTTTATAAATGAAATTCTTGGTTTTCGTGTCTTAGTATCTTTGTGGCTATTTTATTGTAGTCCGTCGTTTTGAACATTGGATTTCGGTAATTGGGATTTGTTAGCCCCCAGATTAATTTTGGAGGTTTCGTCTCGTTGTAGCCCACGCGCCATTGTTTGAGGATTTGTATGCAGCAAGTAAATAACCGTCTTGCGTCTCTTGATTTCCTTCGAGGATTTGATATGTTCTGGATTATAGGCGGCAGCTCTCTGGCTGGAAGTCTGATTACTTTTTTAGGCTGGCCTTCTTTGGAACCGATCGCAAAACATTTGGAACACGCCGAATGGATTGGTTTTACCGCCTACGATTTGATTTTTCCGCTTTTTATTTTTATTTGCGGCGTGGCAATGCCTAATTCCTTCGATAAATACCTGGCCTTGCGGCAGAAACGAAATTTATATTTTAAAATTATCAGAAGAACATTGATTTTAATATTGCTCGGATGGTTTTACAACGGCCTAACAACGGATCTTGATTTTGCCAATGCCCGGTATCTAAGCGTACTTGGCCACATAGGTCTTGCGTATTTTTGGGCGTCGATAATTGTAATTAATTTAAGGCCTTTATATCAGGCTGTTTGTGCCGTTGGAATCCTGGTTTTTTATTTTCTGCTAATGAAATTTGTTCCTGTTCCCGGCTGCGGGAGCGGAGTTCTCACACCTGATGGAAATTTTGCTTCATTCATAGACAGACTTATAATCCCAGGTCAGTTGCTTTGGGGTTCAGGTGATCCTGAAGGTATTTTGATGACCTTGCCTGCTTCTGTGCTTGCGATTGCAGGCGCTCTGACTGGTAATCTGCTGAAGAATCAGAAAATAAATGCTTACCATAAATGTTTTATTGTTACTTGTGTGGGAATTGCTTGTCTGTGTGCCGGGTTGTACTGGTCAATATATTTTCCTATAATTAAGAAACTCTGGACAAGTTCATTTATTCTTTATGCCGCCGGTTGGTCTTTATTGTTGTTAGCAATTTTTTATCTTATTGTCGATATATGGGGCGTAAGAAAAATATTTTTTCCCTTTATGTTGATTGGTTTAAATCCCATCACAATCTATATCGGCGCACGATGTATTATTGATTTTAGTTATATGACTAATTTTATTTTTGGCGGCTTAATGAGACTTGTTGGAACTAACTTGTCGTCGATAGTTTTTAATCTGTCACTATTGATCTGTGAAATTATATTTCTATATATATTATATCACAAAAAAATATTTATAAAGATATAACAATTTATAAAACTAACCATTCACTTTTCACTCTTATTCCTATCTTTCGGTAAAACCGTGAGTTATATCAATATCGGTTTTCTAAACCGCCATTTATGTAAATTTATCGAAAAAAGTAGGCGATTTTCATTTTTTGAGTTGACTCAACGTAGTATAGTATGTATAATAGTTGTGTTAGTAGAAATTGAAGTTGGTCGTAGAAAGGAGGTTTAGAAAACAGTTGGCGTTGCAGTTATACTTGGTAGTTTCTGTAATAAAAGATTTATTAATTTAGGTAGGAGTGTGAAAATGAAGAACTTAAGATTTTTAGTATCGGTTTTATTACTTTGCTGCGCGGCATCAATGTCTTTTGGCGATTCGATGTTTTTCGACGCCCCAAACGGTGCTGGAACTAATCCGGCAAATTGGACAGAGCCCACCGCATGGATGGACTGGAATGGCAGCGGCAACTCTTTTAATCGCGTACCGACTGCATCTGACAATGTTTTTATGTTGACTTGGAGCGGTGATCCTGCGGACGACATTTGTATTCTAAACAGCAGTGCTACCGTTAACGGTTTATGGATCGGATATTGGGGCTGTGCGGCAACTCTGAACATTGAAGACGGTGCTAATTTGGACATAACTGGTCAGGCCAATATTGGTTACAATGGCAATGCAGTTGTTAACCAGAATGGCGGGGCATTTACAGCCAACTCTATTCGTATGGGTTATGATACTTCCGTAGCAACATATAACATGAATGCCGGTCAGCTTACAAGTCGGCCTTATGGCGGCTTCGTAGTTGGCACTGGTTCTGCAGGCTTCGCAGATGGTTCGAGCACAACATTCAATCAGACCGGCGGCACAATAACAACAACCGGTTACGCTGTCGGAAAAGCCGGCACAACAGGCATTCATAATATGACAGGAGGCTCGATCACTGGTTTAGAGTATGGCGGAGATTTCCAGATTGGTGCGATTGGCAACAGACTGACAGGTTCGATTCGTTCAGAATTCAATCTCGGTGATGCAGTCGGCACTGGAACTATTCAGATGGATGACAGCTCAAGTCTCTACATCGATCATCGCAATTCCATGCTGCGTGGCTGGGGAATCTTTAATCTGGGCGGCGCTGGGACAAGTGCTGCAAGGATTTTCAATAGCGGCGTTGTCAAAGCTGATGGTTATGGTATTGACCGCGACTTAGACCTTTCGCAATTTAACCACGTTGAGATATATGATGATGAGAATCTGAATACAGGCACAAACGGATGGTATGCTGAAAATCACGGCAGACTGCTTCTGCCCAGTATTGCAGTTGCCTCTGGTAATGGCAGCTATAACTGGGGCGAAGATTACAGTGCTGATGCCACCTATCTTGTTAACAGTTTCCGTGTAGCATTCACAGGTGCTTCTGCCGGTAATCTCGATGCAGCACTTTTAGCAGACGATCGCAGCGACGTTGCAGCTCATGACGGTTTAGCTTTTCTGGCAGTATGGCAGATGGATCAACTCGCTTTTGCAAACGCTGATATTATCTTCAGATTTGATGATACTAAGGCCGCAGCTCTCGGCATTGATGAATCAGCTCTTAATGTTTACAAATTAGTTAATGGTGCATGGGCTGCTCTGCCGGGTACGCTTGATTCGCTTAACAACAAGCTAACCATTTCGACAGATTCCCTCGGGACATTCGCAATAGGCGGCGTTATCCCTGAACCCACAACCATTGTTATCCTTGGTATCGGTGCAGCACTTCTAAGAAGAAAAAGAAGCTCTTAAGTAAATTGTATGATCGTTTTGGGAGGACATTATGTCCTCCCAAAACTTAAAGTTGCAAGACTCTCAAAGGGAGATCAAAAAATGAATTATAAATCATTTCTAAAAGTCATTGTTATAGGATTAATAATGATGATAGGTGTCAGTCCCCTGTTTGCCGCTTCTGTAAGATCGTATTTCTTTGAGGATTGGCGAACGTACAACGTAAATGACCCGAATGATCCCTTGAATAGTGATTGGTATTATGATTGCTCGTCGGCATGGTTTGATATGTATGGAGTGCCATGGTATTCAATTCCCCGTTGGGGAATTCTTAAAACAGACCTGGATGGAAGGACATGGGGGGATTCTGTTTATGTTGATGACGACAGAACATGTATTATTCGGGAGAAAGATGACGCCAACAATCCGGTAGTTAATGCCATCGGCCATGGAGCAGATATTTACATACTGCAAATAATCCTCGGTTATTTCCTCGATGGCGGTGAGCCTGGCACCAGCGGCGGAACACTGTTGCTGGATCCCGGCGATTACACCGTTAGATTGATCGCTGAATTGAATGCAGAAGAACATCATAATAATGTATGGCAGTATGGTGGTAATCTTATAGGCCAGGTCAGACTTGGCTCCATGCAGCCTGAATATGGTGGATATTTTCCGCACGATAACTCCGACGTTATATATGATATGTATGATGGTACCATAACGACAACTTGTGACCGTGAAGTTAATGCCGGGCTTGTTGTGGGCAATTTATCTCCAGGCGAAGGTTTGAGATGTGACGCTGAATTCAATATGTATGGCGGTTCGATATTAACCAACCAGATCGCCTTGGCGAATCAGGATTGCAACGGCGTTTTCAATATGACTGGAGGTACTATTACCTTTCAGGATTTCGCAACGCCGACAAATCCGACGGATTTGATAATTGGCAATAGTGATTTTGCTAAAGAAGCCACTTTCAATCTCGGAGATGAAAATACGACTGGCACTTTTAATGGACCCTACACAAATTTAACAGTGCGATCCAATATGGGTATCTTCAATGGATGGGGTGCTGTTGCATTTGCTGGTACACTTTCCAATTCAGGTGTTATCGATGCCAATGGTTATGGGATCCAGAGAGATTTGGATTTATCTTCTATGAATTCGATTCAACAGCCGGTGGATAATGTTGTTGGCAGTGCCAATGGCTGGTACGCTTTAAGCAAAGGCCGGCTGGTTCTGCCGTCTAACGCGGTCACATCAGGATTGAATACATATAACTGGGGCGAAGATGCCGCCGATACAGATATCGATATGATCAATAGCGCCAGAATTACTTTTAATTCATCAGCGGCTGGTACTTTAACAGGCAATCTGCTTTGCGACGGCAGTTTGGGTATGCCGGAAAATTCTTACCGTGTTATCGGCGCCTGGAATTTCCAGAACACCGCTTCGGTTACGAATGTCGGACTTGTGTTCCGCTATAACGATCTGCTTTCAGATGAGCTTGGCACAACAGAGACTGATCTGAAGATTTATCAATATCAGATTAATCAGTGGGTTGATATCACAAGTTCGATTGATACTGCAAAGAAACAGATTAGCGGTTCTGCCAATTCACTCGGCGTCTTTATGGTTGGTGCAGTGATTACAACTCCTGCCAATTGCGCAGAGGTGCATAAGATAGGGCAAGGGTATCCTGGAGATTTAAATTTTGATTGTGAAGTGGATTTCGAGGATTTGTCTATCTTTGTTGAACAATGGCTGATTAACTTTGACGCTATGGATTTCAGCGAATTGGCTCAAGATTGGCGGCTGAATAATAATCCTTAATTTGAATGAAAAAAGGAGGGCCGTATAGTCCTCCTTTTATGGAATTGTTATTATCGAAACACTGTTAAGAATCAATGAAGACGGTTCCGATAATGTGAAATGTAACGTGTGTTTTTTGAGTTAAGTTTATGGCAATGATTAAAGCGATTGAAGTAACTGAAAAAAAGAAATTTGACTGGATTGGAAAGGCAAATTTCGCGTCATGGTGGGTTACATGGGAAGACCTCGAGTGGCCTGACTATGCTGTTGAAAAGAAATGGGAGAATCGCGCGAATATCTTCTCTAAGGCGGGCATAAATACGGTTGTTATATTCGGATTTCATTTCAGGTGGGATTATCTGCCCGTGCTTGATCGCGTTCTTGAGATTTTGGCAAGAATTACAGAAATTTGTCATAGTCATGGTCTTAGAGTTGTTGAACATCATTCCGCAACTTTTACCCATAGGGTCCGGAATGTAAATGATCGCTGGGAAATCAGAATCAGGAACAGGCATCATGTGCCTTTTTATCCTGATAATTGTCAGGAACTGACTTTCAATGGTTCAAAGCTCAATGATTGGCGGCAAATATCATGCAGGGACAATAAACCAGTTTACCATGAAGGCTGGAACAACGAATGTTTCTGCCCCAACAATCCTGATTATCAAAAAGCGTATTTGGCATTTATCGAAAGACACATCGAAAAGATCAAGTATGATGCGCTGATGTCCGATGATTTGCAGTTTTTACCGGATATATATACATGCGGCTGTTCACATTGCAGAGAAAAGTTTTACAATGCTGCAAAAATGGAATTGCCCGACCTCGCCGACAAAGATTTCTGGGAAAATCCCGCAAATACATATCGCCAGCAGTGGATTGATTTGCGTTATCAGTGGACTGCGGAACATTATCAGAGGCTTCGCAAGTTCTTGCCGGAAAATATAGCACTATGGGGCTGTGCTTCAAATTGTATCGGAGCGAATTTAACGGGCATGGGAGTTTCGCCGCAGCATTATGCGAGTAATTGGAACGCCATATCACATGAAATATATCATGTTCACCAGCCTGTCAAAGACAAGGTTATAATCAGGGCAGGTCTTTCGGCTTTTGCTTCAATTGCCAGACAGCATAATGTACCGCTGATTGCGATTTTTTATGTGAAAAGACCCGAAGATATTAATTTGTGGTTAGAACTTCTGGAACAGAATAATGCCAGGCCGTGGTTAAGTAAACAAGTTCGTACAGAAGATGCCGTTCCGGAAGAAGAACTGCTGTTCAACGGAAATTTTTTTCAAAAAAAATCTGTTCGTCCAGATAAATATGCTGCTATGAAAACGATCAGATTTTCACAAAAGTATAGAGACAGCCTGCCTGAACATCTGGCTGAACAATATGTTGAACGTTATATGCAGGAATGCAATTCTATAATCGATAAAAATTGTATGGTGGATGTTGTCTTTGATGGCTATAAAAATTCGTAAGGAATGTGCCGCCAGTAACAAAGCCAGTAAGTTGTTAGTGTATACTGATAAAAGAGTTATGAAACAGAAAGTAGAAGGTCTATAGTATTCTTATAGGAATGTTATAGGTTTCTAAATTTAGTTCTTGACTCTTCT
>JBDKUM010000135.1:0-6131 GCA_039679715.1 Phycisphaerales bacterium
CAGTGAATTTGATTTCGACTTTTCCCAGTTCAGGCGGATTGAGCTGAATTACAATTTCCTTATTATCCGCACTTAGAGTAGATTGTATCGAATCCTGAATTTGAACACCAACGCTCGCTGTCGAATCAGCGTTGTGTGTCGGAAGAGATCCTGAATTTTGATCCGGGCTTGAAATTAAAGACGGAATATTATTGAATAAAGAATTATCTGCCTGTGTATCCTGATTTTTTGCTTGAGAAGGCGATTGATCAACATTAATTTGCTCTTCTGCAATTTGCTGTTTTGGCAGAATATTTTTATCATCAGAATGCTTTATACCAATTTTAGCATTTTGATTATCATTGCCCTCAATTATAGATGTTTCATAATCATCCGAGGAGTTGGTCTCAATTTCCTTGTCCTTCATTTCTTCAGATGCCTGATTTTTTAAATCAGAAGTTTGAACAGTTGGAACCTTATCTTCCACTACAACTGTTTCAGACGGTTTAGATGTTTGTTGGGTTTTCTCATTATTAATAATTTCGTCAGAAGCAGCTGCTTGAGGATTTATTTCATCAATTTTTAATTCTTCAGCATCTTCTAGCTTCTGGGTTTGATTAATTTGGGGGATATTGATTTGATTTTCGATCGCCGTTTGGGCAACTTGAGAGTCGATATTTATATTTTCAACTATTTCTTCTTGGGATAGAACTTCAATATCTTCTGCTTCAACAGCTTGAGCAGGTATTTTGTTAATTTCTTCCTGAACTATCTGTTCATTCTGGTCAACTGTCAGGTTTGTACTTTCTTCAACATTTATATCATCAATTTCCTGTGAAATAACCGGATTGTCGGTCTTTGCAGCAGGAACTTCGACATAATCTCCAACAGCACGAAGTAATTTTTGATTTTCATCTGTTTGCTGCTGAATAGAATTTTCAACATTTGTATCTAAAATGATATTTTGAGCAGTTAATATATTTGGCAAATCTTCAGATTTCGTATTTTCATCGTTCTGGGCCAAATTCTCATCCTGATTTGGAATTTGCTCTTCTGGATTAAACATTTTTTTGGCCGCAATTTTTTTTACAAGTATTTCGTCGAAATCAGCAGACTTTTCATTAATGGAAACTTTCTCGCTGTTAGCTGATATATTTTGATTTTCGAAATCCTGCCCGGTGGATAATAAATCTTTTGCTGGATTGCTATTTTTTTGTGATTTTGAGGCAGAGTTCTGCTTCAGTGCCGAACCAGCTTCAAGAAACAAGTTTTGTGATAAAGAAATAGCCATGCTTTATATTTAAGCAATTTGTATGCCAGAATTCCTGAAAAGATTGCGCAAATTTATAAGTGCTTTATTGACAGACAATAAAGATTGTAAAAAAATAATTTGGATAATAATTTCCTTTCAAAATTCACTGTGAAGAGGAAGAAATTACTGAATGATAAGGAAATTTCTTCCCAATTTTTGGATAAAGGTAGGTTGACCACAAGAAATCCAGCATGAAGCCGGCAATGTCTAAGATTCGGACATCATTAAAGGTTTGATCTATTGAGCACTAACAAAAATCCTCATTATTAGGCTAAAAAACAAGTATTTCGCTTAAAAAATCAACCTGGCACAACTCTTGCATGTTTTGTCCTTAAAATAGTCTGTTTATGCGCGGAATAATTTTTAAAACCGGATAAATATATGTCAAAAATAAATGAAATATTCGATGTAATCGGGGCCGGCATCAAAATGGAAGGTCTTCGTCAGAAGACAATCGCAAACAATGTTGCCAATCTTCAAACCCCGGGTTATCGAAGGGTAGATGTCAAATTTCAGGATGTGCTTGCTAAAGCTTTGGAATCAGATGGCAATGAAATCAATGATATTGATCCTGAAATTTTCCAGCCGGGTGAAACATCCGTAAAATCCAACGGCAATGATGTGAATCTCGAAATGGAAGTCGGACAAATGGTCAAGAACAGCCTGACTTACAAAACATATATCAGGATTCTTGAAAAGAAGTATCAGCAAGTAGATATGGCGATGGATATTAAATAGTTGTTAGTTGATAGTAAGGAAAGGCCAGTAACATGCAGGTGAATTCATTAGGCCCGGTTGATATAGCGATATCCGGAATGCGGGCACAAAGCAAGAATATTGAAGTGCTTTCATCGAATGTCGCCAACGCGCAATCAACAGACGATGGCAAAGGTCAACCATACCGCAGATTGGAAACAATTTTGAAAGCGGATAGTGAAGGGATGACCGGCGTTACAATGGAAGACATTGTTGGCGATATAACCGAATTTCCAACAATATACAAACCGGGACATCCCGATGCCGACAAGAACGGCTATGTAAAAATGCCTAATGTAAGTCTTCCCGTGGAAATGATGAATTTAAATATAGCTGCAAGGGCATACCAGGCCAATACAGCCGTTCTAAAGCGTTATCAGGATATGGTTGAAACGACGCTGGAATTATTAAGGTGAGGTGAAAAATGATTAATATTAATCCAAACGTAAACAATTCATTGCCGATAAATATAGGCACTGGCTCCCAGACAAATGCAAAGCCCGCAAATGACGGCGGTTTTGCTGACACAATTAAAGCTGTTGAAAAGCAGGTTTCCAACGTTGATGATATTCAGAAATCTTCAGAAGTTTCAATTCAGGATTTGCTTTCAGGCAAGAATGAAGACATCACAACCGTTGTAACCGAAGTAGCGAAAGCGGATATGAGTTTTAAACTTCTTGTAGGAGTCAGGAATAAATTGATCGAAGCGTATAAACAAACAATGAATATGCCTATTTAACAGGAAAATTTTCACTGAATTTTGACGAAAGGTATAAATGGATTTTTTCCAGAAGTTAAAAGTAATTTGGCAAAACGTAAACTTTGTTCAGAGAGTGTTTCTCCTGACGATAGTTTTGACATTCGTTATAGTCAGCGTTGTCCTGACTCATTGGGCACGCAGACCTGATATGAGAGTTTTATATTCAGGCCTTGAAGCTGAAGAAGCCGCGAAAATAGTGGAAAAAATTTCCGAAAAGAGCATTGCTTACAAGCTCGAAAACGGCGGAACGACTATTTATGTTCCAAAGCAGCACGTTTCTCAGCTTCGTCTTGAAATGGCGAAAGAAGGTTTACCGCAGGGCGGACAAAAAGGTTATGGAATTTTTGACAACGAAAAAATCGGTATCAGTCCGTTTGTTCAAAATATAAATCTTAACCGTGCTTTGCAGGATGAACTTGCAAAAAGCATACAGATGATAGACGGTGTCGTTCACGCGCGCGTGCATATCGTTACGCCTGAACGCAATATGTTTAATTCCGCATCGATACAGCCAAGCGCATCTGTCGTTCTGCGTTTAAGAGCGGGCAGTAAATTAAGCACTGTCAATATCGCCGCGATAACTCATCTTGTCGCAGGCAGTGTTGAGAATATGAAATCGGAAAATATCACCATCGTCGACAGCCAGGGCAGATTGCTTTCAACGGAATCAAACACAGCTTTAGGTGCGGGTGTTGGAACTGTTGTTGATTACAGGGAAAGAGTAGAGCAAAGCTTATCCGGGAAAGTTGAAGAAATGCTTTCGACTGTTCTTGGCTACGGCAGGGCGTCAGTCAAAGTCAGCGTTGATCTTGATATGAATAGTACCAGCCTGGTTACAAAGACTTACGATGAAAATGGCGTTGTGGTAAAAGAAGAAATAACAGAAAAATCAAAATCACCCGGAAGCAATGTAGGTAAAGATGGGGCTCCTGTTGCGACAGGCGGAAAAGAAACAGATAACACTATCACAACTAATAAGCTCTTCGGTGAAAAAACACAAACAGTGAGCGAACTGCCCGGTACTATCAAATCTATTTCAGTTGCCGCTTTCGTCGACTTATATCCCAGCGACCCAAATTCAAAGGAATTGATAATACCTGAAGCAAGCGTAATGGATATTATCAAAAACGCGATCGGCATTAAAGATGCCAATGCAATCAAAGTAGTTAATGCACGATTTTTCAAACCCGCTGTAGCTGAAGTAGAGGAAGGCAAAAAGTTGGATATTATCGCGATTGCCGGCCAGGCGTCGCTTGGAATTATGGCAATTTGTGCGTTATTGGTTTTAAAAATGTTCAGCGGAGCAAAGAAAAAAGCCGTTGCAGTTCCGGTCGCAGGCCAGACTCCGCAACTGACAGGCGGAATACCTAATGCTGGTATGCTCCCAGCCGGCACTGAACTTAATGATCCTATAATGCTAAGAAGGCAGATAGCAAATAGTTTAAGAAGCAACCCGGAACAGGCTAAACAATTATTCTCAAGCTGGCTTGAGGAAAAAGCGAGTTAAAAATTTCGCGAATAAAAATAAATAATTAAACGTACTTACCCGAGTATTGGGGAAAATTTAATCTGGATACTACTGATGGCACTTACAGGTAAACAAAAAGCAGCGATGTTATTAATGAGTTTGGATGCGGTTACAGCCGCTGAATTACTCAAAGGTGTAAAATCCGAATTGGTACAGGAACTGGCAGTCGAGTTGGCGTATCTTGATGCCGCCGGAATGCGAGACAGCAAGCAGACGGTGGAAGTCGCTTCTCAATTTTGCCAATCGCTCGCGCCCCAACAGCAGGGATTCCATGTTAAGCAATTTCTCGATACGATGCTTAAAAGCACTGTAGGTAATGAAAAAGCAAAGCAAATACAAACACAAATCGCGGATTTACTTCGCAAACGCGACCCGTTTATGCATATCCGTTCAGCGGGCTCTCAAACTCTGGCGGGAATTCTTGCAACCGAACATCCCCAGGCGGTAGCGGTTGTTTTGTCAGAGCTGCCGGCCAAAAAGAGTTCGGAAGTTCTTGGCATGCTCGATGAAAAAGTTCGCGTAAGCGCGGTAAGCGGAATGACGAATGTAAGTTCGGTAAATGCCGAAGCCAAAAAACGCATTGCTGAAATGGTATATAAGCGTCTGGAAGCTTTGACCGCTGCGCAGGGCGGCGCATCGCAGGAAACTGGTGAACATCCTTTAAGAAAAACTGCTCTGGTCATTCGAAATCTTGGTAAGGAAATTAGAGATGGCTTGCTCGCTGCAATGCAGGAAAAAGATGCGCAGACAGCTGAAAAAATAAATGAGCTTATGGTTTTATGGGAAGATATGCTTCAGATAACCGACAGGTCGATGCAGGAGGCGCTTAGAGGTGTCGATGCACAGAAACTGGCTTTGGCATTATATAAAGCCGATGAAGTGCTGACTAAGAAAATCAAAGCGAATATTTCTGAACGTGCCGCCGCCTCGATTGATGAAGAAACATCTCTTATGTCCGTTCCCAAAAAAGAAGATATAGCAAACGCAAGAGAAGAACTCGTTAGCGTATGGAGAGAAATGAATAAAAAAGGAGAATTAAACTTTATAGAAGAATAGTGTGATGGCAAATATAGCAATCAAACTTGATAAGCCCATCAAACTTGTAAAAGTTTGCGATTTCAATCCCTGTCAATCTTCAGAGCAGCAAACTGAAATGCTGGGGGATTTAAAGATACAGAAAGCGATGTTTTCGCAGGCCTGCCAGGCGATTCAATCTATTGCGGATAAATTTAAGGAAACTTTCGAAACTATATTCGCACAAAGGAATGAAGAAATTGCCAAACTCTCTGTTGAAATAGCACGCAAGATTCTCATGCGGTCTGTTGAAGACGGTGATTATAAAATTGAAAATATAGTTGCGGAAATAATTAAAAACGCACCTTCGCAGCATGACCTGGTAGTTCATCTGAACCCCAAAGATCTTGCTGATATTCAGAATGCAAACCAGGAAGGTTTTTCAGGCGTTACATTCGTTCCAGATAATAATATCGGATTGGCTGAATGTATGCTCGAAAGTCCAAAAGGTATTATAAAGACGTTAATTGATGAACATTTAGAGCAAATAGGAAGGGCTTTAAGTAAAGCCGGTTAATAATGACAGCAGATAAAACCTTAAACACGAATAAAGAACTAAATCGGGATTTAATCGATTTCGATAAATTCCATTCCGCACTTCGCAGCGTGAATTTGCTCAATTGCCAGGGCTTCATAACTCGTGTTTCCGGCTTAACTGTAGAATCCTCCGGGCCAAGGGTCGGTATCGGCGAGCTTTGCGGTATCAACATTCGCGATGGCAA
>JBDKUM010000136.1:0-7236 GCA_039679715.1 Phycisphaerales bacterium
TTAACGCCGAATTCATTCTTTGAAGTTTTAACAGAGTGGAGTCTTTTCTGTTTTGCGTCGAAGTTTCTTTGCCTATAGTATCAAACATTGACATTTAATTACACTCTTTAGGAATTATCGCTTACAAACAAAATTATTCTTTGAAGCCGAATATTTTGTGCAGATACAAGAGGTCCTCTTTAGTATCACGGGAAAAAGAAGCTGACCCACTGGCCTGCTGTGAACAGAGTTTAACTGTAGTGGCACTAACCCACCTGCGCATTTCGGAATGCCCGTCCGCAAAGCCAATTCCTGTTATTTTATTATGATAAATTCCTGGGGTATTAATCCAAACTGAATAAGTCGTGTCGCCAGGTTCAACCCAGAATGGTCCCTGATTTACACCCCTTCTGTCCATCATTTCGATAAAAACCATTTTATCTGAAGGGCCTTTAATATCTACAGTCTTCTTAAACAATGCAGCGTATTTTGGCAATACCCAATCACCGTTCATCGCGCCGCTTGTGGAATAACTTCTATATCCGCCTGATTTTGCAGGATTTGATTCGGCAGATTTCGAACTTCGAACATCAGCAGGACAATGATATACTGCTATATTAGTAAGGTATGCCCAAAGACGTCCCTTTTTAATTCCATTCTGTTCTTGTTCTACAGTTGAACCTGAATACAACGGCATCACAAATTTACCATTCGCGTATTGCGGATAATCCACCCAATCTATTGTAGCTGATTTAGGATTTCCGGGTGTTGACCTTTGTAGTCCATCCCAACTACCAACTAACTGCCCTCTATTATCTTCTGAATAGAGCATCCAGGCTGTTGACAGTGAACGGATATTACCCAAACACACGACAGAACGGCCTTGTTCGCGAGCTTTTTGCAGCGAAGGCATTAAAATTGCCAGCATTAATGCAATAATCGAAATTACTACAAGCAACTCAACTAATGTAAACCCGCGTTTATTCATTGCTAAAACCTCCACTAAATGGAAATATTATAATTCTGCAACATCTTAAATTTAACAATATTTTTAATCGCTTAACAAAGCCATTTTGCGTCTTTTATTTTGTGCAAATGCGGCCATAATTAATATTGTTCAAGCCAATGCCAGGCCATTATATTAAAATCTTTAAAGTTTACTTTGCAATCGCCACTAATATCGCCAGAAGGAAGAGCCGGACATGTCCCGTTTGAACTACTATCAACAAGCCAGTTTGCAGCCATGAGTTTTAGATCTTTGAAATCAACCTTGCGGTCGCAATTCATATCTCCTACAACAGGACTTAGAGAGTTGCTCGTGCCCGCAGCAGAGAGATGACCGTCAGGATCAATCGTTACTACTTGTATTGTCATCGGTGCGGAACTAAGATAGCTTGCAGGGATTACACCAGATATTGCGCCATTTGTTTTGACTGTAAGAAGGCTCTTGATATCAACATTTGTTCCGTTGATCTTAGCTGTTGAAATCTGTGACCATGGTTCACAAATGCCTGAAACAATAATTGAGCCGCAATCCGAAGCGAAAGATATAGTTAATGTTAGGGCAGCAGGAACGACACCGGCTGCTGCGGCAATGGCGTTTTGTGTAGAACCCCATGAACCGACGGGCATATCCCAATAGTTATTCAATAAGGTAATGACTCCCTGATTAGCATTTGACCGATAGCTGTCGTTGCCGCTTACATTATACGTAAGTGAGTTTTGAATGGTTAGATTACGGCTGGAGTTCGAACCTGAACCATCAGTATAAACAGCGCCATTGAGGCCATAAGTTCCTTGTGCAATATCATGAATCAAATTCCCTGAAATCATACCGCCACGATGGTCACCGAGAGTGTATATGCCGCCGCCGTCACTTAATGTATTTACTACATTGAAAATATGATTTTGCGATATTATAACACCTTGTTGACTGTATGGCGTACTTAGATTTGTTGCCCAACCGCTTGATATAGCGCTGTATGTCAAATCACTTATGTTATTGTTTCTGATCTCACTTTGCTTTGCAAAATGTTCCAGAATACTGACACAGCCAAACCATTCTCTATCGATTGAAATCATCTGGTTGTTAATTATATCATTCCCGATTGGAGCATCATTGACATCTGCCCAATCAGTGTAAGTAAGCCCCGGCAGCAGACCTTCTTTATCTGCTCTATAACCTACTATAACACCAATTCCGCTAACATCGTAAATTTTGGAATTGATAATCTGATTATCATCACAACCTGCGCCAAGACTTATGCAGGATGCCCCAAGATTGGCAAAATAACAGTTGTTAAACACACAATTACTTGCATAGGTCAAGACAATAGCTGGTGGAACAATGTATTGTGGTGAAACGCTCAAGGTTGGGCAGTAATATCCACCTTGACTTCCGCCAAAACCCACCTGCGGCATATCCCACCCGGCATTTTGAAATGATATGCCTTTGAAAATTATGTTTTTAAGGTTATTTGTCTTTGTTCCATCTATCGTAAGCAGATGTGTAATTTTAGGTGCAATAAAATTAATGTTGTTAGGATTTACTCCCGGCGCTGCTTTATATGTCAATACGCCGGTGTTACGATTCAGATACCATTCGCCAGGCTGGTCAATATAATCCGGATTATTTTCGAGAAATCCGAGGTCAGCGATAGTTGTTAAGCCATCCGGGTTAGTGCCGCCTGCCGTAGGCTGAGTCAAAGACAAACCAACAGCACCGCAAACTGTTGCAGTAGTAACACTGTTAGAATTATTTGCTGAAACTTTTGCCCGAGCAGCAGTCCATGAATGATAAAGTACTAATTCTGTTTCATTGCCAGCAAGATTGCTGCCCTGTACAGTCTGATTGATGCCAACCATTTTCAAATCTTGAGAAACTCCGGTCACTGTAAATCGTGTTCCTGCATTCGGCCAACGCGCTCTTTGACATCTTGAACCATCTGCCCATAATTGCCTGAAGTACCAATTTCCATTCTGAACGTCTGAAATCGTTGTCTGCCATTTATCCGATCCGATGGATGTCCAGCCTGTAATCTGCTTTCCACCGCTGATAACTGGATTTTCACCCAGAAAAGCCTCATAATAAATCTTGTATGTGCTTCCGGGTGAATCCATATTGTCTAATGCTAAAGTTTCATCCTGATAATAAGTGCCTGAACGCAGATAAACATGCACATCGCTGGTTAAACCTGCACTTATCAAAGCTCGCACTGCGTACTTGGCTCTGACTAAGCTCGCAAATGGACTGTTTATAGAGCCATTGTTGTTATCGTTACCCGAAGTCGAAATATATAGCGGCGATGTAATACCCGTCGCTACCGACCAGGGACGTACCGTAAAGCTCCATACATTGCCTTTCCGCGTATTTGAGCCGTCCACTTCATCAACTCGCCAATAATACGTCTGCCCAACCTGTAAACCTGTTACAGGGTAGTTCGTAACTGTGCGATTGGCTTTATATTCAGGCGAAGCAGTAGTCGCAAGTTCCACAGCGTTGTAGTTTGTGCCATAATAAACGTTATGCGATTCGGCAAGTCCACCTGAAGACCAACTTAACGTCAGACTTTGTTCATTATATCTGCTGCCATCAGCCGGAGATGGAGTCGACGCATAAAGTGAAGGTATGTAAAAACGAACTTCGCTCAATCCGCAATAATCTGAATCTCCCCATGTAGCATCAGAGTCGTCGCTTGTAGTTATGCGAACATATTTTGCATTAACTCCGCCAAAATCGATTTCGTTTCCGTGCGGAAGCGTTGTCGAGCCGGTGGCCTGCGCAAACTGGAAATAGTGTCCTGTGCCGCCAAGTTGTGTCCAGCTACTGCCGTCTGTTGAATATTCAATCATACATTTTTTAATGCCGCGGGTAATTGTATGATTGTAATTCCATACCCACATCTCTGTCAGAGGATAGATTTGGTCGAACTCGTATTGAATGTACCAGGGAGCCCAGTCGTAATTACTTGTCATCCACATTGAAAGCCAATCATTGTTATGTGTGTCGCCACTCATACCAGATAAATCAACGGTTTTTGAAGCCGGCTGAACACCGCCATAATCGCTGGAGGCTGTCGCAATTATATTTGAAGATGAAATTATGTTATCCGGTTCTGTTGTAAAACTCCAGACATCGCCTACAATCACAGCGCCACCAGTTTTGACCTCGTCGATTCGCCAATAGTATGTTTTCCCAAGGTCTAAGGATATGCTGTAAGAGGTTGACGATTGATTGCCTTTGAAGATGCCGCTAGTTGAAGTCGTTGCCGTTAGAACCGAATTGTAATTTTGACCGACATACACATTGTGCGAAACAGCTCCTTCACCGGGAGTCCATGTTAACTCAGTTACGTCAACATTTTGAGCATTATCAGCAGGAACCGGGTTGTACGCCGAAGCCGAAACGACGTTAA
Organism: Phycisphaerales bacterium; assembly: GCA_039679715.1. Taxonomy (GTDB): domain Bacteria; phylum Planctomycetota; class Phycisphaerae; order Sedimentisphaerales; family UBA12454; genus UBA12454. Next base: position 4,395 of record JBDKUM010000136.1, read on the forward strand.
AACTCCATACTACTCCCTTATATGTTTGGCTTGAAGTAACTTCGTCAATTCTCCAATAGTAGGTCGTACCATTTTGCATAGTACCTGGGTTATATGAAACAGATGTCTGGTTGCCTTTATAAATTCCCGGAGTAGATGTTGTTGCATTGTTCACATCTTGTGCATTTGTACCAAAATAAACGTTGTGTGAAAGAGCTCCCTGCCCTGCGGTCCAACTCAATAACGAATTGCTCGCAGTGTTAGTGCCGGGAAAAGGATTTGGTGCTTTTGCAAGCTGAACATTGTGCAAATTAAATCTAACTTCTGCGAGCCCCCAATAGGCATCGCCCCAACTGTTAATCGCGTTGATTCGAATGTAACGGGCGTTTAAGCCATAAAAATTGATTTCCGAGTTGTGAGCATAACCATCAGCGCCAGGCGCTTTGGCAAATTGGTATTGGCCGATAGATGCCCAATTCACTCCATCCATTGAATGTTCAATTGTCACATCTTTTATACCACGAACGCCAAGTCCGGCCTGGTTCATATTCCATATCCACATAGCACCAAGCTCATACGCCTGATTAAATTCATATTTGATCCAAACAGGCCCGGGGACTCCCGGATTTATGTGCCAATTGTTATGATAATCAGAATTATGCAAAAGCAATGTTCCGACATCAAGGCCGGATTTATCTATCGTGCTGCTTGGAACGCCTCCCGGACTATAAGGATATTCACTGCTTGCAGTTGCAGTTATTTGGGCTGTATCAAGATATGCGGCTTCAACACCCGAAAAGGTTAATGCTAAAAAAATAAACAGAAAAAACAAATTCTTAGACATATTTCACCTTTAGAATAAATTACTTTTTCGTTATTTTATCACATTTTTATTGTATTTACTATCAACTTAATTAACCAGCCATTTTGCGTTTAATTATAGTGTTTTTGCGACTTATTGAGCAGGTTTTATCAATGTTATCCCAAGAATTCCCATAAAGGACTCTGTAGAAGTTATCTTAGCCTGTATCGACTTAACCGTTTGGTTTTTTTCGACAGGAATGCTTATAACTTGCGCATGAAAAGGTCCAAAGAAATGGTCAGAGACCTGCTTCATATCGTTTTCAAATTGTCCTACAGATTTTACCGCGTAGGAACCAACAGATTCCGGCCTGCGCATGGAGTTTATATTAAAGGGTGGTACAAGCTGATGAACCGAAGAAGTTCCGTCTGCATAATGCAATACCCATTCCGCCTGCGGAGAATATGCTTTTATAGGATAATAATCGATAACCACAAGGGCATAAACTTGTTCAATTGTTTGATTAACTTTAAATTCCGCTATAGTAGGCGAATTAGGATCCATCGTATGGGCAAGAACGAGCATTGGCTCGCCATCATTGCTGTCGCCTGCGATACCCTTGAAAAACAAACCCGGCATAGCCTCAAAATTTTGCGGCAAGTTATTCATTGTAAATTTTGGATGATACCAGCCAAGTAATGTATCAATCGCGCCAAAATCCTGTTTAACAGAAATCTTCTTCATCGCAGCGGCCGTACAAGTACGGTACCCATCAAAATCAAGCTGGATTTGTCTGTCTTGTGAAGCCATTTTTAATCCGTCAAGTTCTTCATCAGGCCATAAATAAATACTGCCATGTTGCACTAATCCATTTATCTCTACAGAAAATTCAAGGTTGCCGGGAAGCATCTGATTCCAGATCGTTGCAGGAATATCAACCGTAATTTCGCCAAAACTTCCCGGGGCGATATTGACAGGCACAGTTGCAGTTCGCTGTTTGATACAAACTTTGGCATTCGTATTAATCTGATTATCTCGATTTTTAAACCTTATAAGCAATTGATGTTCTTCTGGCATCGTAAAACTTGGCAGTCTTCGAGTAACGATTCGAGGCCAAAGCTGCTTTATAACGCCCTCACGCGGCGGATCAGGAGCCTGGAATTCCTGAACAATCTCAAATGCTTGTCCTGCATTGAAACTCCAAGGCAGCCAGTAAGAAAGGTTTTGGTTTTGCAGCTTTATAAATATTGTATGGAATCCAATCGCATTTGGAGTAATATCCAAATTAATATTTTTTCTGATAGCGTAATCTTTTAAACATTTTTGCGGGTCATCGACTTCAACTATCTGGCCTTGATTGGCCTGAATACTTACGGTTTTGTTTACTACCACCTCGTTCGGCAGCGAGTCAAAACCAAGTTGCGAGTTTGAAAATTCATATTCCACGTCAAGAGGAGTATCAGCCTTTATGTTCATTTCAATAATTGCCCTGTTGACTGCGGAGATTAACTGATATTTAACTTTTTTACCGTTAAGCCGAACAGATTTAACAATTCTTTTTGTCGGCCATTGTATCCTGATAGTTCGAGATTTTGAATCCTTGATATTCATCGATACCTTATCTTTGCTCTGCTTGATAGTAAGTGAAATACCACCGATTGTCGCAGATGTCTGTGGCCAAGTTGATGGGATATTAGGCGAAATCAATATCTTGCCCGGAACTCCATCAGGGGCTATTCCGAATAATCCCTCCGATACCGCCCATGCAAACGGCGACTGCGCATCGGAGTTACCGTTCTGCATTGAGTCTATTGCGCCATCCTGTCCTATTGAAAGCCCCATTCCGGCATGGTAGGATTTTAAAGGCGAAGCGGCTATAACTTCCATATAAGGAAAGAATTCATCCGCAAGTCCGCATTTTGCCGCAGCCATATATGTCAAGCTCGTATCGCCGGGCGGCATATAGTGCTGACTCCAAAGGATTGGCCAAACATCGTTCTTAAAAAGTATCGGCAAATCATATTTGCTAATCTGGCCATATAGATAATTGATTCTGCGAAA
>JBDKUM010000137.1:0-12827 GCA_039679715.1 Phycisphaerales bacterium
TCACCCCATGCTGCTTAAGGGTTCGCCGGGCAAATTTGCGACTAGGATACGTGCAGGCGTTAATCCGCTTGTTGAATGGCAGAGGGTTAATGTTTTTCATGACGGCAATCATACGGACATAGAAGCGATTGTGCCGGGAAGATTCACACCCATAATTTTCAATGACGGCAGAAGAGCAGAATACATGCGAGGCTGGCGGGCGGCTACTATCGATGCAAACACTGTCCAAATTATAAATCCTGAAAATAAAAAATATATTTATGATCGCCAGAGCGCATTTAATATTCATTTTATACAAAATGGTCAAGGCAGCAATATCGTAGAATTCCTTTATGACAGCAATGGACTGCCCTTGCGGCAAAATGATTTAACAGATCCCAATCTTTATATTTCATATCATTACACCGGCACTTTGCTGACTGAAATTCGCGAACATGCGGGCGAAACATACAGGCAGTTCATCATTGAATACGATAATGGCAAAGTAAGTTTTGTCGGAGGCGGCTGCGCCCAATGCGGTACGATAAACGGAAATAGAAAGTATTTTTACGATTACGCAGGCAACATCAAATATGAAAAAGCAATCGATAACCAAATCATTTACGAATATGCTTTCGACAGCAAACAACGATTAACTGAAAAATGGCTCGGCCAAAAACAAAACAACCACCCTGTTTGCCTGATTACTTATACTGACGATTCAAACGGCTACCAAGCCGATAAAAAAGATTACATCGATAACATCAGCTATCGCGCAATAAGAGAATATTACTCAAACGCGCATATTATACTTAGTCGAACTACATGCGAGATGATAAATGAAAACATTGATTACCCTGCCGGTGAGGTTTTCACAGAGCAATTTATTTACGATGTAAACACATTAACAGGCAGAATAGAAAAACTTTCGCACATAAAACCCAAGCAAAATTCCGCAAGAACTGAATACGTCTATGATGTAAACACCGGCGAAATACTCTGCGAAAATGTCTATGACATTAATAATAATCCGGTAACAACGCTGAAAAATATTTTTGAATATCTTGACAGCAATGGTCTGCCCGCAAGCGAAGTAAATGAAATAAGTATTGTGAGAATCGTGCAAAGTGAAGATGTTTATGGCAATTTAACATATTATCAATATGCTGATTCAAGTAATTATCCCACCCAGATAATATTACCTACCGGCCTGAAACAACAATTCGCGTATGATGCTGATAAACAGGTAACCGAGCAAACTTATATTGATAATAATACTGCTGCGATTTTGGCCGAAATATATTTCGACTATGATGAATTCGCAAATTTAATTAGTCAAACCTGTTCCGATGGCAACGATATAAACGATGTTACCGAATACCATTTCAGTGATTTTGGCGAAATTACACGAATTAAAAGCCCTGCCGGTGTAATAGCAGGCGAATCTTACGACAATTATGGAAGACTTATCAGTGAATATACGCTTGCCGATGCCAATGAAATTGCAATCGAACAACCGGATTTAATAAATCAATATAATTATTCGTACAACTCTGATGGGCTGCTGCAAACAGAATCTGCCGCGATTGCTTCAGGGCGTTTCGAATATGACTGCCCTGCTGCGAAAACATTTACAAATTATCAATATGATGCACTTGGCAGAATTATAAAAATTATCGAAGACGTTAACGGCAAAGAGCTTGAAACTTTTTACGAATATAACAGGCTTGGCGAGATAACAAAAATCACAAAGCCTGGCGGAATGTGGATCGAATACATTTATGACGGCAGAGGATTGATAATAAATGAAATAACAGGCAGCGGCTCAAATGATATCCTTATCGCCGAATATGCGTATGATGAGAATGGAAACTGCATAACCAAAACAGATGAAGACGGCTCGACTTCATTCCTGCAATACGACCAGTTCGACAGAATTAAATATCTTTATATGCCCGCAGGCGCATTTACCGGTTACGCATACAACAACGCTGGAGATATTACAAGCGAAACCTTATATGATGTTAATTCATCGGTTTTGAATCAGAAAATTTATGAGTATGATTCTATCGGCAGATGTAAATCTGTGCGCGAAAGAAAATACCCGCATTGCAATGATGAAAATGATTTCTTTACCGAATACACCTTTGATTGCAGGGATAATGTTATAGCGAAAACCATCAAGGCAAATAATGAAGCGAATGATATTATCACGCATTTTCTGTTTGACCATAAAAATCGGCTCGCGGGCATAACTGACCCGATGTCAAAAAGCAGATTATTCACTTACGACAAAGATGACAGTATCAAAACCATTACAAACGAATTAAATCTCACATCAATTACAACTTATGATTCTTACGAAAGAGCAGTCAAAAACCAAAAGCCTGACGGCAGCTATATATTATTCGCCTATGACAGTCTTGGCAGATGTATACGCCAAAGGCTTTTCGATGCAAATAATACAGCGATTGAACAAAAGAGAACCCAATACGATGCATTAGGGAATGTCGAAAAAGAAATCATAATGGCGATTGCAAACAGTGCGGACGATGCGAATTTGCTGATTGACAATATTCGTGAGTATAATTTTGATAATGCCGGCCGCGTTCAATCTTTAAAATATAATTATAATGGCGGCAAAGAAGCAACCGAACAATATACTTACGATAACATCGGCAGAATAAAAACAATCATTGACCCGACGGGCAACATCGCAGAAATTACTTACGATGTCAATATACCCGCGAGAATCAGCGGACAAATTCTTACAATTACCGACGGCAATCAGCAGCGTCAATTAATAACAAATTTAAAATATGATACTGCCGGCAGAATCATTGAAAGCACAATTGCAGACGCTAATCTTGTAACGCAATATTTCTATGATAGCGCAGACAGGGTCGTTAAACGTATAAATGCCGGAATACAAACTGAATATCAGTACGATAATTTCAATCGCATAACAAAAATTATAAATGGAAGCATCGTAACAGAATTCGCGTACGACAAAACCGGCAGACTTGCCTGGGCAACAGCATATGACCCGAATAATCAAACAACAAGATTCGAATATGACAAAAACGCCAGAGTTACCGCAATAGTTTTTGCCGATAATAGCAGAGAATGGTTCAAATATGACGCAGCAGGAAATATCTACGAAAAAACTATGCGAAGCGGTGAAAAGATTTACTTCGGTTATGATACCGCAGGCAATCTCGCATGGCAAAGCGACGCCCCTGACGGCAATATGCAGACAGCAGAGTTTCTCGTCGAATTTGAATATAACGCAAACGGACTTATAACTTATGCGGCTAAATCAATCGACGGCCATGTCGTATCGCAAAGCGAATTTGAATATAATGGTTTTGGGAAAATAATCACAGAGAGCACCAGTCTCTTTGAACTTGCGCCCGTAGTATTTCATTACGACTACGACCAGGCAGGCAATCTCATATCGCAAACTTCAAATTCTTCAAGACTGGATTTCACACACGATGGTTTGGGCAGAATTAAATCTATAAGCAGAAATGACGTTAATCTTGCGCAAATAGATTATCTTGGTTCGGCTGTAAGCAAAAACATTCTGTTCGAGCCGGGAATTGAATATACCGCGGACTTTGACCAGATTGGAAGAATTAACAGATGTGCTTCGCAAAGCGGTCTTGAAACGATTATTGATTTAATCTATTCGTATAACAGCAAATCGCAACGGTCGGCATGCGTATATAATCACCTTCAAAATTCACCCGCGGAAGAATATGAATATGATACGAACAACCGGCTTTCGAGAGCAGAATACATCGATGGCCAAAATGAAGACTTCGCCTACGATGCAATTGGAAACAGAACCGAGGTTACAGGCAGGTATGGCTTCATTGATACTTATTATCATAATATATTAAATCAATATTCCAAAATTCATACGGACTATAATTTCGCAGGATTTACATGGGATGCGAATCTTTATTGGGATGATAATTGCAAATTAACTTTCGATACAATGAAAAGCCTGGAGTATGAATATGATATGCTCGGCAATCTTATCGAAGTAAAGAGCGAAGGCCAAACTATTGTAAGATTTGTTTATGATGCGCTCGGCAGAAGGATTCGCAAGACAACGCCCGATTCTGACGTAATTTATTATTATGATATTAATAATAGGATCGCCGCTGAATATGAAATTAATCAACAGCAGCAGCCTGTTTTCACGGCGGAATATATCTATGGCAATGATTTTGCCGACAGCATAGCCAAATTTTTATATGAAACAACTTTCGACCCTAATGGAGTGATAAAATTATCAGAATTTTGCCAAACATATTTATTCAGCACCGGCCAATCGAATTACGACAGCGGGTATGATTATGACAGCAGCGGCAGTGTTGATTTAAGAGATTTCAGGGTTTTTGCGGATGAAAACATAATTTCCTTTCCAAACTGCGATTCACAAGAAAAACACTGGTATTATCTCAAAGACGCTCTCGGTTCAGTGGTTGCTGTTGTAGGCGGGAATATAAACAACACTCAAAACAGGGAATTCTTCTATTATGACGCATTCGGCAAACCAGACCATGTCAGCGGCAAAACCGAATTTATGTTTGCCGGCATGTTCTATGATCATCAAATCGAAAAATATTATTGCGTAAACAGGTATTACGACCCCGACCTCGGTATATTCTTAAGCACTGACCCGCTGCTTTTTGCCGATGGTTTCAATTTATACACATACGCGAAAAACAATCCTGTAATGTTAACAGACAGGCTGGGGCTTAAAAGCAGTCTTGTCGAAGAAATAAAATTCCTGATAGGCAAAGGCCAAATCAGAACAGCCGCTGAAAAATTAACAGACGAACTTAAAAAAAGCTGTAACAAAATCAATAGCGACTGCAAGGCAAGAAAATGTATCGCCGGCGCTCTAAATCCAAATTGCCGCAGAGCCGAAAAATGTTTTGAACTCTATCGCAAGGCTTTGGAGTACGATAAGCAAATAAATTCCGAGTGCGCCAAAGCCGCCGCTATCGGAACATTGGCGGGAACAGCGCAAGGACTTTTAAATACTGTCAATGGCGTGCAGGATGCCGCTGTTTCGACAATGAATCTCGCTACTGGAATATGGAACAGCAGCGGAGCTTTGATTTACGACAAACAGCTTGGATATACCCCTTCGCCGGACTGGTCGAGAGATTTGATTGTTCATGAATCCGAAAACGCGCATGATGCAAGCAAATTTCTCGGCGGAAACGGTTTAATAACCGTTGTAACTGCCGGAACTGGAAGCGGACAGGCCGCGAAATCCGCACAGCAGGGAATTTACGAATTCACCTCGCAATCGGGAAAAACTTATGTCGGCCAGTCATCAAACATACCTCGCAGAATCGCAGAGCACGTCAACAGCGGAAAATTGCTTGCAAATGATTTAAAAACTGTTAAAACTACGCAGGTTACAGGCGGCAAAATTGCGAGAGAAATTGCCGAGCAAACGAGGATAGACAGACTTGGCGGCGTTAAAAATCTCGAAAATGTTAGAAACGCAATCGGTCCCGCAAGAAGTAATCTGATGAGACGATGAAAAAATTTACTATTAAAAACGGCAAATACGGCAAAAGATTAATCCTCTGTTCAAAGCTGACAGAAGAGATAATTGGATACTGCATCGACAAAGACATCAAAGAACTTGAGCTTAATTACGCCAAAGGCTATAAAGCCGAAAATCTTTCATTATTAAAAGATTTGACACATTTGCTAGCGTTCGAAATTTTGGATTACCCTGATTATAGTCTTGATGAAATTCATTATTTGAGAAACCTTAAAGAATTGACAATTTCATGTTACGACAAAACGCCTATCAACTTAACGCAATTTCGGGAACTTGAAAATCTTTCTATTTATTGGCGTAAAGGCGTAATCGCTCTGGATAAATTATCAAATTTAAAAGAATTATTCATCTACATGTAGACCCCCGCAAGCAAAGACCTTTCTGAAATTTCAAAAATAGAATCGCTTGAAAAAATATCGCTGAAAATGCCGAAAATAGAATCCATTGGAAACTTAGAAAACTTATCGAATCTGAATTTCCTTGGAATTTATGGTGCAACAAAACTTAAAAATATAGACGGACTTGAAACTCTAAAGAATCTCAAAACTCTCGAACTGGACACATGCAGAAAAATTAATAATTTAGAGATTATCGGAAAATTAACATCGCTAGAAAAGTTACGTTTCACCAATAGCGGCAAAATTGAAAGTCTTAAGCCTTTATGCAATCTTAAAAATCTTACACAAGTGGACTTAATCGAATCGACAAACATCCTCGATGGCGATATATCTGTACTTACCCGTCTGCCAAAAATCAGGAGGCTGCTCTTTCAGGATAGAAAACATTACAACCTGAAAAAGTGCGAATTCTAATTTGCCTGTTTTTTCGCAGTATAAAGGCCCACAATGCCAAAACTCAAAGGCTCATGTTTTACGTCAGCAAAACCCGCTTTTTGAATGATCATGCAAAAGTCATTTCCCGATGGAAACGATTGAATCGTTCGGCTTAAATACTTATAAGCAGCATATTGACCTGTTAAAATTTTTCCAAGCAAAGGAATGTAATAGTTCAAATAAATAGAATAAATAAATCTTACGAATGGATTTGCCGGCCGTGAAAATTCAAGAATCAAAATTTGTCCCCCGGGTTTCAAAACTCTAAACATCTCCTGCAACCCCTTATCCGCGTCCGCAAAATTCCTCACGCCAAACGCGCATGTTGCCGCGTCGAAATAATTTTCAGGATAAGGAATTTGCTCTGCGGTGGCTTGTTTGAATTCAACACTCCGCGATTTTAATTTTCGTTCCGCGATTGCCAACATATTTTCAGAAGGATCAATGCCTGCCGCAAATGAAATATCACAGCCGCCGCTGTAAAGCGATAATAAAATATCACCTGTTCCGACAGCGACATCGAGAATTTTCAAATGTCTTTGCGATTTCAATGAAGCCGAAAGCTTCCGTCGCCATGATTTATCCAGCCCCAGCGATGATACTCGATTAAATAAATCGTATCGCCCCGCGATGCCGTCGAAAAGTTTATCGATGCTCATTTATTTTTTTAATTCGAAACTATCTGATAAACGTTTGCCTTCGGCGGTGAAACAAACAGCCTCAAAAATATAAGTATCGCCTTGCGGAATTTCATTTTCCACATTCAGCTCGAATTTATAACATCGTAAATAATCCTGCCATAGCGCATTATTTTCTTTCGCGTCCGTCAAATCCAAATCAGGCCAAAGCTTGATTCTTCCGCCAGCCGGGTCCGAAGATCGCGGCGCTTTTGAATACAGCTCAAAACGCCAGATTGCAGGAGATTTCAAACGCGAATTGAATTGGTCCGAAACATCGATATAAGCGGTTATTTGCCATGGTTTGGAAAATTCGGTTAATTGATTAAAACTTATTTTCTGAGGAATAAAAATGCAATTCTTTGGAATCGTACCGTTTGGTGAATTCACTGCTTTTTGTGAAACTTCACAACCCAAAAATAAAGACATCAATCCTGCTAAGGCGAAAACAATTGTGTTTCTAATCATAAATCCTCACTCAAAATATGGCCAAATCGAAGTTTCTTAGTTTTAAGATATTTTTTATTATACGGGCCGGGAACCGCCAAAAGCGGAATCTGCTCGACAACTTTGATGCCGTATACTTCCAGCCTTGAAATTTTTTTCGGATTGTTTGTTAAAATTCGCACCTGCCTTAATCCCAAATCACGGATTATTTGTGCGCCGATTCCATAATCGCGTTTATCAGCGCTGAACCCAAGTTTAAGATTCGCTTCAACCGTATCAAGTCCCTGCTCCTGGAGTTTATACGCATGAAGCTTATTGGCAAGACCGATACCCCTGCCCTCCTGTCGCAAATAAACTATCGCTCCGCGTCCTTCTTTTTCAATCATCTTCATCGCCGAGATAAGCTGAAAACCGCACTCGCATCGCTGCGAATGGAACAAATCGCCCGTAAGACATTCCGAATGCACTCGAACCAGTACAGGTTCATCGATCACGACCGGCTTTCCATCTTTATCGACTTTGCCGACATCACCCTTGCACAGCGCAAGATGCGGTTCGATATCGGTAATACTTTGAAACGCGACAAGCTGAAATTCACCGTAATCCGTCGGCAGAAAAACTGATTGAATGCGTTTAATCTGGCTCTCGCGCTGCAAACGATATTCGATAAGCTTCGCGACAGACGTTATCTTAAGATTAAATTTTTCACAGAATTCCAGAAGCTGCGGCACTCGCGACATCGATCCGTCTTCGTTCATAATTTCGCAAATCACACCCGCAGGTTTCATTCCCGCAAGTTTCATCAAATCAACCGAGCCCTCCGTCTGGCCCGCACGAACAAGAACGCCGCCGTCCTTTGCTCGCAACGGAAATATATGCCCCGGCCGAGCCAGGTCTGAAGCTTTCGCGTTATCTGCGATTGAAACACGGATTGTATGTGCCCTGTCAGCGGCGCTTATTCCGGTTGTGATTCCGTTTGTCGCGTCGATACTGACTGTAAAAGCCGTGCCGAGCTTGGCGGTATTTTCAACCGCCTGCGGATAAAGCCCGAGCCTGTCGCATTGATCGCCCGTCATCGGAAGACAAATAAGCCCGCCCGCATGGCGAACCATAAAATTTATCATCTGCGGCGTTACCTTTTCTGCCGCGCAGACAAGATCGCCTTCATTCTCCCTGTCTTCATCATCGACAAGGACAATCATTTTTCCGTTTTTCAAATCTTCAAGTATTTCAGGAATATTACTAAATTCTATCATAGCAGTCGTTGGTTGTTAGCCTTTAATTATTTTACTTTCATTAAATCATTTAGTTTCAAAATCTTCAATATACCTTGTTCCGGCGTGAATGTAAATAAGCGTCGCCAAAACCGCAGTCGCCGCGGCAGACCACCACAAAAATCGCAAAAACCAGATCCATCCGCCAAAAACAGCCGAAACATCGGGTGCGATAAGTATACAGCCCACCATTGAAATTTGCAGCACTGTCGCGAGCTTGCCGATATAAGCTGGTATTATTTTAACCTGCATTGTCAAAAAATAAAGAACCATAAATCCCATCAGCAGGAAAAAATCCTTGCCGATAATCAAAACCGCGACCGTAGGCGGAAGCCTGAAACCGTCAATCGCAGTATTTTTAATTGTCAAAAGCAAACACGCGCTTGCGACCAGTAACTTATCAGCCATCGGGTCGAGAAATGAGCCAAGACGCGTAATTTCATGTTTTTTCCGCGCGACATAACCGTCGTACGCATCGCTTAAACCCATCAACACAAGCAGAAACAATGAAATATAACGCATCGCCGGGCCATATCCGGGTTCATTCACTTTCAGCATGCAAATTACAAATGGAACAATCGTTAATATTCTGAAAATCGTAATTTTGTTCGCACTATTAAGCGTCATAAAGTCCACCCGCCATCGATACTGATCGTTCTGCCCGTGATATAATCATTTTCGAGCAGAAATTTTACTGCATGTGCAATTTCTTCAGGCAATCCCGCACGCTTCATCGGAATATGCGAAAGGATTTTATTTTTCAGTTCAAGCGTTGCGCCTTTTTGCCAATGAACAAGCCCCGGCGCGACTGCGTTTACGGTAATATCCGGCCCCAACTCTTTAGCTAATGAGATTGTCGCAAAAGCTAATGCCGCTTTCGTCGCCGAATAAACACTGTAACCTTTCGGAGGTTTCTCAATTGTCGCGTCCGTAATATTTATTATTTTTGCAATCGGCTTTAATGATTCTTTCTTTTTCAATGCTGTTTCAACGAACTTTTGAATGAAAATCATTGCCGCCGAAAAATTTATATCAAACACTTTGCGAACATAATCGAAATTTATTTTACTAACCGGCATTTTCTCGAAAACCGCTGCACCGTTAATCAGAATCTCCGGCCGATCGAATTTTTTCAGCTTCGCAAACACTTTATCAACGCCCGCCTGACTGGAAATATCCGCCTGAACAAAAAGACTCCTGACACCTTTTTCATCAAGTGCCGCCCTGAGAGCATCCGCCATCTTTTTATTCTTGTTGTAAACGCAAATGCAGTTTACACCCGCCTCCGCAAGCGAAAGCACAATCGCCCGGCAGAGCTTGCCTGTTGCCCCTGTAATTAACGCGGTTTTACCCTTAATTTCCATAGCTCTGTATAATAACCTAAATTAGCGATATTTAAAAGGGGTTTTTCCCTTGCCGCCCATAGAGGTTTTTGGTAACATTTTTCTGGTTTCAACAGCCCTTATGACTTATGCTCTTGTGCCTTATAACTTATGACTAAATTAAGTGTAAATCTGAATAAAATTGCGCTTTTGAGAAATCAGCGTTCGCTCGATATACCGAACGTTATCAAAGCCGCAAAAACATGCATCGCAGCCGGTGCGTACGGCATTACTGTCCATCCCCGGCCCGATGAACGCCATATCAGGTATTCTGATGTCTACGATTTAAAGCCCGTTGTCAGCAGCGTGGAATATAATATCGAAGGCAATCCGTTCACAGGCAAATTCATGGATTTAATGCCCGATATCAAGCCCACTCAGGCGACACTTGTACCTGATATGCCCGGAGCGGTAACTTCAGACCACGGCTGGGATCTGAACAAGGAAAACTGCGACCGTCTCATACCTGTCATAAACAAGTTAAAATCGCTCGGAATCAGGGCAAGTCTTTTTGTTGACCCTGTTATTGAGACAATTGAGATGGCCAAAAAAATCGGCGCTGATAGAATAGAATTATATACCGAGCCGTACGCGAGCGCATTTTCCGCGAAAAAAAATCTGGAAAACCTCACCGCTGATTTTGCCGCCGCCGCCGCACATGCGAATAAAATCGGCCTTGGCGTAAACGCCGGCCATGATTTGAATCTTGATAATCTTGGCTATTTCTGTAAAAATGTAAAACCGGTTATGGAAGTCTCTATCGGACATGCTTTGATTGCCGACGCTCTTGATATGGGATTGACCGCAACTGTCAAAGCTTATATTAAGATTCTCAAAAATTGCGCATAACATTATTTTCAGCAGTGCGTTTATTTTTTGAAAATTAAAATTTTGTAATTTGGATTTGTTTAGGATTTAGATATTAGGATTTCGGATTTTATATAGTTTGTAGGGTGGGCTTTAGCCCACGCTGTTTATATTTCAGTGAAAATCCGCGTAATCCGTGGTTTAATTAGGAGTTTAAAATGTATAACGGTTCAATGGTCGCATTAATTACGCCGTTCAATCACGGCGAAGTAGATTTCAATACACTTGATGAGTTGATTCAATTCCATCTTAAAAGCGGAACTGACGGCATCGTTCCATGTGGAACGACCGGCGAATCGCCAACGCTTTCGCATCCCGAACACAAACAGGTTATCGAACGCGTTGTAAAACTCGTCAACCATAAAGTGCCGGTAATCGTCGGCGCAGGCTCAAACAGCACAGCCGAAGCTATCGAGCTGACGGCTTTCGCGAAAAAAGTCGGAGCCGATGCGACTTTGCAGGTTACTCCATATTACAATAAACCCACGCAGGAAGGCTTTTTCCAGCATTTCGCCGCTATCGCTGAAGAAGTCGATTTGCCGATAGTGCTTTACAATATTCCCGGCAGATGCGGTGCAGGTATGACAGCGCAAACAATCGCGCGTCTTGCAAAAATCGAAAATATCGTTGCGGTCAAAGAAGCAACCGGCCAACTTGACGTCTCAAGCGAAATCGCCAATCTCTGCGATATCACAATCCTTTCAGGCGATGATTCGCTTACTCTCCCGATTTGTTCTGTCGGCGGCAAAGGCGTTATCAGCGTTGTTGCCAATATCGTCCCAGGCGATGTAAAAGCTATGACAGATTTGATTCTCGAAGGGGATTTGGTCTCCGCAAGAAAATGGCACAACAAACTATTTAAACTTTCACGAACAATGCTCGGCATCGCGACAAACCCGATACCGGTTAAAGCTGCAATGGCAATGCTTGGCATGTCTTCAGAAGAAATGAGATTGCCCATGACGCCGCTCGAAGCAGGCCAAAAAGAAACCTTGCGAAAACTTCTGAAAGAATACGGCTTAAATGTCTAATTGCTATTGTGGTATCGTCGCACAAATGTCATTGCGAGGCCTGAAAGGCCGTGGCAATCTCAATCGTTCTGCCGCACTTCGCGCCCTCTGTCATTCCCTCGCAGAAGGTTGGAGCGAAGCGGAAACATGCTGACGGGGGAATCTATCCCCTTTGTGCAAACCTGTTCTCGGAAAAGATTTCGATAAACGATGCCCGTCAAACGAAACGAGCTTCGCAACCGTAACCGCATTACGAAATATTATGCAGGGAATCTATACTTCGATGTTAGGAAGTCTTTTATTATGATGAAAAAATCTCGTAATTTCCGCTTCGCACCCAGACGAGAACTCGGCAAAACAGGTTTCAACGTTACACAACTAGGCATCGGAGACATCGCAGACCGGAAAATTCCTGTCGAAGAATGTTCCGCAACCATCAGGCGTGCATTAAAGGCCGGCCTGAATATTATCGATACTGATCCTTGCTATGAAGATGGCTATAGTGAAACTATTGTCGGCAAAGCCATCAAAGGCTTTCGTGATAAACTTTTCGTTATAGACAAAATCGATAAACACGATGATCCTGTTCGGCCGCAAATCGAAGCAAGCCTGGCAAGACTTCAAATCGAAAGAGCAGATTTATTTGTTCTGCATGGCCTGGATACTATCGAGGGCTGGCAAAAAGCGATTGCAAAAGGCGGTGCTTTCGAGCAAATGGAAGAATGCCGAAAAGCCCCAATGATGCGTTTCCGCGGCATT
>JBDKUM010000138.1:0-3094 GCA_039679715.1 Phycisphaerales bacterium
GGCTGAGGATGCAGCAGGAGTTTTGCGGTTTGCGCCCGAGACTACAGTGATGGTGGTTCATCTGGAAGCAATCAATCATTGCCTGGTCACCCGGGCGGACTTCCGGGAACACTTAAAAAGTGAACAATCCGCCGGGAGGGTGCTGATTCCGGCGGATGGGGAATTGATCTCATTTTAAGCTGTCCAGCTTGTATTAGACAAGCAAGGGCTTTAGTTCATCAGCAAATTTTGTCGGGGAAAACTCAACGATTTCATATTGTGCCAGATTTTTATAATAAAAGGGATCATCTTTGATTATGATTTTAACCTCATCAAGGTTTTTTGCAGTGCACAAAATGGCTCCGCCAATTCGCGGGGTCTGTGGGCCGGAACAAATAAATTTTTGCAGTGAATAGTATTTTTCTAAATACTTAATGTGAGCTGGCAGGGCAAGATCAATTTCATTAAGAGGGCTCGTATACCTTAGAATCAAAATGAACATAGTATCGCTCCTTTTCTATTAAAAACAAGACTTATTTGTATCTACGTAGTACACTAATAATATAAAACAAAAGCATTTTTATAGCAATTAAGGAATTATCTGGCTGTACCAGTACACAGAGAATGAGTGAGGGCGGCAATGGCTAAGTATAGTGAAATCGTTGACTATTTATTGGCGAAAATAGCTAACCATGAAATAAGGTCTGCCTGGAAGATGCCAACGATACGAAAATTGGCAGACTTATTTCAGTGCAGCAAAGAAACGGTAGTACGGGCTTACCTCGAATTGCAGAAGAAGCATGTTGTATATTCGGTTCCGCAGAAGGGCTATTTTTTAGTAAAACAAGCCGATAAAGTGTCGAATTCCCGTATGATTGATTTTGCTGTAGCAGCGCCTTGTGAAGAAGCATTGCCTTACACGGAGTTCCAGCATTGTTTGAATCAGGCAATTGACCAATATCAATATGCTCTTTTTAACTATTCGAATGCCCAGGGTCTGCCGGGCTTAATTGATGTGCTGGTCAAGTATCTGCAGGAATATCAAGTGTTTGCTAATCCTGAGCAGGTATTTATTACGACAGGTGCACAGCAGGCAATTTCGATTTTGACGGCCATGAAATTTGTGAACAATAAGACCGCTGTTTTAGTGGAGCAACCCAAAAGCGCTGGCGATGAATTCTGTCCCGGTCGTTGGGATCGAGCGGAATTTTAATGGCATCGACTTCAATAAGCTTGAGGAAATATTTGCCGGCGGGAATATCAAATGCTTTTATACCAATTCGAGATTCCATAATCCATTGGGAATCAGCTTGTCTAAAAATGATACGAAACAAATCGTAGAACTTGCCGACAAATATGATGTGTATATTATTGAAGATGATTCTTTCGGCGATTTGGCCTTGCATGATAGATCCGCTCCTCTGTACTATGAAGATATGAATTCCCGAGTGATCTATATTAAAAGCTTTTCAAAATCGGTGCTGCCGGGTCTTAGAGTGGCTGCTGTTGTACTACCCAAGATTCTGGTAAATTCTTTTGCATCGCATAAGAAATGGGCCGACTTGGGTACATCTGTTTTGTCTCAGGGAGCATTAGCAATATATATAAAATGTGGAATGATTAAAATGCACAAAAAAAGAATACGGAATCTGTATGAACAAAAAATGGCGTTACTCAAGGAAAAAGTCAAAGCGGCAGATATTGCTCATGTTTGCTGGCACATTCCCGATTCGGGCTTTTTTGCCTGCTGCGAAATTCTCAATCATGCTGACGTTGGCAATTTTATTAGAAAGCTCTATAAGGAAAATATCATTATTCATGATATCCGTGAAAATTATCTCGATGCTTATTATAATGATAAAATTTTAAAGCTGTGCATGAGCAGGGCTACCCTTCACGACGTCAATGATGGAATTGCCGTCATATTGGATGAAATGGCCAAGTTCAAGGATCGCACAATGAAATAGAACGAGATTGTTGATACAATTATTTATCTATTATATTGGATGAGAGGACGGTATCATGGGCGGAGTACAGTTTTATCATGATAAAGATTTGCCCTTTTTTGAGTTGAAATCGTGTAATACCAGCGAATTGTCTTATAAAAAGCACGCTCACGAAGAATATTCGGTCGGTCTCGTCGGTCAAGGGAACAGTCGCTGCTGGCATGAGGGAAAGGTTGATGCGATACAGCCTCGTACGATGGTCTTTTTTCCGCCGGAGTTGATCCATGCCTGTAATCCGATAAAGCGGGACCTGTGGCAGTATAAAATGCTGTACATCCATCGCGATTGGGTCCGGGAATTTATGAAAAGCAAAGGCAGCTTGCCGTTCAATGGGCCAATGGTTAAAAAAATTCCGGCTCAGGGGACTGTTCAGAGGATCGACAGGCTGATGGAAAGGTTAAAAAGTGATGATGGTCCGTTGGAAAAGGAAGCAAACCTAATCGCTGTCTTCGAAGAGTCGCTGACTGGTAGACAGACGCCAGGAAATAGGAACGGTAAAAAAGAGCAGCCTAAGCTGAAAAAAATCAGGGAATATTTACATAGCTGCTTTTTGGAGAAGATTACCTTGGAACAATTGGAACAGGCTTCCGGCTTAAATAAATTCTACATTATCCGTTTATTTAAAGAATCGTTTCAGATACCGCCGCACACGTATCAAACCTTACTGAGAGTCAATTATGCGAAAAAAGAGTTGTGCAAACAGAAGGATTTGGTGGAGGTTGCGTTGGCTGCCGGTTTTTATGATCAAAGTCATTTTAGTAAGGTGTTTAAAAGCTATACCGGGATAACGCCGGATCAATATAAAAAGTTTATGTAAAAAATTGATGGCACCGATCGGTGTCATCAATTTTTTACAAGACAGGCCCTGTCTATTTTGCTACCATAAGAAAAAAAGGAGGAGTCAACTAGTGAAAATTGTTATGGTGATTAATAAAGAACTGCCGCTGGGATTGGTAGCCAATACCGCTGCGGTGCTGGGGATCAGTTTGGGCAAAATGTTTCAGCAGGATATTGTCGGGTGTGATATCCAGGATGGGGATGGCAATATACATTCCGGAATAACAGCCAAAACAATTCCTGTTTTGGCCGGTAATAGAGAGCAGATTAAG
>JBDKUM010000139.1:0-2477 GCA_039679715.1 Phycisphaerales bacterium
AAGACCTTCAATATGCATAACACTATCGGCCGGATAAAAAAGCAGCATGAAACGTGAAGGATTAATCGGGTAATTATCGACTATGCCTTTTAATGTACAAACGTTGTATGTATTTATCCAGAACGCGATTTTTTCATTTCTCGACCATGTAATGAAAACTTCCGGCTCAAGATTTGCCAGTCTGCCAAGCATATTATTTAATACATTACGATGCCGCCGAAGTTTTGAGTAATTTACATAACCGCTGCTATTGACATAATCTTTGAAAATGGTTGAAAATTGGAGATTAAAGGCATCGCCGCCAATGTAGCCTTCAGGACTGTTGGGGCCTTCAACCTCGGCAACATTCATCAAATCTGTACTGTTTGTATCATTAGTGTCGTTGGGTTCAGATTTGGTTGTATTTACAGCGATCATGCTTATTGCATTTGGAGAATCCGCACCCTGCGTTCCAACGATAAAATTGGAAAGAACCAAAATAAGAATTAAAAAGTATCTATTCATGTTTTCCTGATATTTTTGACTAATGCTTATACAGCCGAACTTCCTGTTCGAGCTATGGATTTTAATAAAAATAAGCTAAATATCCAGCCAAAATTTTAATTAAAGAGTAAATAAGAGTACTAAAATTGAGAATTAACTAAATAACTTGACAGAAACCATGATTTTGATTACTCTATTTTACCTATTTTCAAGTTTTTACAGGATTTATAACTATGTACAATAAGAAAATCTCAATAAGCTGCATACTTTTACTCGTCATTCTTAACCTTGTTTGGGTTAATCCCCTTTTTGCTGTTACTACTACCCAGATAGACGCGGTCAGAAATAAAGAAGCCATTGCCGAAAGCGATATAACCATTATCGAAGATTTCATTAATGAAGCTTTTAATGAATTATTGAATAAATCGGATTTTTCAGATATCGGTGCTCTGCGAAATACTATTGTTAGTAGAAGTGTTGCTTCGACCTCAAGCGGCAAAATTTTATACGATTCAAAATTCCTTACAGCTTTTCAACCAAAATTTTCAGATGCACTTCAAAAAGTAAGCGCCATTACCGATATCAACCGTAAAAACATTCTCACCACGAATTTACTCATTCTCGCTTACGATATGGGAAAAATCGAAATTTCTAAATCAGCATTAAATTATTTGCAGGATGAAAATGTGATGACTCGGTATTGGGCAGCGAACAATTTTAGCAGCAATGCCCTGATTACCGCTCTTAATGCCGGCAGTGAATCTGACAGGAAAGAAATTGCCGGTAAAATTCTGAAGGCTGTACAAAATGAAAAATTATCCGATATTTTAACTATATACGCTCAATTCGCTTCGGCAATTAAAGATAACGCAGGCAATAATATTTTAACTTCTATCGCGCAAAAACGTATTGACCTTTATCTTGCGTGGAATGTTCAGGATGAAATGTCAGAAGATACAATTCTAAAAGCAATGGCTGAAAGAATTAAGACCGATACCGACAGCACGAAAATCATGGGCAGATATTTTTCTTCTCTGTTTTCAGTTGTCGTTCAAAGATACATCCAGGGACAAGGAACCCTCAAAGATACTGACAAGAACGAACTTGTTACAGTCATTATCCAGGGCGATAAATACGTACAGAATTTTATCCCGGATTGGAATGGCAACTTCAAACGGGCATTGGATAAAGATTTGTCATCACTGCTTGCTGAAAGCAATGGTTTATTCGGTTCAGCAGCAGGTTCTGGAAAAATGCTGACAACTCTAGGCTTTGACTACGGCAAAAATCCTGATGGTTCAGCAAAGACTATTCCGCCTACATTGGCAAAACCGACAGCCTTAAACAAATAATACCAAATAATTAGTTACATAAATTTGAAGGCGCTTTGCGGCAGGAAAGCCATTCGCTCGCCATAATCACAAAATCTTCCATATTGACGGCACAATCCATATTAAGGTCGCTGGAAATATATTCGGTGCACGAACCTGCATCGATCCAAAAATCAAAAAGACCCATACCGCCGTTATAACCGGCAACCCGTATGTAATAAGTTTTACCTTTTACCGCGTCAAGCGTTATAAGTGAATCCGAGTAGCCATTGAAATCATCGTTGCAATCAATGATGTTTCCGCCGCAAGCGTTATATACTGCCAGTGTGGTATCAAAATCATCGCTAATAACATTAATCGTATATTGACCGGGCGTTGTCGGCTTAAATGAATACCAAACATCGGAGTAATCATTATAAGCACAATTTGATACCAGATTTCCTGTTGCGCCATAATTTGTATGAGAATAAAGATTGCCCGGGGTAACTTGCAAAGCGTCAACACAGTTGCCATTGAGCAGATACATCCATAATTCCCCGCCATGTGTTTGGTCGGATGCACGTAAAAACACGCAATTCTTGGCAGTACCCATTTCACCCGGCGAAGGTTCTACATCCTGAATTATATAAGTGCCTTCTTCAGTCCCGTCAGTTCGCCAAAAAT
>JBDKUM010000140.1:0-7181 GCA_039679715.1 Phycisphaerales bacterium
GTGAAATTTGATAATCAGATAATTGGCGACGGAAAACCCGGCAAATATACGAAAAGACTCATACAGGAATTCCAAAACCTCGTAAAATAAATTGTTTATTCGTGTTCATTCGCGGTTCCAATTTAAATGTTACCATTGCAGCACTCAATGCACTATTCTGGTGGAAACGGAATTTTGAAAGGAACTGCAATGAATAAAAAAATTACAATTTGTTTGATGGCTTTAATCGTCCTGGGTTTAACCGGTACTACATTTGCACGCACAAGAATTTCTATACAAATTGGCGGCGGCGGTTATTACTATCGACCCGCACCTGTTATTGTCGCACCGCAGCCCGTTGTAGTTGCACCGCCGGTTGTGTACTATCCGGCATATTACTATCGGCCGGCATATCGCCCAGCCTATTATAGGCCCGCGTATTGTGCTCCTTCATACGGATATCATCATGGGTATCGCCATTACAGCCGACATCATGGCCGTTAAAAAATACTTTACTCCTGACTTTATAAACCCCGGTTAACGCCGGGGTTTTTTATTTATATCAATCAACTTTGTGTCTTTGTGTCTTAGTGGCTAATGTTGTTACCATTTTCGGGTTGAGAACACAGTTCTTACGGAATCGGATATGATTTGAAGGGAGTACACAAATGGCAAAGAGAATAAATTTTGTTACAATTCTTTTGATAACGTTATTCACTGAAAACATCTTTGCGTTTGACAACTTCTGGGACTGGCATTCCCAACGGTTCTTCCATCGGCCGCGTTTCGGCCCTGTCCCAATGATTCAGCCTCCGATTGCGGAAATGATAGAACCGCAGATTGTTACGATTCTGATTACCAACAACAATGGCTCTCAAACAGAAATCAAACTTACGCCGACCGCCGATGGCTTCATAGGCCCGAAAGGGGAGTTCTACTCCGCGATGCCGACCCAGGATCAATTAAAACCTCTTTATGGCTTGTATTCACCTCCGCCGGTGAGAAATAATCTGATTTATTATCTCGGCAAAGTCAACGGCATTGAAAAGATCGTAGTTCTGACAAAAGAAGGTTCAGAATACATCGGCCCAAGAGGTGAAAAATACTTCAATTTGCCTACAGCCGAAGAATTAAAAATAATTTACGTAACTACAGCAAATTCAGGTACATAAAGAAACTGCTCGCAAAATATGTTACCATTGAAAAACGCAATGCACTAATATTACAGAAATCTGAAATTTGAGATTTGAAATTTGAGATCAGCGAAAGGGAAAAACAATGTTAAAAAAAATATTAATGCTAACCTTAACAGCAGCTATGATTTTAGCTCTTCCAATTGACGCGTTTGCTCGCGGCGGCCATCATGGCGGTTATCGTCATGGCGGCCATAGCTCGCATTGGGACTTTAGTTTCGGTCTGGTCATCGCTCCGCCTCCGGTTGAACCTGTCTATGTTTATCCGCCAAGCCGAGTTGTCGTAGTAGAGCCTGCTCCTGTTTACGTTGCGCCTGCTCCGGTAGTTGTTGAAAAGGAAGTTATCGTTCAAACTCCCGCTCCGCCGCAAGTTGTCGTTATGTGGATTACGAATGACAACGGCTCGAAAACCGAAATCAAACTCGTCGCATCCAACGGCGGCTACAAAGGCCCGCGCGGCGAATATTATGCCACTCTGCCTACAGAAGATGATTTGAAAGTTCTGTATGGCGTTCATACAGTACAGGCTAAACCCTCCAACTTTACAGTCTGGCTCAATAATGATAATGGTTCGCAAACACCAATTACGCTGACTCCATCAGGCCCCGGCTTCATTGGCCCATCCGGCGAATACTATCCAGCTATGCCCACAGAAGAACAATTGCGTGTTCAATATGGTTTGAAGTCAAACGCTCCCCAGCAGGATAATAGCAGCGTTACAGTCTGGGTCGAAGACAATCTTCCAATCGTGCTCAATAAGGAAGGTGAAGATTACGTCGGTCCTAAAGGCGAACATTATCCGAACGTTCCAACTAAAGATCAGTTGAAAATGATTTATGGCCAGAAGGTTGAAAAAGTCGACAACGGCAGTACGGTCGTCTGGTTATCAACTCCTGATGGAACTAAGACGCCAATTACATTGCAAAAAGTTGATGATGGCTATATAGGCCCTGCAGGCGAACTATATAATACTCTGCCGACCGAAGATCAGCTCAAGCTTCTGTACGGCAACTCGACAGATAACAGCCCGAAGGATTTGAATTTTGAAATTACAAAAAATGACGGCTCGAAAACAGTCATTAAATTGAAAAAGGAAGGCACTGAATTTGTCGGCCCCAAAGGCGAACGCTATCCCAAAATGCCATCTGAAGAACAGTTAAAACTTATTTATGGTAAATAACGTTTCATTAAAAATTCAAAATTAATAATTAAAAATTTATTTTACCTCCTCCTAAAACCCATGACTTTATAGTCCTGGGTTTTTTTGGGTAGTATCCAAATTGGCTCTTTTGCCTTTACTTTTCAAACACTTTTTGAATACCTTTTGACGCTTTTTGAACACTTTTTTTTGCTTTTTTCACACTTTTTTGTGTCATTTTGAATCACTTTTTTCAAAGAATGCGCAATTTTCCTCTTGCGCATATTTTTAATAATTGCATATATTCGTGATTGCAAATTTGTAGATTCTGTTTATATTCCTCCAATATGATAGTAAGAAATGCCACAGTAAACGATGTTGATATAATTTTTTCGCTCATAACTCGCTACGCGCAGTTGGATAAGATGCTGTTCCGCTCCAAAGCCTACATTTTTGACAATCTGCAAATGTTCACCGTTGTTGAGGCAGACGCCAAAGTCATCGGCTGCTGCGCCTTGCAGGTTATTTGGTTCGACCTGGCCGAAATCAAATCTTTGGCCGTTGATGAAACTTATCAGAATAAGGGCATTGGCAAAGCTTTGGTCGAAAAAGCAGTTGAGCAGGCAAAAAATCTCGGAGTAAAAAAGGTTTTCGCTCTTACGCTTGCCCCGAAATTCTTTGAGAAAAATGGCTTTGCCGTAGTCGATAAAAAAACGCTTCCAATGAAGGTTTGGAGCGATTGCTCCAGATGCACAAAGCAGGATAACTGCGACGAAACCGCTGTTGAATTGATACTAACGTAGCCACTAAGACACCAAGACACTAAGAAAAAATACATATAATACTTTGTGCCTTCATGCCTTTGCTGAAGCGAAGCTAAAGCCCCCGAATCTTCAGGAATTTTATTCCTTGAAATAAAATTCAGAGGGGGTGGCTAAAAGGTTTATCCTATTTGACGGCGTTGGAATAATGCGACTGCCAGGAAGATAAACGCGGCCGAATAGAACAGGCCATACAATCCGCACGACATTATATAGTTGAAGGAGATTTTTACGCCTTCTTCGTATATCGCATCGGTTATCCAGAACACCTGCAAGCTGGGTATAATAATTTTTCCAACTTTAGCCCAAATATGCACATCTGCCAGTCTGCCGAAAACATAATCGCTGACCAGACCCAGTAAAAATAATCCAATACAGCTGCTAAGTGTGATAAGCACATTAAAGCGGGTTGAAAACATGATCGCGGCCGATGTAATAATGAATAATGCCATTAATAACAGCACCGAGGCATAAACATCTAATATATTAAAGCCGTTTTTAGCAGGGTAGAATTTCCAGTCTTTATCAATGAAAAACAGGAAAATTATAGAAATAGCGGCAAAAATCGAGAGCAAAACCACCGCTGTGGATGTAAATTTGAAGTCGTAAGAGTAGTTAAGAAAAGCACTTATGAGTATGGCAAGGCCTAGCGAAACTCCGCTGCACATAATAACCGTCAAATCGTGAGTATCCGATGCTGTTGACATAACCCCATGCCTGATTGACATCATTAAGGCAACGGTAAAGATAAAATGGGCAAGAATAACGGCAGCTATCACACCAAAAAATTTGCCTAAAATGAACAAAAATCGGGGTATTGGTTTAGATAGTGTAGTAATTATTGTTTTGGTATCAAATTCTTCTGTAATGGACGTAGAAGCGGAAAAAATCGATATGAACAATCCAGCTAAAAAGAGCGTAGATAGCCCTATCTCTCGTAAGAGCTTATTGTCGTCGTCTAATGAGTACATCGTTAGCGATGGACTTATAAAGAATAAGAACACAGCAGCAGCGATTATAACTGCGTATACCGGCTGTCGAATGATTTCTACGAATGTGTTTTTTGCGATTGAATAAAATTTATAAAACATATTTTTTCCATTAACAGTTTACGAATAAGATGTTATTGGTATATTAGCGACTTTTATACTTGTAGTAAAGAAACTTTATTGTATACTCTGGGCACCGAAAATAGGTTCATAATGTTTACCTGTTTTTATCGGATGCCCTGGAGGGCAGAAATCTAATTTTAAGGATGAATAAGGGGTCCTAATGCAGACAGAAGAAAAAAAGGCAGCGGTTGTCTGCCTGATTGCGCTCATTTTAAGTATTATTTTTTTCCCCGCTTGTTTTATTTTAAGCAAGGTAACAGGCGTTTTTGCCCTGTACGCTTTAAGCTGGCAAATCTTAGCGGCGGCGGTCATTTGGGCAATCCTCACAATTCATTTCTATCAGAGGGCATTTGCTGAACAGGAAAAATTCGACATTGCCCAGCTTGCTCAAACAAGCCAGAGCGATACAATATTCGAAGCACAAAAAAGGCAATCAGAATATTTCGCTGTAGCGCAGAATCGTTTAAGAATTTTTGAAAAATGGTTCCTTCCTTCGTTCTCAATCCTCATCGCGGGCTATCAAATCGCGATGGGCAGTTTTTTAATCAAACGCGTGATTAGCGGCGATACTGGCGAGCAGAAAAATTATCTGCTTCTTGGCGCGGTTTTATCAGCCGCGATAGCTTTCCTGAGTTTTCTATTCTCGCTTTATACAACGGGTCTTTCAGCGCAGGAAAAATGGAAACCCATAAGAGCAGGTGCCGGTGCATTTTTGGCAACTGCCTTACTTTCATTCCTTATTGCCGCAGGCATGGCTTTCTATCAATTCAAAATTCAGATAGTTTTAACAATTCTTAATTGGGCTGTTCCGATAGTAATGCTGCTGGTCGGCGCTGAAATGATTTTAAATTTCATCTTCGATTTATATAGGCCGAGAATTAAAGGGCAGTACAGTAACGCGGCCTTTGACAGCCGATTGCTTGCGACTCTCGCTGCACCCCAAAATATCCTGCGTACTGCCGCGGGTTTCATCGATTATCAATTCGGTTTTAAAGTTTCTCAAACATGGTTTTATAAAATTGTCGAGCAGGCTGTCATACCTTTAATTATCGTATCAGCCCTGATTCTTTATCTGTTAAGCAGTGTTGTTATTATTGAGCCCGGTTCACAGGCGATAATTGAAAAATTCGGTTCGCCGATGGAAAACGGCAAAGTACGAATCGTTGATGCGGGTATTTCATTCAAATTGCCCTGGCCTTTCGGAATAGCCAAGGTATTTCCAACAAAGGAAATGCAGGAACTATACGTTGGTTATCTGCCGGCCGAAGATGAGGCAAAGAATAAAGAGCCTCTGCTTTGGGGCAAAGAACATTTTAAAGAAGAGTATAATCTGCTTGTCGCGACCGAGAGCATAAGCTCACAGGAAGAGGGTGCGGTTCCTGTAAGTATTATTCGGGCTGCAATACCTGTCCAATACAAAGTTACAGACCTTTATAAGTACATTTATAATCATACAGACAGCAAATCGCTTCTGCGTGATATTTCTTATCGCGAGCTTGTAAACTTCTCCGCCGGTGCGCGTGTTGAACCTGAATCTGAAAGCGGGCAGGAAAGTCTGCTTGGCGCAGGCAGGGCGAAAGCCGCCGCGACTGTAATGCAGGGCATTCAGCAAAGAGCTGATGAATTAGGTCTTGGCGTTCAGATAGTATTTATGGGCTTTGAAGGTTTCCATCCGCCTCCACAGGTTTCGGAAGACTTCCAGGCCGTTAACGGAGCGGTTCAGAAAAAACAGGCCGCGATTCTCGATGCTATTGCACAGCGAGACAGATTTTTCACGGGCAACACCGGTTCAGTAAAAAATGCGCTGAACTTGCATACCCTCGCTAATAAATATTTGAAAGCCACTCAAAAGGGGGATAAACAGGCATCTGATGAAATCAAGCTTGAGCTTGATAAAGCCTTTGGTAATGCAAGCGGCGAGCTTTTCTCAAAATTAAGAACGGCAAAGAGTTATTCTTTCGAGAAAGTTATCCTTGCCAAAGCAACAGGCGAAAGATTCAGCCAGCAATTAAAAGCATACCAATCGGCAAAGAATATTTATACGCACGAATTGAAAATGGATATGCTCGAACAAACACTGGATAAAATTCGCAAATTCGTAGTGGTTTCAGACAGCGATTCGGAAGTTACAATCGTAGATTTACAGGAAAAACTTGTTCCAAGTCTGTATGAAGCGGAACCGGGTAAATAAACCAATATTATTAAAGGAATATTAAAGGATATTACGACGATGAAAAATATTTCAATTGTAGTTCTTGTGGTACTGATTATAGCTGTAATGGGAGTGTATTTCGTATCATTCCAGGTGCACCAAAACGAAGTTGCATTGGTTTTGACATTTAATAAACCTACTCGTGAAATTAACGAGCCTGGTTTATATTTGAAATGGCCTTTACCAATTCAAAAAGCAGAGTCATATGATACAAGACAGAAGCTTTTTGAAGGCGTTGAAGAAGAAACGGTAACAAAGGGCGGCGAACCGATTATCGTTCAGACTTACATTATCTGGCAAATCAAAGATCCGAGAAGATTCCGTGAAGCTGTCCGCGATGTTCCCGGCGCAGAGAAACTGCTTAAAAGCAGACTTCGCGATGTGCAGAACAAAGTCGTTGGCAAGCACTATTTCAGCGAATTCGTAAACACTGACCGCAAGCTGATTAAATTCGGCGAAATTGAAAATGAAATGCTCCAGCAGATATCCGAGCCGGTGAAAGCCGCTTACGGCATCAATATTAATTTAGTTGGTATTAAAATGCTCAAGGTTAGCGAAAAGGTTACAGAAGATGTTTTCGCCAGAATGAAAGCCGACAGAAAACGCAAAACTGATGCGACTTTAGCACAGGGCAGTGCAGAAGCTACAAGAATTAAAAGTGATGCCGACTCCAAAATTACAGAACTTATGGCCGCAACAGAAGCAAGAGCCAAGGCTATTCGCGGT
>JBDKUM010000141.1:0-14797 GCA_039679715.1 Phycisphaerales bacterium
TACTTCCTAATTTCAATAACAAGCTAAATATCTATACCCCCGGCAGAGCATTATCGAAATTTCCCTTTAATCCGTTTGTTGTTCCACCGGGCATTGAATCCAAGGTTTATGTAAGCCAACTTGTAGATGTAATGAGTCAGGCATTTACACTCGGCGATGGCTCTCGAAGTATCCTGCGAAAAGCAATTGCTGCAATTTACCAAGCAGGTAATCTCTGTCCTGCTGCAAAAGATATTATCACTGAACTTCAAAAAGTTCCTGACAGTGGCCGTATGGGCGGCTGGAAGATCACCGCACTGCGGGCACTGGAAAGTCTTGAATTTGCTGACCTTTCATCAAATAATCAGATTTCGCAGCGGCAGCTTGCCCAAAAGATGCTATGCGAAAATACAGTTATTGAACTGGATGGTTTAGCCCAGGAAAGCAAGAAGTTTTTGATACCATTATTATGCCTGTGGCTGTATTATGTAAGATTGGAATCACAGGAGCGTGAACAATTAAAGCTTGTTATATTTGTTGAGGAAGCCCACCATGTCCTGCACAAGCGTGAGCAAACCGCCAATGAAACAGTCCTTGAGATGTTATTCAGACAATGCAGAGAACTTGGAATCGGGATAGTTGTAATCGACCAGCACCCGCATCTTTTAAGCTCTGCGGCACTTGGAAATTCCTATACAACTATTTTCCTGAACCAGAAAGACCCATCAGATATCAATAAGGCCGCAGCCGTTTGTCTGATGGATGCTGATGAAAAAAAGTATTTCAGTGAACTCCCTGTTGGACAGGGAATTGTTAAATTACAGGATAGATGGTCAAGTCCTGTTCATATTCAATTTCCATTGGTTAAAGTCAACAAAGGTTCTGTTACAGATGCCATGCTGGCAAGGTATTCCGCGATTAATAACGTAAAATCAACGCCTTCAGGCCGGAATACCTTCCCAGAGACTTATTTCAGCCAGGTTCCGCGGATTCCACAGCTTGATATAGCCTTAAATGATGATGCGCTGCGGCTATTTGTTGATATACTTAATTTTCCTCTGGATGGGATAAAATTAAGATATCAAAGACTCAATATAAGCATCGGCTCCGGCAATAGATTAAAGGATTTTCTCGTTAATCAGGGTTGGCTCCAGTCCCAGACAGTAGACATCGGCCAGACAAGAAAAGTATGTCTGCGTCTGACCAAGCAGGCTTATGATGTCCTGAATTTAGAAAACATTCCACCCCAGCACGGCTCAATCACACATGAATATTGGAAACAATTCTATGCCCAGAGATTTTCAGAGATCGGTTATAAAATCTCTTTTGAAGTTCCCCGAATTTCAGGCCAAGTTGATGTAGTTGCAACGAAAGATAATCAGAAAATTGCTATCGAAATTGAGACAGGCAAATCTGATCTCCTGCAGAATATCCGGCAGGATTTAGCCGCCAAATTTGATAAAATTATCGTTGTCGGCACTAGCAAATATGCGTTTGAAAAAATCGAAAAAGCCCTGGCAAAAGAAGGGCTGATTATCCCCAAAATTCATATCCAGCTGGCAGGCAAATTTAGTGTTCCCTTGTGGTCGGATGATAGGCAGACCGGCATGAATTAATCTTATTCAGTTTACCTTCCAACGACTGCTCAATCTTAGCTAGAACCTGCTCCTGCCAGTTGCCCGAAAGAGATGATTCCAGCAAATAAATACCGTCAATCCCGGCCTCTTTATACGAAAGTATCTTATGAAGAGTCTGTTCATTGTAGACAGCATCGCCGTTCATACCAAAATACTCTATCACCATTTGATAGTCAGGTAACCGAAAGTCCGGATAGACAACTCGTACTTTATCCCAGTCTTTAATGGCCATCGGATACTCATATTGATATGCAATATTCTGACTGTCGAGGAACCTTGCAATCTCTCTTTCGCCCCTGCTTTTTAGTGCAGCGTATTTATTGGTTTCGGGTTTTTCGTACATCATAAGATTTATGGTTTTTAGACTTTTTATATGTTTCGATTTGTGGAAAATCATGGCGAATTCTTGTGTTCCACACGCATTTTTGAAAAAATTGTCACAAAAATAATAACTTCTTGTAAATTCAACACTTAGCATCAATTCTTGTGTTCCCGTTCCAGAGCCTTTATCTTGTGTTCCACATTAAATCTAATATTGTTTCTCATCATATCTTTCAGGCACATAGTCGCAATTTATGTAGACACAGTAACTAATGATAACCATGCAAAACTTACACCCCATAACCACACGCACACGCGTAACTTTACCCCGCGACCGGAGGGAGCGGGGATATATGTATCCCCGACTCCGAAGGAGTCCTAATTGGCCGTAGGCCAAATAATATTATGGTCTCGAAGAGACCATAATCTGTCCCGTCAGGGACTCTTCTTCAATAATATCCGACATCGCAGATGTCTTATCTTTTGGCCGGTCTTGAACCGGACAATCTAACAAAAAATAAAATAGATAACTTCGCTTTGCGAAGAATCATGATTATTTTTGTCTCCCCCTCATACCAAGGCCACATGATTTTTTTATAAAAAAAGAAAAATAAAAAAAAGAAAAAAAGGCCGATTAAGGTATTCGATTTGTCTTGAGAATGAGACGATAATGGCAAATCATCTCGTAAGCTTCTTGTCGTGTAGCCTGCCACTTAGGACGGATACCCAACTTAGCAAGAAGCTCTAACTGGTCTTCTGAAGCCCGATCGGTTACTTCAGTAACACTTCGTCGTTCAGCTTCCAGAAGGCCAATAAGCCTGTCAAGCCTATCGACCAAATTCATTTCCTGTTTGTTGTATTTAATTTTTTTCATAAAATGCGGAAATTTTCCTGTCCTTTTACGCTTTTAGCGAAGCGACCCGAAGGGGAAAAGCCTAAAAGGCTATGGAAAAATTTTCCGCGTTTGAAAAAAATTTTCAAACAGGAAAATTAAATTCGATAGGCGGGTATTGGCTGCACAAGCCATATACACCCTAAGCCCGAAAGCTTAAAATGAAGCTGAACATGAGGCGCAACCGGTGAAGCAATTTTTATGCTTTTGCGGCGGGCACCCCGCATGCCAGCAAAACTATTTTCAAATCATATTTGAATGTTTTTCCATCATGTTGAAAACTTTACTTCAACTTCAGGACAAAGCTTCCAAGTCTGCTTTGGCACTTTCCAGATTTTACTGCCCAATAGCTTCAACTCGGTCTCGGAAATATTCCCGAACTCAGCATATTCAGGACATGCTGACAGCCTTGCATACCCATATAAAATCTGATCATCCTTGTAAACCTTGCCGTCAATAATAGAATCCTGTTTGTAGAGCTTTTCTGTTATGTACCAATAACTGCCATCAAAGCTTTCATAGATTTCTATTACTGGCTCACCTTGAATCGTTATGATTTCCATCATGCACAGCATAACCTCCTTTTAAATCTTCTAATTTATTTCATCTCCATACTCTTGATATGGAAGCTCATCCATGCAAGTCCAATGCGTTTGGATTTTAGCATTAGGATTTATGTCCTTCAAGGCATCATAAATCTGTTGGTGAGCCTCTTGTTCACTTGTTCCTCCACAGAGAGACCCATCACCATCAAAAGTCACTTCACCTTTCCATGTCGATGCATTGCCATCCCAGCCAAATTTTTTAGAACAGACTTCCTGAAGTTGCTTTTCTGTGATTCCGGTTGTTATGACGAACATTCTGTAACATCTGCTCATTTTTTTCTATTAACTCCGCCTCGTATTTATTTTGAAGTTTTTTCTTCACAGGAAGTTGAAGAAAAAATCATTTTTTAAAAAATTAAAAAAATAATTGATTTATATTTTGTGTTTTTATTCAAGGACATCAAGCCCGACCAGTTCTTTTCCAACAGGCCCCTGATATCCGATAGCAACAAGTTTTTTGCCTTCAAGGCTTCCAATTCCCATCAGTCGCTTATATTGGCCGTTTGTCAAAGTAATATAGATTTCTTTTTCATTCCAAATAGCCTTAATCGAATATGATGGATATTTTGCCTTGCCAAGCGATGCCTCACGCGGTGTCGCGACAAGTGCTTTTATCACATCTCCTTTTTCAAGGAAATATCTTGTCCCCGGCTTTCCATCTTTTTTAGGATAGTTTTCAGTTTTCATAGTATTTGCCTCCTCCTTTCAATTTTAAATGTTTTTTTAATTAAATTTTGAAGTTTATCTGCCTGATTTTCTGCCATTGAATTGAACTTAAATCATAAGACATTTCCAAAAGCCCAGTTAGGCATTTTCATTACCTCCCAAATCTGCGCCGCATGTAACATTATCACTCCCAAATACTTCTTTGAGTTTGGCTGTTAAATCACTCATCATATTGTTGTAATCGTTCCAGTATTCGCTAAGTTCTGTGATGGTTTTATCTGTCCAACCTTTTTCGTAATAACCTGCTTCATCATAAATATTAGTTTTCTCGCAATGGGTCGCTATAAACCTCAAAAATTCAGCGACTTTGACATGACATTCAGCACCAGCGTAATGCGTCTTTGTAAATCCTCCGCAATACCAGTCATCATCGTAAAGTTCGCCCATTCTCTTGTCCTGGATTTGAGACTTTTCCAAGTCCCAACCTTCTCTTTTTTTTATTGATTTAACCTTGTGCCAATACAAATCAATCCATTCTGATTCAGGATGCGGATTAACCAGCAAATGATTCCATGCCCTATTTTCGATTTTGAACCCTAATTTCTTCGCCATAACTTCTGCTCGTTTTAACAGTTCTTCAGGTTCCTGCGTTTTAGTAAATGAATAATGTATTGTTACTCCCATTGTGTTTTTTATCTAATATTTAATGTAAGATTTTTTCTTCACGAGAAGTGGAAGAAAAAATTGTTTTAGTTCTTTCAAGGTGAATTAATGCACAGGCATTAATACGCCAGTTGCACGAACGATAGTGAGTGCCTTTTTGAAAAATTTTACAGCACCAGCTATAAAAAAAGAAAAAAAGGGCAAAATGCCCTTAATTAAAAATTATTTCTCCCGCAATATCAAAATGTCCGTTTTCCCATGCATCTGTGCTTAATGGATAGGCATCAAAGAATCTTTCGTTTTCTTCTTTTGCTCTGTTAACCATTGTTCGGATTTTAAAGATTGTTAAAACCTCTTTTTCCGTTGCACAATATTGCTCAATAACCTTTTGCTTGAGTTTGCCTAATTCTTCCCAAAACTCGGAAAAATCAGCATCATGGCTCATTTCTTCAACATCTTCAAGAAAACTCATCATTTCCAACTCGGAAACATAATTCGCTTCTGACTTTGTTTTAGCCTGTGAAAAATCGGTAAGTTCACACTGCTTATTCTTTGAAGCAATATTTTCCTGATTTGCCTGTCGGATTTCCTTCGTTTCCTTTTTGAAAAGAATGGAATTCGCTCCTTTTACAAACCACTGTGCCTGTGATTTTATAAGGTCAAACTCTCTGCAAAGATTTTCCATCTGCATATCAAAATCAAGCTCTTCAGTAGCATATTTAAAAGCATACGCCCAGCACCGTTTATAGTTGTCGCCAAGTTCTGCCTCCATAGCCGCTCTTGTTATATGAACAGTTAGGTCTTCTTGCTTTTGTATTTGTTCCTGCATTTTTTATTCACCCCCTTTCAATTATTTTTAAGTTTCGTCCCACTCGACGTTAAAGGCTTGTTAACCTTAACGCCCAAGTTCAACTGTGGGCGATTCTTTACCAGGGCAACAAGCCCCCAATGAGGCAGTGCCTCATTATGCCAGACTAAGTGCGGTCGATAGACCAAAAAATCTAAAAGGTTAGCTGACTCTGGAAGTGCCTTTTACATTTTTTAACACAGGAGGCAATTTCACTGGCAGTGAAATTTACATGGGCTGAAAGCCAAAAAGCTTAAATGCGTAGTCTGAACGCAAGTGAAGCGGCTTTTATGCTTTTTCCCCAGAATGTATCGCGGCCCCCGCCGCCTATATAAAAATTGCAGAGGGAATTTTCTGTGCTTAGAAAAATAATTTGAACTATCGAGTTTCTTATAACAAATATCATATCATTCTATATTATAGAAATATTGTTTCCATCCTTGTTTATCTTCAGGATCAACTTTTGAAAAATAATAAGAAACCCTGCTGCCAAAAGAAGCTTTAGCATCCATAAGATACTTGTTTTGCCCCCGGTATTCAGCTCCATAATGGATATTTATTTGTTTGATATAATTTTCTAATCCAATATGGTTACAAATATAGGTGTACAATTCTTGGGCTACTGCCGGCTTAACTCGGAATAACAGGTCATTAAAATAAATATCCTGCACGCAGGGATCGATATACGGATTCCAATTCATTACCATCTCAACATACGTCGGTATAATTGAATCTATCATATGTATTAATCTTTTTCCTGCGGTCGATTTTATATCACAAAACCAAAGCAAAAATGAAAGCTTAAAGATTACATCTTCTAATTTATTTATTTTGTCTTCGAGTATGGAAATGTCCATATGGTCGCAAATATTTTTACATAAATGTTCATCAAATTCTCCTAAATACGCAATGATTCTGAAAACCATGGACAAATCAGGGCATTGATCTGCTAACATTGCGAGTTTGTTGACATCGATAAGGTCTATTATCTCAACCTTAATCATATCGTTTTTGTTGGTAAACAATTTTATCAGACTAATAATTGGTGAAGGATAAATATCGTCAAAAAAAGCATTCACAAGTGAGTACTTATCTGCCCGCCGCATATTTTGCCAACATTTCATAGCATTCGTATAGCTATCGGATTGTGTTACCATAAATAAAGACGCCAACGCTATGTAACATTTTCTCTTCACGAAAAAATCTGCTAATTTTAACGAAAGTATGTTGAGATGTCCCGTATTGTGGAGAGCGTTTATAGTATCAATATATTTTATGGAATCATTTG
Source organism: Phycisphaerales bacterium (assembly GCA_039679715.1). Classification (GTDB taxonomy): domain Bacteria; phylum Planctomycetota; class Phycisphaerae; order Sedimentisphaerales; family UBA12454; genus UBA12454. The sequence continues at coordinate 6,899 of JBDKUM010000141.1, forward strand.
AGTTTTTGTATTTTTCATTTTCAATAACCTTAAATATCTTGCCTCTGGCTATAAGTCGATGAAATAACTTAATACATGTTTCTTTGTCGGTCTTAAGGCTCGCCAGTAAACCATTCGAAACATTTGAAATAGAATAATTATAGACAATATCCTCATAATCAGAATATTTCAATAAATTTCGATATTCAGTTCCATGCTCCCAATATGCCATAGCTAAAGCAGAATGTGGCAATCCATAAAAAGTATCACCGTCAATCATTTGTTTTGTTATTTCACCTGCAATTACAAGCTTTCTCAGCACAGTTTCGTCGAAATTTAATGTAGCAAGCAGATACTTTGCGGAAGTTAGAACTTCATTTTGATAAAGTGCAGATAATGCGACAACAACATTAGGCACCTTGGCATCAATGTTTGCTAAATCTTTTAGATCTGCTTCCACTTCTGATTTTAACCACTCAGATGGTTTCCCCTTCCCTTGAAATTTTACATATCCCATGAGAGCGTATGACAATAACCAGAAATTATTTCGCGAAACATTTTTTATTGCCTCATAAATTTTTTCCGACCATGAAACATTTGAATGATATTGTGCAAAGTGATTAATTATAGGGTCAACATCATCGAAGGGGTTGAGCCCAACTCGCCCTAATACGTCTATCGCCTCAAATCTACGAATATGCGTTTCAGGAAGTGATGGCCTTGTTGTAAAAAGAATATGCTTGGTTTTATCAGGCTGTAATCTTGAAAAAAACAACTGGAATTTTTGGGTCTCAAGGTGAATATTTTCTAATATAAAAACACCATTTTGCAAATTATTGATCTGTGCAACAAGTATTTCATAATCAAAATCTCTTTTCTCGCTACAATCGAAATAATAAACCGGCATATCTTTTCTTAGCGTATATCCTAAATATCGGACCAGGACGGTCTTCCCAGTTGCAATATCGCCTTCAAGTATTAAACCAAAATTACTTAGGATTTTATGCTTCAAGTCATTAAGTATTATTCCACGTGGATATATAAAGTTATTATCAAAATCTATAGCCAATGGACCACTTTTTCTAAACCATTGTGCTTTTTTTTCTTCTTGCACTTTTAATACTTTTTCAATAGGCCTAATATATTTGAGATCATTGACAGTCAAATTGTGCGGGGACAAAACGCCAAATTCTTCAGCCATGCCTATATATTCATTTTTATTTCGTACTTTACGTAAAACTGCTCGCCTAAAAATATCCGCAGAAACAAAGAAATCTAAAAGCGGCGATTTCACTCTTTCGAAAAAATGATTAATAACTTTCGGAAATGGTTGCCCATCTGTTACTTTTTCACTGATCGTCTGATTCTTTTTTGTCCCCCCCGTGGACTGAATATAATCAATTAAACCATTAACAAATCTTCTTTCCTCTGTCTTGCCGGAAAGCTGTTCGTAACAACCTTTACATTCACTCAGTATTTCAAATGTGGGAGATAATCCGCCTGCAAAATGAAAATATTCGCATTCTTGAGCTGCATCGGGAGAATCCTGCTTTTTAATTAGTAATCCATCGCTCTTACCATCAGAAATGACATAAACCCAAAATTTACATGCTTTAGTTTTCATTTTTCAAAAAACCCACATTTCGGGAAATTTCTTCTAACTTATTTATCTACGTTCACCTGTGTTGCCCACAAGCATTGTAAGTCGTTTATTTCAAAAGACTTACATAAATTTTGCTCTTGCATAACAAACAGACAAAATGTTACAACCATCCATAATGGCAAGCATTGCCACTGTGTAAAAAAGTTTAAAGAAACAAGAGTCCGAAAGCAATGAAAATAATGAAAACGCATAAGGATTAAAAAAAATGAACCTTGAAAATTTAAATGTCGCAACCTTACTTGAACGTCCCGAACAGGATAACGTCGGAACTGCCCCCCTCGTACCTTCGAAATCTTCCCAATTTGAGTTTAAACCTGAAACGCACGAAATCATTAATGAACACCTCAAGAAGCATCAATTTGCTATAGATTGGGATAAAAAAACATTAATACAAAATCTACATACCTGGAGTGAAAGATTTATTTTTGAGTTTAATCTCAAAATAGATGGATTGCCGGCAATCTCAATTGACAGGATCAGAAAGTCGGCATATGGCCTTTTTAAACCAGGCCGCAATGGGTTTGGATTACGCAATGAAATAACAATTAATGAGGTATATATTGATAACCGCGCATACTGGCAGCTAATTGGTACCTTTTTACACGAACTGCTGCACGCCGAACAGGAACAATCAAGAAAGCCTTTCAAAACTAAGCGTAAGAATAAAGATTACATATACACTTATCATAACAAGGATTATAGAGAAAGAGCCACATCATTTGGGTTAATTGTTGATCAATGTGGCCACATGCAATACGCTCCACCGCCTTCACCATTCTGGGATATTTTAAATAAATACGGCATTTCAATACTGGATATAGATAAGGAAGCAGATTCCATAGCACCTCCTGCAACAGCACCAGGAAATTCAAAATTAAAACTCTGGATTTGTGAATGTCAACCGGAGCCTGTTCGTGTTCGTGTTGCAATCGAAGATTTCCAGGCCAAATGTCTGAAGTGCAACACAATATTTAGGAAGGCTTAAAAATGAGTTTAAATAAAGAACACAACTATTTCAAAACTATTTAAGGAACAAAAATATGAACAACTTTTTTGAAAATGCAGAAAACTACGGAAAAAAATTTATAAAAATCTGTCTGGTTGGTGCGGGTGTAATCGGCATCAGCTTCTTTCTCTTTTTTGTGGCTATGACATTTTTTCGTCTCGCCGCACTGTGTTGGAACGTTTTACACGGACATAGCTGGGTGATTAAATAATGAATAAGGCACCTAACAGTTTTTTCGATGATTTTTTGAATGCAGGCAATTCAAACTGCGGTGAGCCTTATCAGCCCAAACCCCCGGCTGAGAACAAAGGTGCGCCATCAGCGGACGATTTTTATAGTGAATTAAATAAAGAAATTGAATCCATAGGTGGTATATCGCTGGAATTTGGCAATCATGAAATTAAAAAAATAGATGCCAACAATCACACCATTCATGTCAAAGTCAATCGCAGCCACATTCTGGGCGATGGTCTACTTGTTTCAGGTGTCAAGCCAACCGATAAGCTGCCAGGTATCGCCGGCGTTTGCATTTTTTGCAAGCAAGAATCAGCTGATATGTATCAAAAAGGACTTATTGACTTGCAGGAAGCAGAAAGGCGATCCCTATTTAGCACACTATCAGGTTCACAATGCCAGGGCTGTCTGCGTAGAGATGTTTGTGTCAGACATTGCTGTCCAGTCGATGTTGAAGGTGAAATTTTAAATCTCTGCCCTTTATGTGTAAAAGCAATCGAAGATAACAAATTAATATCAATGGCAAAAAATGTTTTGTTTGCTCTTTTCCAGGAAGAAGAAATTAAAAAACCAAAACAACTGCCGCCAGGTACACAGGAGAACAATAATGAAAACTTATAAAATTTCAATATTTGTCTTTTTAACTTTGTTTATATCTATTTCCACCCTTTGCGCATTCGGCACACCATCTTTAACGGAGCTTACCATGGAAAATAATTTACAACCGCCGTCTAACAATTGGTTTGATCGCGTTTTCAATCAAAATCCAAATATCAGAAAAATTGAAAAAACTCTTCGCGATTATAATTTGATCTGGCGTCGTGATATTCAATCGCTTCTAAGAACGGCATATCACGGAACCAGCGAAATGAAAAATACCGCTTTGCGAGGGCTTCAACTTGCAATAGATGCTTACGAAATACAGCTTATAAGAAACCCAGACCCCTTTAAACCGTACGGTCCTCGCGAACTTTTAACAAATGGGCAACTCCATCTTTTAACGCAAATGGACGGTGTTGAATGGAAACTGCCTGTCGATTCTCTTTTAACGGGATCGTTGGTCCTCGGCCCACAGGATGCGGGAAAAAGCAGATTTGTAATGCGTATTTGCACCGAGATAAAAAGAATTGATCCATCAATTAAGTTTACAATCATCGACCCCAAAAATGGCTTTTTAGAATACGCCGGCATGCTTAACGCCATTCCAATTGACTTAAACAATTACAGCTTTTCAATAAATAAAGTCGCCGGCATTCCTTATCGAAAGATGGTTCTGGAACTTATGCCGCAACTTGGGGATACGATTGGCATAATTTTTGGTAACGAACTTTTGAATGAATCCTCAATAATCGCAGTCGACAAATTAAATGAATATGAAAAGGCAACTGGTCAGAATGCAGAATTGTCTTTTCGAGACATTGACTATTTCTTGCCATTTGCCCAAGGCGCTAGATCAGGCAGGCGTCTCGGTTATCGTGAAGCAGCACAAACATCGCTCAGGCGAGCAATGAGCGAAAATGATTTATTCGCTTGCAGGAAAGGTGTGGATTTAAAATGGTTATTTGAAAATGATACGATTTTAGATGCTCGCAGTTTAGTGGATGACGTACAGTGTCGTACTTTATCTCTACTGCTTTTTTATACCAGATACCAACAGTGCCGATATCTTCCGCAGACAAGTCGACTGCGGCATTTAATTATAATCGATGATTCTTCAAGATTTGTGGGAAATCCACCGCATCAGCAAAACGCAGATTCTGTTACACCTGCGTATGCCCATATTTTGGCTACGCTCAGATCCACCGGCACAGGAGTTTGCTGCGTCACACAGCTTCCAGCCCATATGAATAATGCATTTTTGGCACTTTCGCGCACAATGTTTGCAGTTGGCCCAATGGCAGGTGGCCAGCATTTAAAAGTCATAAGCGATTTCATGCAGTTAAATGCAGACCAGATAAAAGCTGTCACACGATTGAGTAAAAGAGAAGCAATCGGTTTTTCCCCTAATACAAATTATAATGGAATCGTGCATGGATGGGTTCCTCATGTTGCCGATCCACCAACAAATATTTTGATACCATCAGCACCTAACTTGGGAATAATTCCATGGCAGCCTCTCAATGAAATTCCGGCAACGCAATCCGTTCCTGAAAAGCAATCTCAAACAAATTCGACAGTTGTGGAAAATACAAACAAAGAAACTCTCCCCCCTACTCCAGCCCCTGAGCTTTCTCAATTTGGTGAGTTTACAAAGAAATTACTCTGGGATTGTGTAACGTATTTATTCAACATCGTATCAACACGAATTGAACGACTTAATATGACTGGCCGCAATTTTGAAATCGCAAAAAAAGAGGCTGTCGATGCCGGCATGTTAATAGAATCTGATGGTGGGCGAGCAATGTTCCTGATACCCACTGTAAAATTATTTGAAACTTTTGACATACTACCACCATACTTACGAAATGTTTCCATCGAGCACTCATATTATAGCTTGCTTTTTAATCACATTTTGAAGTCTCAGCCATCAATTCGGAAAACTCAAATTGAGTACCCTATAGATCAATCAGGCTCAACTTCAGATATATGGACAATATCCCAATCCGGGGAAATAAGTTTTTATGAAGTCACGCTGAACGTTTCAAATATTCTTGCCAATGCGATTAAGTATAAAGACAGCAGCTGCAGCAAGATCGTTTTTCTTTGCCGAACAAATCAGCTTGCCAAGGCAGTCGAAAAATATTTCAAAAATCGCTCTCTTGATCCTCAGCTTGCAGCAAAGATTAAAGTAATTCATTTCAGTAAAATGTTAAAAGATAATGAGAAAATAATCACTTTATAAAGGAGTTTAAAATGCAACTTATTTCATTCAAAAAGATTCTGGCGGTAATAATGGCTATCGTTTTTCTGTCACAGCTTCATCATGTGATAAGAGCATTTTCGATTTTATCTGAAGCTATATATAAGTCGCTGGCACCATATCGTCAGTGTCCAGAAGAAATCAAATATGTCATCAATGTTGCGGTATTTGTGCTTGTGTTCGTCTTTTTATGGAAAGTATGGATATCAAATCGTGATTAAATTGTCGTGTTGAAGTGTATCTAAACGAATAATTTTTTTTTGGAAAGGTTAATTAAAATGAAAAAGCTAATGAAAATGTTTGTGATGTTATTATTGTTCAAGGCTTGTACACTTTCGTACGGTGTATCGCAGGGTACAAAGCCGATTCACCTGGCCGTAATTGTAGATACGAGCCCCACCTCTGAATACAATTGGCAGCAGATTAAAACTTTTGCCGCAAAGGCACTGAATTCGCTTGAATCTGATGATAGGATAGAGATATACAGTGCGAAAAAAGACTCAACCGCCCTGCATCTGTCATCAATAGCAAAGCAAACTTCAGATACGGTAGTTTTTAAATGCTTGGAAGATATAGACCAAATCTTCTTTTTAGATAAGGCAGATATCGCAAAATCGGCAGAGTTTGTATTTGAAACATTCAAGATTAGCAGTCAAAATTTCGATTGCTGTCTGCTTGTTATCTCCGATGGCAAAATCCCGGCAAACCAAATTAGACAGCTGAAAAGAGTATTGTCTGCATATAAAATGCGTAACTGGCCGGTAATGCTCGCTACATTCGATGATGCGGATAAGGATATCTTCAGAAGCGGCGCAGCCAATGAATTTACTGTCACTTTAATTAAAAATGATTGGCTTAAATTATGGCTCGATAAAACTCGAATACAGTCTCTGCAAAAGCTCCTCTCAGAAAGCAAAAGCACCACTCAGGAACAGACACCAAAACCAGTGATTGTAACACCGATGATACTGCAACCTGTAACAAAAGAGCCACAAACGAAAAAGAATGAAACAATTGCGCAACCGCCGGTAAAGATAGAACCTAAAATCCCTGTGAAGCAGGAAGTTACTCCTAAGCCTGTTGAAAAAAAGGATAATATCCCATCAGTTTCCAAGCAATTGAGCCAAGATACTGTCACTGATATAGAACTAAAGAATCAGCAGACTTTGACCGCTAAAATTAAATCTGCAACACTATCAGTACCCATTCAGGATTCAAATACAGTCAAAACTACCAAAATCACAGCTTGCGATGTAAATAGTTTAAAAAATGTATCTAAAAAATCTGAAGCTAACAAACCTGTTGAAAAAGTTGTCAAAGCAGCGTTACCTGATTCAAATAAACCAGAGAATAAGCTTCCAAAAAAACCAATCAGGTTTAAATTTAATAAGAAAATGATGTTAATGATCCCCCTGCTTTTGCTTACTGTATTCTTTGTTTATTACATTTCCCAAAAATTAAAGGCCGGGAGAAACACTCCTGTCTTCAACACAGAACCGCAGGAAAATACCAATCTGAAACTGATGGCCATATATAATGGTACCGAATATGAATTAGGTGATCCCTCAACAATCACGAACCTTGAGATAGGTTCGCATCCAGGTAGTACTATCCCGATTGAAGCTGATGGTGTCGATGAAAGACTTTTTGCGATAAAAACCAAAAAAGGCTCATTTTATATAAAGAACCTTTCAGGTCAGGTTCTAACAGTAAACTCGTCACCGTTGGCATCAAATGAAAAACGACAGTTAATTTTGCCTGCTGAAATCAGATACAATGACAAAGTTAGTATTCAACTCTATCAGCTTTCGCAGGATGAGATAAATTCAGAACAAAATTCAACCATATAAGGAGAACTAAAACATTGAAAATCAAAAAAATAATTTAGTTATAGTTATAGTCCTGGGCTCTACCGCGATAAAGATTCTTAAAAACGTAAAGGCGATATTTGAAAGTTTCATAAATACCGCATACGGCTGGTTGAAAGTAATTGGTTTTGACGGCCAGAATGTGGATCACCGCATGTGCATGCCGACTGTAGATAAGAATCTTGAGGATAGCAAATTATTGCCTCACGAAATTATAAGGGCCGACATAGGTGATAAGCAAAGCAGAAAAAAAGCGGAAAATCAGGGACTTTTATGGTCTTTGCCGCAG
>JBDKUM010000142.1:0-17894 GCA_039679715.1 Phycisphaerales bacterium
AACCTGCTCAATTCTAAAAAACATAGCAAAATTCAGTAAACACGTAAGGGAGCATACATCTTACGGACCGCGCCATCGCCACCACACAGCAGCAATAGGTATTTACGCTACGAATAACATTCAATCATAATCAAATTATTTAATCAAATAAAAATCATTCAAATGAAAAATAATTTTAAGATTTTAGTTTCAATCTTGTTCGGTTCATTGCGCCTCATTGCATCTATTGCATTCTTTGCATTTACCCTTCACTTAACACACCTTCACGAGAAAATGGGAAATCTCTACCAGAAAAATAGAACATTATGAAATGGTTTAAACGACAGAGCCCCGGCTTTTTGCCAGGGCTGAAAGGGTGAAAATAATGGTTTGTTTATTTGATTATATCAAATTTCCCTATTTCGACTTTTCGGAACCGGGCATCTGCTCCTTTTTCCTTGATCTCTCTCGAAATTGCAGAATGAAGCGTTGCCGCTGGTGTTTTACCATCGGTTTTCCAATAGCCTTTTTCGAGCATTTGCTTAACCATTTCTTGGCAGTTGAGCGGTTCCCCTGCTTCTTGCAGAACCTTTACCGCCCCGCTTAAACCACCAGGTCGCGTTGTATTGCATTCTTTTTCCGTGGTGATATCTTTGGCAGGGTCAGCAGCTTTGTTTTCATCCTGAGCCTTAGCTTTTTTCGCGCGATAAACACCGATAAGCTGATTTGCGGATTTGATGATCACATTATTATTCGTTTTAAGATTGTTTCCGATCCAATGACCTTCGGGGTTCTGGCTCATGATACGAACACCAATAATGTTTTTGCCAATCTTCATTTTATAAAGTCCGTTGACTTTAATTTCTGCTTTCTTCATTGTAATTTTCCTTTCAAAAAAATGTTTTATTATCTGCTTTGAACTATTGTTATTTGAAACTCGCTTCCATCAGTGGTTCGGACAACAAGTCCGCTGTTACGTGTGATCATTCCAGCTTCCTGAAAGTTTACTACCATCGCGACTTCATCTTGATCAGCCAATCCGATAGCAATAAATTTTTCCATTATTTCTTCTGTGATTCTTGCCATTTTAAAGTCTCCTTAATCTGCCAAAAGGCTTATCATCCTAAAATAATCATGTTTAATGCTGTTGGTGCCATTGCATCCATCGAGTTGGAACTGAATGCATTCGGCAAGGCTGAATTGATCGTCTTTGTCATCAGGCGATACATGATGAATGGCAACTGGATTACCTACTCGATCCTCAATTTCGCAGAAAATGCATTCTGGGCCTTTTACTGGAATCTCTCTGCTGATGGTTGCTGTAAATCCTGTTTGACCTTCAAGTGTAAGTGTTTTAACTTTCATGATGTTCCTTTCTTATGCGATTTCCTGACAATCGCTGATTTTGATAACTCTGTATTTTGGTTCATTTGCTTTTCGGTTGGTGACGTTAATGTCATATCTACCATCCATGTAAACCCCAACAACTCTGCCTCTGATTCCCTTCAACTTGCCTTTGATAACTTTGATCTTCATTTGGTGGTTCCTTCATTTAAATCTTCGAGTGATTCTTTAATTTGTTTTTCTGATATGCCGCTGTATACCGCCAGTGCCCGGATTAATTCGCGTCGTGCGTCGATTGGCGAACCTATGTTTGATTCTTTTGCTAATTCGCATTCAAACCATCCCAGCAGGTTTGTGATATCAAATTTTGCTGCTTTGTATTCTGTACTTTCCATGTTTTTAACCTTCAAAAATCATAATCTTTATACATGCATGTAATATCTCAAAAAAACGTGTTAGCAAGTTAGTAATGAAATTATTCTAAAGTAATTACATGGATTTTTTATGACCACACAAAATGACACAAGACAGATAAACCCGGCGGCATTAATGCCCGAAACAGCGGCTAAAATGCTTGGATTGCAAGTTGAGATTGTCCAGAAGCTAAAATTATAGATGACCAGCAAATACAAAAATGCCAGCGATGCAGAAACGCATTGGGTAAGAAGATATGGTGCTGCAAATTTGGTTTCTATTTTATAAAGCCGGAGCAAAAAATTATGGTGCCGCCAAGTGAATTGATTTTTGACCAGGAACCGAAACAGCAAAGCTCTAAGCCAACATTACTGCAAATGGCAGCAGATTTTACAAAGGCTATGATTCGGTGGGGCAAAAGTGGAATGGCGTGTGTGTCAAAAGATGAATGTATAAAACGCCGGTCAATCTGCAGTGATTGCACCGATGGTTGGCGTTGTCCCCATTGCGGGTGTATGCTGTGGGCTAAGATTGCTTTGGCAATGGAGAGGTGTCCCCGGCGAAGATGGTAGTATTTGCATAATTTGTTCTTGTTTCGGCGCGTTCTCTTTTAAACTTACATCTTCTCGAATAGCTTCCAAGCTGTTTATGAAGCTTCTGATCCTCTGAAATATAGACTTGTCTGCAAAGAAGATGAAACATTAACAACTGATTTCACACCGGAGCGAAAAAAAGATTTACTTTTAAAAACAATTGAGTTTGATATAAAGCAGGCTGTTCTATCCGGTTCACCTGCTACAATTTTAAATAGCATAGAATACGAAACATGGCTGCAAGACCACAACCCGCCTTATCCAAAGATAAATTGCTTTTACATAATAGTGTGCTTTATAGGGTTATTGCAGACCTTGTTGTTACAAACATACATGCCGCGCCTGATAGCCGATTTTCGCCTGATCATGTAAAATGTAAATTGATAATTCCGATTGCAGATGTATCGGGTTGGTGCGTTGGTACCGTGCTTGAAATTTTAGGAACGCCACATTTAGACAAAGTAAAGCCAATTATTTTCATAGGCTCAAATTTTGTTGAGATTGATTCCGATGATGATGTTCAACATTTAGATAAAATTCTTATCCTATCGGCAATAAAATTATAAATAGAACACAAACCTATACAGCTTATGATTGAGCTCAGGAAGTATTTATTAATTATACTTTTGGATTTCAGGTCAGGGATTCCGCAAATGATTGTCAAGGTGTGCCAGATAATTATACAAAAGTTGGCAGGTATATAAAAATAAAAGAGCCGACAGATTATATAGGTTTTTATGACGATACATAGTTTTGCACGTTGGACCGCCGCAAGCTTGAAAATTCTTTCATTTAAAATAATTTTCCCGATATTCGCCAGGACTGACCGAAGAATACCTTGTAAAAAGCATATTAAAATGCGAAGCACTTGAAAACCCAACCTTTTCAGCAATCATATCAAGCGTATGCGATGTGGTTAACAATAAAAGCTGTGCATGTTCGATGCGTTTTCTATTAATATATTCAATTGGACGGACTCCCATAATTTTGAAAAATAACTTTGAAAAATAATCAGGTGTCAAAAACACTAATTCCGATAATATCTCGAGTGTTAAGCTTTCATTTAAATGTTCATCTATATAATTTGTGACTGTTTGCAATCTCTGGCTGATGTCCAATTTTTCCGTGACAGCGAAGACAGGATTTCTTAAAAATCTTGAAAGCAATAATTTAAGGATCGAATCACTTTCCACGAAATCAGCAAGGTTCTGCCCCAATCCCGGATTTTGAGCACTTATCAAATGATTTTTTTTATCATATTTATCAGGGTCATGGTTTTGTAATTCTTTTGATGGATTAAGTTCCAACAGTCTTGCGAAAAGTATCCTATCAAAATCCGTAGCAACCGTACTAAAATCATAATCATTTTGAGTAAAAATTCGCAATCCACTATCCATTTGAGCTGAAAAATAAACATAATAATGCCGCATTTTAAATTTGCAGACATAACTGCTAAGAGTAAAACCCGGTACCAAATGAAGGGTGCCGAGGCCAAGAAAGAAGTGCTTGCCGTTGTGATAAATAGAACATTCGCCATCGACTATTAAATATAGCCTATAGTAAGGTCCTTTGACATTGGTGTAATTCCATTCTTGTCCAACTTCGAGGTAATCAATATTAAGGATGCTTAATCTAAGGGTCTGAAGTAAATTTGGCGTTAGCATATCATCCCTAAAAACACTAAAATAAGACTCTTTTATATTTCACAATCGATACAAATAGCTAAAATCAGCACAAAAACAACTATAACAAGACTTGACAATTCGGGCAAACAAATTCTAATTATATTAGTATTTCGTATTAATGGTTTTGTTTATGCAGGAAATTCCAAAAGTCATATTGGGCATCGATTCGTCAAGGGCCTATGGTAGAGGTCTTCTTCGAGGGATAGCAAAATTTTCCCGGCTGAATGGTCCATGGACATTTTACAGCGAGCCGGGATTTCAGGGAAAAAATATTGTTGGCCTTAATAACTGGAAGGCAAATGGAATTATAACACAGTTTACAGATCCGAAGATAATCAAAGAAATAATGCCTCATAAAATACCAACCATAGCTGTCGTTGTAAATCAGCAAATTGAGGGATTACCCAATATAATAGGCGACTGGGAAAAAGAAGGACAGATGGCAGCGGATTATCTTATAAACAAGGGCTTTACGAAATTTGCTTTTTGCGGGTTTGCAAAAATGCAATGGTCACGTGACAGGGGGCGGGGATTTCGTAATCGAATTATCCAATCTGACTTTGAAGTTTTTATGTACGAGCATCCATGGATTCGCCAGCGTTCCTGGGATAAAGAGCAACATTTAATTATCAGTTGGCTTAAGACCATTCCAAAACCAATAGCTGTTATGGCATGCAATGACGACCGTGGACGACATGTCCTTGAGGCTTGTAAAATAGCCGGGCTTAAAGTGCCTGAAGAAGTGGCCGTATTAGGTGTTGATAATGATGAAACAGTATGTGATTTGACCCACCCTCTGCTTTCAAGCATTGATGTTGATACAGAAAAAGCAGGATATGAAGCTGCGGAATTACTACAGGAACTGATGTTGGGCAAAAAAGCAACAAAGGATAGAATCATAGTTCAGCCAAAGACGATTGTAACAAGGCAATCTACCGATATAATGGCCATCCAGGATGCAGATGTTATTGAGGCTGTAAGATTTATAAGACAAAACGCCAAAGAGCATCTACAGGTAAATGACGTAACTGAAGCAGTCGCAGTATCGAGAAGACCGCTTGAACGAAAATTCCGAAAGACTTTGGGGCGCTCGATATATGAGGAGGTGCGACGGGTAAGAATTGAAGAAATAATACAATTATTGCTTGAAACCGATTTGTCAGTCTTTGAAATTGCTTCGCGTCTTGGATTTGCGAGCATAGACCATATATCAAGGTTTTTCCGTCAGGAAAGAGGACTTAGTCCGGTAAATTTCAGAAAACAATTCTCACGGGCACACCAGCATTAGGGTCTAAAGACGCAAAACCACAAGAAAATGACGCAAAATGGCTTTCATTTAAAACATCCTTTCTGATATATTTAATTTAAGGTCATAGGCGATAAATTGACGCAAAAAACAAGTTCTCTGGCCAATGACCACGTTAATGTCGATTTTGGTTTGTTGCCAAAAACAACAATTTATTAGACGTTTTTTTTTGGAGGCGGTATGAAAAAGATAGTATTTTTGTTAGCACTATTAGCAATTACCTCGTTGGTAAATGCAGGTCCCATTTTTGATGCGAGGATTTTGGGAGTAACAGCCGTTGCACCAATGGCTTACACTGGAACAGCAGCTGTAAATATTGTCAATGGTTCGGGAATTGATGAAGTTCCCGGATGGGCTGATTATCATTCTAATGAATACATAAAAATGTGGCATGGCTGGAATCCGACACCGTATGATATTACCCTGACTCTTCCAGACGTTTATACGCTACAGAATATGAAAGTATGGAATTTCGGTAACACATTGACACAAGGTATCAAAGAAGTGACCATCAGTTTTTCAACAAATGGAACAACTTGGAATACGTTTGGAAACCATACCTTTGCTATGGCTACCAGCCCCACATATTTTGAGCAGGTGAACCTGAATGATATCACTGCAAAATATATTAAACTCACGGGCGTGGCCGGCAATGCAGGTTATACCGATGGTTGGTATGGTGTCAGTGAAATAGCATTCTATGGCCAGATTCCAGAACCTACTACAATGGTTCTGATCAGTTTAGGCGGACTTGTATTACGCCGTATGAAAAAATAATTGGCTAACTTTTAACAAAGTAAAAAAGGCAAGCTATAAAGCTTGCCTTTTTTATTGTTCTGTCGCTACTACGAGTATAAGGGCTTGTTGCCTTGTAAACGCCGGAGTAAAAGTGAAGATATAAAGAGACGCAATTCTTTCAGAGGGTAGAATACTGATGTTCTCCCCTCCGGAAAACATCGAAGCGACTTTGTGGTCTCTCGCTGTTTTCTGATAGAAAGACAAAGAACCCTATTTTGAAAGGATTGCAAATATGGCTGTGTATTATATCGGAGCGGATGTGCATAATAACAATACGGAACTTGCGGTCGAGTACAACAAAGAAATCGTCAGGCGATTTTCAGTGCCGACAACAATCCCAACGATTCGTTCAACATTGGAAGAGCTTGGCGGCCGGTGTCATCTTACATTCGAGGAAGGCCCAATGGCAGCATGGCTGTACCGTAATCTTAAGGGAACTGTCGAAAGCATCACAGTGTGCGATCCTCGCCGTAATAAGCTCATTGCCTGTGATGGCGACAAGGATGATGCGATTGATCCGGGAAACTGGCAGCTCTTTTGCGAGGCAAGTTCCTGCGGTCTGTGTACCACGAACATGACGCAAAACAACTGGAACTTAAGCAATGGGTCAAGCTGTATCACGACTTTGTAAAATCGGCAACACAGAATATAAATAAGATTCGCGGCCGTTGCCGCGGCGAGGGGATAGGATTCCCAGACGTGCGGTCAGGGATGGTATTTATCGTGAACAGTGGCTCGACGGCTTAGAAGGTCGGGTACTGGCTGAGCAGGTGCGTCTGCTTTGGCAGGGTTATGATACGGCGGCTTCTCAAGCGAGGGCCGCCAAAAAACAACTTGAGAGGCGAATTCGAGGCAATGCGGTTTTGCAGCGATGGAGCGAACTTGCTGGTATTGGAGTAATCCGCGCGGCAACAATATATTCATATCTCGACACACCTTGGCGGTTCAAGAAAAAGAACTGCTTGTGGAAATATTGCGGTGTTGGCCTGCAACGTTCCATTAGCGGCAAAGATGCCAAGGGCAAGCCTAAAAAAGGGCCATTAGAACTTGCGTGGCGGACGAATAAGATACTTAAAAATGCCGTTATGGGCGCTGCAATGAGCGCAATGCGGCAAAAGGATAATGAATTTACCCGATATTACGAAAGGATGCTAAGTGATGGTGTAACGCCAGGTAATGCCAGGCATTCGATGGCCAGAAGAATGGTCACTGTGCTTTGGGGCATTTGGAAACAACAGTTACGACAACAACAGAACTGAAAAATAATTGCAGAAAGCTTTTGCATAATTCAAGCTAAAAACATGATAATGGCAGTGCCGGCTTGTATCCGTCCGCCGCTATGAACCTGCTTTCGCAGTGTTCCTTAAAAGTGAATGACCGGCCGGCATTGATATGCTCTGCCGCAGCGATCTGGATGGACGGCCTTAGGGTCTGTCCCAAATAGGTGCATGGCAACGATATTTGCCGATAAAAGTTTCAGATCCATATGTGATAAAAAAGCCAAGGCAAAAACAGAAAGCAAGAAAATCAGGTAATTTGGCGTGTTGTGACAGAAAGAATTGCTCTCATGTCAAACTTTTTGCATGATCGGAGATTTTTTAGTTTGACATGGAGCTCTTTATAGGTGCGGCGGATGGCGGGTTAATTGTGCGGCACCGTGGTTATACTTACACGTTACAAAACCTCCAGTCAAACATCTTTTAGCTCACCTTTCATAAACCAAAGAGCAAGCTGGGCATTCCATTCCATTTTCATGCCTTAAAACATTAAAATCTTTATTAAATCATTCTTGGACAGACGGCATGGGCATACTGTTATTCTCATTCGTCAGCCGATGTTTTGATTGCCGCAGACGATAACCTTTTGGCCTCAATAATATTTACACGATGCGTTAAACGATCCAGCAACGCACCTGTAATACGCATTTGAATAAATTTTCGCGCGCCAGTAAAATAAGACTTGCGCTATCCAATAGCATATGTCATAGTATACAAAAAAGAAAGGCTATCTATGAATGTTACACCGCACGATCCAGATGAAATTAAAAAACTGAAACAACTGGCCGCCATACAGAAAAACGCAAAACAGAGAGATCGATATCGTGCCGTAGCTATGGCACTTCAAGGGCATACCATCAATCACATAATGTATGTGCTGTCCAGAAGCAAAAACTTCGTACAACGCTGGACTTACTTATATCGTGATGGCGGTATTGATGCTATTGTCCCGACCCCGCAAAAAGGCAGGCCGACAATACTGCCTGCTGAAAAAGAACAGTTTTTCAAACAAAGAATTATGGCAGGCCCGACACCACAAGACAACGGTATATGTACTTTACGTGGAAAAGATGCTATGCAAATACTGCAAAAAGAATTCGGGGTAAAATATATGCTCAATGCCGTTTATGCTTTGATGCATCGATTGGGTTTAAGTTGTCTTACACCTCGGCCTCGACATCGACATAATGATCCGGCTGCAATGGAACAATGGCTTAATAACGCCCCCCTTTTGTCCAAACAGTCCAAAAAGAAAACCCGGACAAAAAAATCGAAGTGTGGTTTCAGGATGAGGCCAGAATCGGTCAGCAGGGAACATTAACATCTGTATGGGCACAAAAAGGTTCGCGTCCGACGTAACTTCCCGACCAA
This sequence comes from Phycisphaerales bacterium, assembly GCA_039679715.1. GTDB lineage: Bacteria > Planctomycetota > Phycisphaerae > Sedimentisphaerales > UBA12454 > UBA12454. The sequence goes on from JBDKUM010000142.1 coordinate 8,768, forward strand.
GTACATCTTGCCGAGTCCTTTGAAAAATGAATAATCAGGCTCATGATTTAAATGGAGTATATCGTGAGTACGGAACAAAAATCTGATACCGACCAGCAGCAGTTCTGGCGGATGGCAATTGAGACCTGGAAATCTAGTGGTCTTTCAGTACGGCAATTCTGTCCCAACGAAAAATTAACGGAAGCATCATTTTACGCCTGGCGGAAAAAGCTGACAGGCAGTGATTTGGTACCAGAAGAACAAGATAAACCCAAGCTTTCCGAACCGGAATTTATAGAAGTTACAATTTCTCAGAACAATTCTTCGGCCATAGAACTTGTTCTGGCATCCGGCAACACATTGCGAATACCTGTTGGTGTTGACAGTGCAACATTGAGCACGGTACTTTCGGTTGTTCGTTCCAGTTGACGACCGTCACGCATCTCTGAAAGATGTGTTACCAGCGAACTTACGCTAAAGAACCGCACGGTTAAACCCTGCATACAGGCCGTAAAACCCAGTGATGACGCCAGATGTGTCTTGCCTGTGCCGCTGTTGCCCACAATAAGCACATGCTCATGCTTTTGAATATATTCACCGACCATTAACTGACGCACAAGATGCTCATTATCCCAGTGCAAGGCTGTAAGCAGCACGTTATGACCCAAGGTAAGAGCCGTATGCAGTAATACTGCCTGTACGGATAATATATCAACCTGATATTCCTGCCGACATGTTCACAGGCGACTATTTGTCTTTCTGTCTTTCTGGTTGTACCGCGGTTGTAGTATCTTTTCCAATAACGGACACATTTTTTATATTACTATAGTGAGCGCTACAAACTACCAAGATATATTTTCTGAATTGTATTTGAACTTAATTCTCTATTGTATATTCTAAAATCATCAAGTTTGCCATCGTAACAATAGGAAGATCCATCACCATAAGAGCCTATCTTGATAATATTACAGCCAGACATTGTTTTCGTGCATCCTGTTGAAGTATGCCATAACGAACCATTCAAATAGATCTTCATACTTCCAGTATCAGCGTTCTTTACAAAAGCCCAATGATTCCATTGGCCTTCGTATTGGGTACTGCTTGTGCATGTTTTAGTTATGCGGTCATAACTATCTGTCGGATTTCCAGCATCCCAATAAACAACTTCATCTGACCATGGGAGATGAATGTTAGCGACTCGATTATAGGAACTGTCTGATGCGTAGAAGCATATGTCGGCTTGCGGTTGTAATGCGGTGTCGCCGTATTGCCAGAAAGAAATGGTTACCTGTGAATTGATATGGGAGGTAAATAGTCCATTATTTATTGTTACACTGTCAGTGCCATTAAAATTAAGACAGCCATTGAATTTGCCTGAACCATCCCACGATGCTCCAGAAACACTTCCAGTGTACCCATTACCAGAAGAATCTGTTGCAGACGAACCGCTGGTTTCATTAAACTTCCACCATGCTTTTGGAGAATATTCTATATCCAGGGTATTTGATGTTCCTGCTGACGACAAATCGCTGTCGGGGTCGTATGTAACAACTTCTAATGTGGCTGTTGAGGTACCTAAAAGTGATTTGGGAATTGAACCAGAAATTGCTCCAGTTGTGCTTACCACAAGATAAGCGGTTACAGAGGTGTTGGATTCGGTGATTCTGGCAGTATATGTTCTTGCCCATGCTTCACATTCACCGGTAACCGCAATATTATCACCAGAGTTAGTCAATGAAACGGTTGGTGCCGCAATAGATGTGCCTGCCGCATCCGCAATTGCCTGTTCGGTCGTACCCCAACCACCAGGCGGTTCATCCCAGTGATTATTGGTCAACACTATATTTGGTTCAGACGAATTGCTTACATAGTCGGGACCATTAACATCATAAGAAACATTATTCTGGATGGTTATGTTTGTGGTATGCCCATCGGTATAGACAGCAGCGCTGCCAGTTACATCTTTCCACCAACCCCTATCTATGGTGTGAATCAAATTGCCATTTATCAAACCACCGCTGTGATTTCCAAGGGTATAGATGCCAGCTCCGTCATTGAGTATCTTCATAATTGCAGTAATATGGTTTTCCTCAACAAGAACATCATCTTGGGAACATGCAGAACTAATGCCATTGAAGCCTGTTGATATGCCGGTATATGGCAAGTCTGTCAGCTTATTGTTTGTAATATCCGTATACTTCGTATAAGCATCAGCAATTCCAACGGCACCATACCATTCATTGGCAATCTTATGCAGGTAATTGTTATTAAAGGTGTTGCGTTCGGGCGCATCGGAAAGAGTAGGCCAATCTTCATCAGCCAAGGTTTCACCGCCGAAAATCTCGGCATTTTGGGTGTTACCTTGCCATCCATTCATAATACCACAACCACCTATATCATAAAATTCACAGTCAATCACATAGTTGTCATCACATCCAGCACCCAAAGCTATACCACTTTGTGCAATATTACTTATTAAACAACGCTCAAATGATATATCTTCTGCGTATTTCAACTCAACTGCTGAAGGAATCACATAAAAAGGTCGTTTACCCAAATCCGGCCCAAAACGAGCTGCTTGGTGCTCGCTATAACCGGTGTATGGCAAATTCCACATCGTGTGTTTAAAAGCTAATCCCTTAAAAGTGATGTTCTTCACGGGGTTACCACTGCTGCCTTCGATAATAATGAGTTTTTCTAATCTTGGTGCTATAACAATGGCGTTATCGGGATCGGTTGTGTACTGCATAGTTAATACGCCGGTTGACTCACTCAAGTGCCATTCCGTATTCGTGTCAATATAGTCTGTGTTGTGTTCGAGGTGTCCTCTATTAGCAGGATAGTTAATGCCCCAGTTGGGGTCTACACCGTTGCTATCCGGAGTTGGAAATGTCAGCGGATTGCCCAATGCGCCGGCAACAGTTTCTGTAGTTACAGAGTTGCCGCTTATGCTTATAATCATGGCTCGGCCAATTGTCCAGGAATCGTAACAAACAAGTTCGCTTCTACGAACAGCAGGATTTGTTCCAATTGCGGAATTAAAAGTAATAGTTCTCATATCTCCAGAAACGTTTTGTGTTACAAGCAAGCTATTAATATCCCCTGCATTAGGCCAACGTGAACGCGTGCATCTCTCATCATTAATCCAAAGTTGTCTAAACCACCAGTCATGTGAGGCAATACCAGAAACTGTAGCAGTATACTTGCCCCCTCCAATTGATGACCATCCTGTTATTGGGGTTCCTCCACTAATTACCGGGGTCTCTCCGGGATAATTTTGATAAATGACCTTGTAAGTTGAATTGCCTCCGTCTTCGGAATCGAATACCAAAGGTTCATCAAGATAATATGTGCCGCTTTTGATGTAAATATTCAAGTCAGCAGAAAGCCCGCTATCTATTATTTCCTTTGCGGCTATTTTTGCACGTTCAATTGTTTTAAAAGGATTTTGCTCTGAACCATTATTGTTGTCGTTTCCTGTAGCGGTAGATACATAAAGAGGCGATGTTATGCCGCCTGCGACATTATAATCTCTAACAGTGAAACACCAGACGGGTCCAACATAAGTACCGCTGGCATCAAGTTCATCCACACGCCAATAATATGTGTCATTGAGTGTTAGATTGGAAGGTGAATAACTACTGCCCTTATATTCGTCAGAACCTGTAGTTGCGTTTTTAACGGCGGTAAAGCTATCACCAAAAAAAACGCGATGTGTAGTAGCAGAACTTCCATTTGTCCAGCTAAGGGTAAGATTGGGGGCAACACGTTTTGTTCCATCTGCTGGGCTAGGCAAGGTTGCATATTGGGATTTAACAAAAAAACGAACCTCACCAAGGCCAAAATAAGTATTGTCTCCCCAATTACCGTTAGTAACATTAGCAGTGATTTTAACAAATTTTGCGCTTGTACCGTTGAATCCCACCTTTGCACTGGGAGGTTGGGTCTCACTGCCAGAAGCCTGCGGGATTTCATAGTTGCTGGTCAATGTTGACCATGATGTACCGTTTGTGGAATACTCAATAGTTACATTTCGCATACCCCTGCTTGTTTGGCTGTTATAGTTCCAGACCCACATTTCATCTATTTTATAAGTCTTATCAAACTCGAATTTAAACCAGGGAGTTGTCGTATAGCCTTCGCCACCATTATAAGTGCTAAGCCACATATGGGACGGGTCGCTATCATGGTACCTGTCAGACATGCCTGCACCAACATTCATGCCAGTGCCATCTACTGCTAAGTTCGGAATATAACCAGGATAATTGCTGGAAGCAGTTGCCGTGACAACTCCCTTGATTTCAGTATCTTTACGGTTATAGAGTTCTTCGATTTCTTGAGCCTCAAGTTCGCGATTGTATACCCGAAAATCATCGATCATACCGTCATAAGCATAGCTGCTATGGTCTGTATAACAGCCTATAGTAAATTTGGTGGCTCCAGCCAAAACTTTTGTTTTATTGTATCCCACATGCCACAGTTTACCGTTGAGATATATTTTCATATTACCGGTAGTGGTATTTTTAGTGAAGGCCCAGTAATTCCATTCATTTTTGATTTCATTTGAGCTTTCACAATATTTGGAGATTTCATCGTAGCTGTCGGTTGGATTACCAGCTTGCCAATAAACAACACCGTAATCCTCGCCAGGCCAGGGAACGTGAGCTGCGGCTATTCTGGTATTGGAGTTATCAGCAACATAGAAACTAAAATCTGCTTGTGGCTGTACATTGTCCCCATATTGCCAAAAAGCAATTGTTACTTGTTCCTCTATGTTGTCAGAAAACACGGCTGCATTGACATCAACATAGTCAGTGCCTTCGAAGTCCAATGCTCCACCGATAATACCGGTAATCCAAGTGGCACCTGTAACAGTTCCGTCATAGCCATAGCATGAGGAATCTGCGGCATTCGTACCAGTAGTTTCGTCAAATTTCCACCAGCCGACTAAATCAGGGTCTGCTGCGATGACATAATTTGACAATAAAAAAAACAGAATTGCGAAACACAAGACTTGCTTCATGGCTACACTCCTTAAATAAACTATAGTAAATTTATTATCTGGGATTCTGTGGAGTATGGTCCTAAGGAGATTTGCTGAATCCAACATCGGAAATCGTAGCAGAATCTTAAAAATATCATACGCCCTTTTGCGTTTATTTTTTGCGTTTTTCCGACTTTTGGCTCTCTTTCAGTTTTCTCTCAGTACGCAAACTCGGCATTTTCGAAGTCTGTTTTTAAACCTAAGCGAGCCTCGCGCCACCATTTAAAATTAGGATCAGGTAATATGGTTTTTATTTGCTGCCCACCAAAAACTCCTGTGAAATTACCCACATATAAAGTCAAAAAAATAAAGGCAGATAATTTTTTGTCATTTTTATTCCTCAAAAATCGACTATTATTATTTTTTAAAAAGAGTTGGCCCAACCAATAATGTAAATTCCTAAGAGCAGAATTATCAGTCCTACTGTCATAATAATGTATGTTTTTGATTTAACACCCTTCCACTCTTTAGCAATAAGGCCGAGGAAATTGGCCCAGAAAATAGCCATTCCGAAAAATATTCCCCATCCAATAGAAGGGCCAAGTTTTCCGAGATTTGCGGTAGCCATACCATATACAGATATGCCTCCGGCCCACAAAATTCCCATTATCAGGGTATAAAGATAATACAAGCCAGTACCTTTTTCTTTATACAAATTCACTGTTTTATTTTTTCTTACCAGCCACATACAATAAACAAAATTGATAATAAAGCCCCCGAACAGCGCGATAGTCCAAATCGCGTTTGGAGCAAGAGTCTTGGTAGCTCCAAGATTTTCGGCAGTTATCCGCAGTTGATCACCGTAAATGAAAGCATAATTAAGCATAGGTGCCGTAAGGCCAGCTACGACGCAAATAACAAGACCGGTTGCAAAAGATTTATGTTGCCTCAGTTCACCTGTTTGAATCGAGGAAGCAATATCTTTTTGTTTTAATACTGCCGCGCAGGCACTTAAAATCATGCCTGCCACAACAATAATTACGCCAACGATAAGCCTTAAACCGCTTTGCGTTAAAATATCCTGAGGATTATCAATGAGCAAAGGCAGTATCGAGCCGACAGCGATAACCAATCCCATTATCAGTGAAAAGCCGAGCGCCAGGCCAAGATAATCAAGTCCTTTTCCAACAGCAATGGCGCTTATACCCCATATAAATCCAAAGAAAAAGACAAGAAAAACCGATTTAAACGTTGACTGTGCATATACCTGTAAAAGGTTTGGGATTGCAAGAAAGCCGATTATCCAGGGGACAATGAGTAAAGTCCACATCGACCACATACTCCAAACATTCTCCCATTTCCATTTTTTAGTGTATTTCATTGGAAGAGCAAACGAACCTTGCAAAATTCCGCCCAATGCGGCAAAAGCAATCCAAATCATAATATTCCTTTATTTTAATCGAGATGAAAGACTTCTTCCATATCCGTCCACCATTCGTTTGGTTTGGCGGTATCAACCGGCTTTTGGCAGGGTTTGCATACTTCCCACCATTTTTGCGTCATAGAGTCGGCGGCCATTTTTGCCATGTCAGCAGCAAAATCATTACCGACATACTCGAGATAACTGAATAAAAATCCATCACGATGGAAGATGGAGTAGTTTTTAATATTACACTCTTTAATCATTTTAAGAATGGTAGGCCAAACGGCCGAATGTAATTTTTTATATTCATCCAATTTTTCAGGTCTTACGTTGATAACCCATCCATAACGTTTCATATTTTGATTCCTTAAACTATCATCTATTAAACTCATGAACCGCATCGAACATAGCCACAATGTTTTCCGGCGGAACTTCAGGCAATATATTATGAACCGTATTAAAGACAAAACCTCCGTCAGGAGAAAGTATTTTCAGCCGTTCTATCACGTGTGATTTTACTTGTGATGGAGAAGCAGTATTTAGTATTGTCCGCGTATCACAGCCTCCTCCCCAAAAAGTAACATCTTTACCGAATTCTTTTTTAAGTTTTTGCGGCTCCATATCCTTACAATTTGTCTGAACTGGATTAAGAATTTCAAAACCTGATTCAATCAAATCAGGCATAAGGCTGTAAATCGACCCGCACGAATGAAGGAATGTGTGCATTTTACTGTGCTTTTTAACATAGGAGCATAATTTTGCATGTCGAGGTTTGAATAATTTTCTATAAATTTCAGGCGACATAAACGGTCCCTGGTCGATTCCCAAATCATCTCCAAACCGAAGAACGTCAACAATATCACCTACAGCGTTGCAGACCTTTTCAAGAGTTGACAAATGCTGTTCCATGAGAGCATCGAGCAGTGCTTCCACTTTCGTCTGCTCTGTGAATAAATCCATAAGGAAATTATCCATACGACGAAGAAACGTACCCCATTCAAAAAGGTTGCAGCCGCATACAATCACAAGGGCTCGTTGAGATTGATTGCGCAAATCAAGCGTATTTGCCCGCAGCTTTTGCCAAAAATCCGCATCTGACGCACTATCCCAAGGACTATGCACCAACGCAGACCAGAGAACTTTATTCATAGCATCTGGCAGATTTTTAAAATCCTGCGGATAACCATCTATATACGGAAAACAACATTGGTCATAAAAAGTTCCCTGATTAGGCATTTTCGCAATTAATTGATTATCAGATGAATAAGCCACCCATGAGCCATCGGATAATTGTTTTGGTTTAAACCATTTTGGGTATTGGGCGATAGAACCATCAGCTATCGTAACGTTATACCATTTGTTTTGTTCGATATTGAAAGAACGGCCGATATCAATAACATCGACATTAAATTTGTCTAATATAACATCGTCTGGTTCCGCAAGCTGCTGCACCACATCGTAGATTCGTGTCGGCAGAGACGATTGAGCAAAATATTTCTTTAAATTATTATAGGCAATTGCCGAAATTCCCGAACTCGGGGTTGCGCCAAAGTCAATTGCAACACGGTCTGGCTGCTTGTGTAATATGCTGGCAAGAATCCGTTCCCTTGAGGTCATAGACATTTATTCGCCCCTTTAAAGCGGTATATCAAATTCGCCTAAATTTAATGGATACTGACCATATTCGCGTACCAGCTTGACTATATAATCATAAGTATCGCCGGAGATATTACTGGAAACAGAATGATCCGACTGGAATATATATCCCCCGCCCTTAGCGGCATTTAGCTTTCGAAGTACCTCGGCTTTGATGAGTTTTTTATTTCCGGTTTCCCAAACCTGCATATCACTGTTTCCACAGAAACTGATTTTAGCATCGAACTTTTTCTTTAGTTCAATGCAGTCCATACCAGCCTTGGCTTCGAGAGGATTGTATGCATCTATACCAATATCTATATAATCTTCGAATATTTTATGCACATTTCCGCAGCCGTGATAAATAACCGGCAAATTCTGTGAATGGCAGTATTCTGTAATGGCCGCTACCCAGGGTTTGAAATATTGTCGCCAGTAATCAGGTGCAAAAAACAGGTTTGCTTTATAGGCCACATCACCCCAAATCGCAAAACCATCGATGAGTCCATTGGCGGCATTAATTTGCGTCTTTGCACAATCAAGATAAAACTGACCTATCGAATTTATTATTTTGCCCATTCTTTCAGGATATAAACCCATCCATAGGAGCGCGTTTTCCTGGCCTATTAACCTTGTCAGACATTCTGAACATTCTATTATGCTCCCGTAAACAGGAAAATCATTGCGTAAGGATTTTACAGAATCTATCCAGGGTGGGGAGTTACGGGAAAAACCATCACCAACGCCGGCAATCTGATTATCCCCTGCTTCAAAAAATCGCCGTCGGTCAGAAGGGTCGTCAAAATCGGCGTTTTCGAGTTTGTCAATACTATCGATTTCCCAACCAATAAATTCGGGCATCGGATACGCAAACTTCTTTCGCATAATTGCCCCAAAACCGGTTTTAACAATTACTTCTTCCCGTGTATCCTTCAGCATTTCAAATGACCTTATAAAGGGATCCATATTAGGTACAGTGACAATCCAATCAAGGTCATAATAGTAATAAGGGTTTGCATCAGGAGGTAAGCAGAGGTCTTTACGCCATCGCTCTATGAAACTGCCCCAAAAAAAATCGCTTATCGGAACTCTGTCCGGCTCGTTAT
>JBDKUM010000143.1:0-8164 GCA_039679715.1 Phycisphaerales bacterium
GGGCAGTGCTATTCCATTCCGGTATTGGGATGGAAAGAGTTTACTCCTTCATATTTTGGCAAGTTTCGTGACACAAAGCAGGTGTTGTCTGATTCATCACCAGTAATCATACCATCAATGCTTAGACAGGTCTTTTCAAAAGGATATGCCTCTCCTGTTTCCTATGTATACGACAATGATTTGGTTATTCAAAAGGGTGTCTTGGAGTATCCGAAAAGGGGTAAACAATTATGCTAAATGAATTGTATAGTTTGTCTACCACGTTGAAAGGCAAAGGTATATCGACAAAGGAATGGTATAGGGAATACAAACCATTACCCAAGGTTACTGCCAAAGCACCATGTATACGAATATGGCTTGCCGTGGATGGATCGATCTGTGAAATTGAGAACATAAGTGCAGAACTTGCACAGTCGCTGAGAAAATTCGGGAATAACCAGAATAGCTTCCCGGCTTTCAACATCGCACCTTTATATAGGATTACTGATACAGAACAGATTAGAGAATTGAAACATATCGAAAAAGAGCCGGCAGCATTTGATCTGGAAAGAATTAAATCTTGGTGTATCAATGATAATTGGAAAGATAGTCTTGTTAGAAAAGTTGACAACAGCATTCATACGTATTCGCATAAACTGTTAGATAATATAGGTCACCAAGAACAACAGGAGTATCATCTCATTTCAGAGCTGATACGATTAACAGACATTTTTCCTAAAAAACTGAAAAAGCCCAAACAAGTCGAACAAACCAGGACTACAGCGGATACATTTAGGACATCTCTGGAAAAGTGCGTATTCGCAAAGCTTCAAAAGCAAGAGGACATTAATTTAGCGCTCACTATACTATTTTACAAAGGCGATTCAAAAAAAGATCCTCAAAAGGATGACGGTACGTTATCGGTTATATTAGATTTGTTTGATTGGCAACCGTATGGGTATCCCATGACAAGTGAACATATTACTCAATGGATTAACGAAATGTTGGTGAATTCCAGCTTTCCGAATACATCGATGCGCTCCGAGGCTGATAGAGTCGACGCTTTTGGATTGTTTTTTAGCAATTTTAATGAACCTATGCCGAGCGTAAAAATCAGCGGATTTGATGTAATCCTACGTTCAATGTTTAAGGGGCAGCCTTGTCAGGAGCGTTATAGGCAGATTGGAGATGGGTCTTATCCAATTGCAAAAGAAAACCGTTCTCATGCAAAAAAGGCGCTTGAATGGGTTGCTAACTCGGATAGGGAGGGTGTTACATGGCAGAAAGTCGATACAAAAGAGATTGTTTTTGCTTATCCATCCAAATTGCCTGAGATTCCGCCAAAGTTTGCATCAATTTTCGGGTTAAATCAAACAGAAAACTCTGCGCAAACGGAAGCACGGTTTGGAAATATTGCGAAAGAGTTTATTAAGGCACTTAGAGGCATTCCACCGCATGAAAAGCCGGAATTTATTCAGATTTTCACAATTCGAAAAATGGATAAAGCTCGGTCAAAGGTAATTTTTTCTCGAAATTGTTCACCGGAGCAGCTTATCAAAGCTGCTGAAAACTGGGAGATTGGCTGCAGTAATATTCCAGGAACTGACATTGGAGAGAGGAAAACTCCTTTTCCGCTACAAGTGGCTCGAATCGTCAACAATGTATGGAAGCAAAATGGTGAGTTGGCGCAAGGAAAATCCGCCGTTGAACGGATGAAGTGCTATCAAGGGATGGAGTTACTGCTCAATCTTATGCAGAAAAGCATGATTTGCAATTACCTCCATATCATACTTACAAACTCGTCTGGATTGGTAAATTATTTTGGCAATTGGGTACATGGTGGAGCAATATGCAAAGACAAGACAGAGGGGAAAAACTTAGAAAAGCTGAAAAGAGAAATAGTCTTGCTACTGTCCGTTCTTGGACTGTTGCTTGATAAAAATAATGACCGAAAGGAGAAATATATGGAAAACATGGCGTATTTAGTCGGACAGCTATTAAAAATATCCGATGAGCTTCATGCATTGTACTGCAAAGTGGTTCGAAGCGGGGACGTCCCACCACAACTTGCAGGCAGCGCACTGTTTGTGACCGCTGGAGAGACACCATATCAGGCGATCGCACAATTATCCCTTCGCATGAACCCTTATATAACATGGGCAAAGCAATATCGTTTTAAGAATATCCAGGATGAAAAGAAAGAAAGTTGGAGAGCAGCTTGGTATCTCAAGCTATCTGAAGATGTTGCCAATAAGCTGCATTTAACGATGACAAATTCAACAAGGTTTAACGATTTTGAAAAGGCGCAGCTTTTCATCGGCTATCTTGCCTCGTTCCCTAAAAGTGAATCAGTGGCAAATACTATAGATAAAAACAATAATGACGATAATATAGGAGGGGTCTGATAATGGGCAATGAAATCAAACGTGCAACTGGTCTTTTGGTAATTGAGGTTGTAAACTCAAACGCAAACGGTGATCCGGACAGAGAAAGTGATCCTCGTCAGCGTCCGAATGGTATTGGTGAGATTTCGCCTGTATCCTTCAAGCGTAAGCTTCGTGATTTATTAGAGGACCATGACAGTATTTTTTTTCAGAGTCTCCCTGATACGTATACTAAGAATAGTGATAATTACTGCATATTGGAGTCAAGAGACCGTGAGCTAGGGGCTATTACTAAAGAAATGGCACAAGACATAACAAGGTTTGATCAGAAAGAATTTTTGAAAAGTACTTTTGTTAAAAAATATTGGGATGCGCGAGTCTTCGGAAATACTTTTTTAGAGAAAGGATCAAATAAAAATTTTATAAAAACCGGGGTTGTTCAGTTCGGTGTTGGGGTCTCAATTTCGCCAATAAATACTATACGTCATTCAAATACGCAAAAAGCTCCAAGACAGGAAGATAAACAAGGCGGCATGGCTCCGCTGGCTTTCCGAGTTGTGGAACATGGTGTGTATTGTATGCCTTTTTTTGTAAATCCTAATTTTGCCAACAAGACAGGCTGTACTGAACAGGATATCTCCTTACTTAAGCTGCTTATTCCCAAAGCGTACGATTTGAATCGTTCTGCTATTCGCGCGGATGTACGCCTCCGTCATGCTTGGTATATTGAGCATTTAAATGCTCTTGGCAGCTGTCCCGATTTTATGCTTTTAGAAGCACTTACGCCAAAGCGTATTGGCGATACGACCATCGCGTCTACGACTTGGGCTGATTATGAGGACAAAACCGCTCTGCCAGAGGAGTTAATAGGGAGGGTAAGCTCAGTAACTGACTTGATGCTGATATGATTTACTTAGCACACAGTAAAAAGGGGAATATTCCCGAACAGGAATACTCAGCACATATTTGTGGTGTAAGATCGCGTGCATGCGAATATGCACGAGATATGGCCAGTTACTCTGAATGTGACAAAGACCTGCTATCGCAAGCGGTAGAAAAAGCAGCTGTCTATCACGATATGGGCAAGTTAAATAAAGATAACCAAGATGTGCTCTCAGGGAAAATATCGTCAAAATCTCTTCCGCAAAATCACGTAGATGCGGGAGTGGCTCATTTCTTGAATGACAAGAACCTTTCTGTTATTTCTGCTGCTGTGATACAGGCTCATCACTATGGGTTTCCAGATTTTCCTGCTGAAATGAATAAGGGTGATGCAATCTTTCGGGATGTTTCCATTGCTTCTGATGTAGATAGAGAATTGCCGGAACTAGAAGCAATTCATGATAAGCTCATAGAAAGCCACTTCCGATATACCGAGGAAGCAATTAAGGGAAACTACTCCGTTTTCTTTCGCTTGCTATTATCATGCATTGTAGATGCGGACCATACCGACACGGCTACCCATTACCGACAGTATCCATCCATTGAAAAAACGATTTTATTGCGTCCAACCGAGCGCCTTGCACGATTAGACCGTTGTATCGCCGAGTTACAGCAAAAGGGCGTCAATGATGAGAGAAATACCTTGCGCAATAAGATGTATCACGTGTGTCGAGATGCCGATATCAATTCAAGGATTAGCTCTTGTGATAGTCCGGTAGGTTCGGGGAAAACAACGGCAGTTATGGCGCATTTGCTTGCACAAGCAGAAAAACGTGGATTGCGACGTATTTTTGTGATACTGCCATTTACCAATATCATTAAGCAATCAGTTGATATCTATCGAGATATGCTCGTTTTGCCTGGTGAGAACGCTGAGGATGTTGTAGCAGAGCTGCACCATCGTGCAGATTTTGAAAGTGAGGATACCAGATACTTAACCGCACTTTGGCGTGCGCCAATTATTGTGACGACTGCTGTTGCTTTTTTTGAGACGCTTGCATCTAACTCTACTGCAACGTTACGTCGTCTGCATGAATTGCCCGGAAGTGCCATATTCGTAGATGAGGCTCATGCTGCTTTACCGGTCAGCCTTCTGCCACTTGCTTGGAAATGGATCAATATCTATGCCGCCGAATGGAATTGCTACTGGGTATTGGCATCCGGTTCGTTGAATCGTTTTTGGACAATTCCTGAAATATCTGATAGAAATGACTCCGATAACATACCGGAAATCGTTAATGAGGAAATTCGCAGTCAACTTTCGAGTTATGAAAATAACCGGATTTCCTATCATAATGACTTGCGGCCTAGAGGAACAAAAGAAATTTCAGACTGGATTGCTGGTTTTCCTGGTCCGCGATTGGTCATCATGAATACCGTTCAAAGTGCAGCTGTATTGGCAGATTATTTTGCGAAACAGTTTGGGCGGGAGCAGGTTGAACATTTATCAACTGCGTTGACTTCTGATGATCGTGACAACACACTCCAACGGGTAAGGAATCGATTAGAAAGTAAAGAAGATACTGATTGGACTCTCATTGCAACATCTTGTGTTGAAGCTGGAATAAACTTGTCTTTTAGAAATGGATTTCGAGAACTTGGCTCGCTTGTGTCTTTGCTGCAAGCAGCAGGACGTGTAAACAGGGAAGGCACTCTTGGAGATTCAGAAATGTGGACATTTTGTATCTCCGAGGACGGAATGTTGAAGCTTAATCCGGGTTTAAAAGAGTCAGCTTCTGTTCTGAAAGGGTATTTTGAAGTTAACAAAACTATTTCCCCAGAACTCAGTACACAATCTATAGTTGATGAAATTGCGCTGTATGGGCTATCTGGAAAGCATAAGAGTTTGGTTGACAATGAAAGCATTCAGGAGTTTCGTCAAGTAGAACATGACTTTAAAGTTATTGACACCGATACGCGTCTTGTTGTGGTTGATGCTACTGTAGCAGAACAACTGAAATATGGCAAAATAAATTGGCGTAATTTGCAAAAAGTTTCAGTTCAAATTGCTAAATTCAAATTAGATGAATTGAAGACGCCTATGGTAGTAGATAACATATATAGGTGGAATCTTGACTATGATGATTTTCTTGGCTATATGGCGGGTATTGTGAAATTGAAGAAGTATAGCGGGGAAGTCTTGATAGTTTAATTATTGATTCCTGAAAAAATATAAATGGGATATACGTAATAATGGTTATCGCGAAAGCAGACCCCCCACGTTCGTTGATGACTACGAATTTTCGATATTCCAGCGAAATGCGTGTTTCAGAAATAATTTAATAGGTATGAAGGGGAAGGTTGTGGCAAATGACCTTAGAGTATAAATAATAATGGCTAATTATTCAGAGGACAACTTTCTCATGCTCTCCGGCATTCAGCACATGGCTTTCTGCGAACGTCAGTGGGCGCTGATTCATATCGAACAGGTTTGGTCGGAGAATGTCCGGACAGTGGAAGGCAAGCATTTGCACGAACGTACGGATGATCCCTTTGAGGATGAAAGCCGGAAAACACTCCGCGTGGTCAGGGCTATGCCCTTGGTTTCTCACACTCTTGGGTTGCGGGGCATTGCAGATGTTGTGGAATTTTATCAAAGTAAGGAGTATGAAACAGGCAAAGTGTGCCGGTTGGAAGACCGTGCCGGATGGTGGCGCCCGGTTCCTGTAGAATATAAGCGGGGACGTCCGAAACGAGATGACCGGGATGCGGTACAATTGTGTGCGCAGGCTATGGCGCTGGAAGAGATGATGCAGGTATCGATTGATTCTGGGTTCCTCTTTTATGGACAAACCAAGCATCGGGAATCGATAGCTATAGACGCAACCCTTCGCCAGCATACGGGTGCACTTACCCAACGGATGCATCAATTATTTAGGGAAGGAATAACACCAAAATCAAAAAAGGGAAAGCATTGCTCCCAATGTTCGTTGGTTGAGCAATGTCAGCCGTACTGGATGACGCAGCACCGTTCAGTGGAAGCTTATTTAACACGGATGTGCTGTGTAGAGGAGGAGGATCGTTGAGACGGCTTCTGAATACACTTTATGTGACCATGCCTGATGCCTATTTGGCTTGTGATGGTGAAAATGTTTTGATTAAAGCCCAAGATGAGATCAAATTTCGCATTCCAGTGCATAATCTGGAGGGCATTGTTTGTTTCGGTTTTGCCGGTGCGAGCCCGAAACTTATGTACTTGTGTTGTGAACGCGGCGTAGCCCTTTCTTTTCTGACCGGATACGGCAAGTTTATGGGGCGTGTGACCGGCAATGTGTCCGGTAATGTGTTGCTTCGGCGGACACAATACCGCTGGTCGGATGATAAAAATACGGCTGTTCGGTTGTCCCGACGCTTTATTGCAGCCAAAATTATGAATAGCCGGGCAGTCCTGCACCGAGTATTACGGGATCACCCCGAGGCAGTTGATCAGGATTCATTGAGACGTGCAATCCAGCTGTTGGCAGGCATGCCAAAACGGCTGGAGCAGGCGGAGAATGGCGATGCCGTGCGGGGCATTGAGGGAGAAGCGGCCCGGCTCTATTTCACTCATTTTAATGAGCTGCTTCTCAGTCAAAAAGATGATTTTCAAATAACAGATCGAAACCGTCGGCCGCCGACGGACCGGATGAATGCATTGCTTTCCTTTTTATACACTCTGCTTATCCATGAATCTGTAGCTGCTTTGGAAAGCGTTGGGCTAGACCCGCAGGTGGGATTTTTGCATCGGGACCGGCCGGGGCGGCCAAGCCTTGCACTGGATATCATGGAAGAATTGCGGCCCCATTTTGCCGACCGGCTGGCAGTAACGCTGGTGAATCGGAATCAGATTTCAGCAAAAGGTTTTGTTATAAAAGAAAATGGGGCTGTAGTTATGGATGACGATACCCGCAAAGCAGTGTTGACTGCATGGCAAAAAAGAAAACAAGAGGAAATTGTTCATCCTTATCTTGAAATAAAGATTCCGTTGGGGCTCATACCCTATGTCCAAGCGATGCTGCTGGCCAGATATATGCGAGGCGATTTAGAAGATTATCCGCCATTTTTCTGGAAATGAGGTGTTGTCAATGATGGTATTGATTACCTATGATGTTAATGTAACTACTGATGCAGGTAAGAGTCGTTTGCGGAAGGTGGCAAAGCAATGTGTTAATTATGGTCAGCGTGTTCAAAATTCAGTTTTTGAGTGCTTACTTGATCCAACAAAATTTGCCGAGTTGAAATTCCGGTTAGAGAGTATTATCGATCCGAAAACGGACAGCTTGCGTTATTATTTTCTCGGGAACAACTGGAAGAATCGTGTGGAACATTTTGGCGCCAAAACCGGATATGATCCGGAAGGTATGCTCATGGTTTGATGCGAACCTGGAGTTGTCATGATTTTCCCGGGAGGTTCGCAGGCAAGTGATAAACAATGGTTGAGGATTTTTGTAGCCAAGTTTTGGTAAAATAAAAAGGAATTTTTAATGGTTCGCAAAAACACGTGCTTGAAGGCAGGTGTTTTCTGTAGCACAAGATGAACTGTCACGCCCTTCGCGGGCGTGTGGATTGAAACCGGGATGTGCTGACGGTTGATATTACGGCAGCGGGTCACGCCCTTCGCGGGCGTGTGGATTGAAACTTCTAATCAAGGAACATTTTGGAACGTAAAATGGTCACGCCCTTCGCGGGCGTGTGGATTGAAACTTCTACCGGCGGCATTTATGATGTCCAGGTGGGTCACGCCCTTCGCGGGCGTGTGGATTGAAACGCATCCCATCGAGGTAGCCATTAGACTCACAGTAGTCACGCCCTTCGCGGGCGTGTGGATTGAAACTTGGTCAGCCTGGAAACAACTTGCCACAACGGAGTCACGCCCTTCG
>JBDKUM010000144.1:0-1765 GCA_039679715.1 Phycisphaerales bacterium
AAATTGTAGCGGGTGGAACGGATAAGAGCTACGGGATTCATGTCGCAAAGCTGGCGGGAATTCCTAAAACAATTATCGAACGCAGTAAGGAAATCCTGGCGGAACTGGAAAATACATTCCGAAAAGAAACCGATGGCGAACAATTTGCGAAAACACGGACGAAAGAAGTAGGCCCTGCGATGCTTTTTGACCAGAAGGAAAAAGATGTTTTGGAAAAGATAAAAAATCTAGATGTGAATAATCTTACGCCAATTCAGGCGATTAATCTTTTGACTGAAATAAAGGATTTTCTAGGAAAACAATAAGGTTGAAAAAAAAGGTTTTTTGGGTATAATTTAAAAATTAACCCAATGGAGTAAAAAACATGTATTGTCAGAAATGCGGTGCTGAAAATCTTGAAAACGCGGCGATATGCCAGAGCTGCGGCGGTGTATTTGTTTACAGCAAACCAATAAAAACAAGCGGAATGGCTATAACATCAATGATATTGAGCATAAGCACGTTCGCATTGCTTGGTGTGTTTGGAATCGTGTGGATTATCGCGCTGGTTTTCGGGATCATATCGCTTAACAAAATAAATAAATCCGGCGGACAAATAAAAGGCAAAGGTTTCGCGATTACAGGTATAGCGGTATCAGCGGCCGGTCTGGCTGTACTTTTGACATTTATTGGGGTGCTGCTGTTTATCAATTCAGCGACAACACTTTCAATTCATAAAAAAATGAAAATGCAGGAAGAAAATAAACAGCCGGATATCGCTGGAGTTGTAAGCGTTGTTTTCGATAACGCGGATGCGAACAGCGGATGCTTAATGCCACTATTTACAGAAGAAACACTTGAAACAGATTCGCAGGTGGTCGGTAAATTAGAATGCACATCGGAAGATAAAAAGCCTGTCGTTGTTGAGTGGGAATTTATCGGCGAAGATGATGGAAAAGAAATTTATAGTTTCGATATTGAAACTGTCAGTGAAAATAAAACTTCAGAAATCGTAAAATCAGTCGAATTTGGAGGTACTGACGAACTTATCTATAAAGATAAGGCAATGAAGATTTATTTGAGAGCGGAGAAATGATTTCAGATTTAAAATTTTAACGTTTTTTCCAGGCTTGTTTGAAAGTTGGCACAAAGTACAAAACAACAAAAACGCCGAGGCAAATCAGACAAATTAATTTTACCTGGTGCTGGTAAATAATTCGCCAAAGAAAATTTTTCATGATCGGCCAAAATGGTTTTGGGTCGTAATGATAAATACTATCAATTATCACATGCAGCCAAACGCCAAGAACGCCGGAGTATAACATTTTTTTAAATTGCGGAGTGTAATTAATTCTTATGACGTTCATGCCGAATTTTAATACGGGTTTGATTAAATAGGCAAACAGTCCCCATGCGAGACCTATTAGGGCACCAAAAATAATAGTGTGCGCGTAACGATGGTATGGCCAGCCGAGGTTGAAATAATTTACCAGCAGAACTTCCACATCGACAATCACATTTGCAAGCACAAAGACCGGAAAGTCAAGCCATTTGCGAAAGACATAGCCGATTAAACCAGAAGGACCAAGATGATAAGGAGTTATAGGCAATTTAATATTTAAAATTTAATATAAGGCAACCTCTAAAAATTCATTTTGGCTGCGACCGGCTGCAATTTCCGCCGTCATCGTTATCGAGCCAAAATCGTCCTCAAAGTAGGGTTGCAGCTACATTTGCGGCGATTTTGACTCTGCTGCCTCGCCGGCGAAAATTTCGCTCGGTCTCG
>JBDKUM010000145.1:0-7949 GCA_039679715.1 Phycisphaerales bacterium
CACATCCGCAAACTCTTAATGTTTTGGAACGTAATAATTTACCTGTTTTTGCGGAATGGTCAAGTAAAAATCAAAAAGCGTTTATGGCGCGCAATTGGCATCTACTGGGTCGCCGCAGAGGAGCCATTCAGAAGTAAAATCGGCGAAATCCTCGAAATCAACTACACAATCATAGTTAGTATCAAAGGCAAGACTGCATGGATAAATCCTGAAAGGATTATTGCTCATGTCGCTAGCTGCTCCTGCACTAACCTTGATTCGGCATTGCTGGGAGTTTGCATCCGCAACTGTCCATTCGTAGGAGCCTGTATTCGGAACAGAGGCGATAGTTATCCATGATGTGCCGTTGTTAATTGAATATTCAAGGGCGACTGTGGGGATAGTACCGCCTGAATTCCATGTAATATTGTATTTTGAAAGGCCGGCCATTTTTTCGCCGCCATTGGGATTGAGCAAGGTCAATGATGTTATTTCCGCATATTCAAATGCATAAGCAGAACCCGAATTTGCGATCACCCCGTCGCCTTTGTTTGCTCCTACAAGTGCAATGGTACCAGCGATTGCGACACTGCCGCCAAATTCGTCTGAAGCTGCGCCATCCAATGCCGTTAATCTTTGCTGATGGTTCCAGTCTCTGCCATCGTATGTGAATATGTAACTTGTGCCAAATCCTTCCAGAGGCGAGCCTATAATCGCTCTATTTCCGCTGAACGAAACGGAATATCCGAATTTGCCTCCGCTGACAGGATTGGGTGCTGTAAAATAATCCCCTACCTGCCATTGGCCTGTCACCGGTTTCAAAGTATAAACAGCACCACATCTAATGGAACCATTTGAACGGCCATGTGCACCAGCTAAAGCTTTTTCTCCTCTGATGTATACTGAACATCCGAAATAATCATTTGTTGCCGGATTATAGTGCTGATATTTTGTTGTCCCGCCAATCCATGAATATCCGTCTTGGCTAAATAGATAAACCGAGCCGGTATTGGTATTTTCGCCATAAGCTCCAACAATCATATTCTGTTCATCCATTGAGATTGAATAACCAAAATGGCCGGGGTAAACTCGCGGTGTCGAATATATTATCGGCGTTGATTGTGTCCAGTTAGAAACTTGAAACATATAAACTGCGCCTCGATTGGAATTTTCGCCATCCGCGCCGACTGCGGTAAAGTCACTGCTTATAGCAACTGACTGGCCGAATAAATCGTTTGCCTGTCCATCTGATGCAAGGAGTTTTGTATTATATAGCCATTTAGATTGACTAGAGTTCCACGTGAAAATATAAGCGGAGCCGGAATTGCTTCCTTTATCGTCATCATAATACGCACCGATTATAATGTTACTTCCGCTGATTGCGACAGAGCAGCCAAAATTATCACCAGCTGTTTGATCTGGTGCAATAAGTCTTTGAGTTTGAAGCCAAGCGCTGCCGTCTTTTTTGAAAACATACACGCACTCATCTCCGGGAGCTCCGACTATTGCCCAGGTGCCATTAGTTGCTACCGCCTTGCCGATTAAATCGTCAGCTGTTCCCTGCACTGGTGTAAGTTCATGCTCAAACCATGTGTACGCGGCATGTGCGGGGAATGAAAAAGCAAATATTATTGCGAAAAGTAAATAATGGATTTTTTGTTTCATCTTCTAACCTTAAAAATTCCCTCTTTCATCCTGATTTGGGCCTATTAGTATATAAAGTTTGTCCGATATTGTCAAGGAAAAAGAAGATGTGAATAGGTTATTTAGGAGTTAATTCGCAATATTTATTTCTGAGCTTTTATCGATAATTTTCACGTCTATATCGGTAGGCTCGTTCGCATCGTCTAATGTCGCAAAGACGAGGACAAATGGTTTGCATAAATTTCCATTGAGGTCTCTAAAGCCGGGCTTATTTTTCTTATCGGCCGAACCATCGCCGGTGTTAAATGCTAACGCGTAAACTTGGGATTTTTCCAGTTTGACAGGCAGCGTCCAGATTGTTTTTGTTTCATCAAAAGTCGGAAGACCTGTAATCTGCGGCAATTTGCCCGTTCCAAAAGAAGAGTAGAACCAGTTATCTGAATCCATCGGTTTGCCGAACGTTATTATAATTCTGTCGACAGAAAGAGAATTTATATCTTGCGTGTACAACGTCGGTGACGAATCTATGATTGTCGGCCCCTGAAGGTTTTTGTCTGATTTGCGGATTGCTTTTCCTGTTCCGATGTCGCGTATCATGTTGGATGAACGCAGTGCAGGCAAACGCTCGCTCGGATATTTTAAAATAACGTATCTGAAATGCCTTAAAGCATTTTCATCGTCGCCGATTTCAAAGTAGCAGATTCCCAATCTATAATGAGCCTGTGCGAGATTTTTTCCTTCAGCGTGATTACTGTCAATTATCTGCTGATAAACTTTTGCAGCTTTTTGATATTCGTTTTTATATTCAAGCAGCAGCGCATAGCGGAATTGAGATTCGATATTTTCAGCCTGCGGAACAGGTGAATCGGGTTGTGCGGGAATATTTTGCTTAGCTGTTTGCTGCCGTAATTTAGCTTTTACGGTATCCGCTTCCAAATTCTCGAGGATTTTGACGATATCTTTTTTTGTTGCGGAAATTTCTTTTGCATAATCGAAAAGATTTTTATCCGATTTGAAGGTTGCGTTTGGCTCTCCTGCTTTTTCAAGGTACAAAGGAATCAGTTCATTATTTAAAAATTCAACCTTATCGTAGTTCCATCTGTCAGCCAATTGATACAATCCATTTTGGCTAATATAGTCGAGCAAATAAGAAAGTCGTTTGCCGCTTACGAGATAGTGAATTGTATTTTCTTCAATCTTCTCGAATGACTGAATATTTTCCGGGGGTGATGGAAGAATGAAAATCAAATCCAGCTTTAGAGTCGAAAGTATGCCTGTCATATCGGAGGCAAAAAGTTTGTAACGTAAAGCTGAATTCTGTTTTTCCCACGCTTTTTCTTCAGCTTGTGATTTCAGAGATTTCAGAGATAGAGTTTTAGTACCGTTAACATCCTCAAGATACGCGTTAAGATTTCCGCGAAATTGTCCAAGATGAAATGCGACTTTGTTAATCGAATTAAACCATGCTTTTGCGGTAAAATAATATTTTCCATTGGGCAGAATCTTCCATTCCACCTCGCTCCAGCTATCAATACCTTCTGTCTGCATAAGCGTATTTTTAATCTGCGTAAGATAGGTTCTATAAGATTGCCAAACATCGCCATAACTTTGGCTGGTGCATGGGTCGATGACGGTTTCGATAAAGATTTTGCCGGAACCATCGGAATTTAGAGATACGGTAGCTTGTCCCTGTATGCAGCCTGCAACAGGAAGAAGTGAAAAAGTAAGCAAAATTAACAATTTATTTATTTTTTTCATTTTATTTTGTAAAAAATTTTTCATATTTAAAGAATCTTACCTAAATTACGACTTTTGCTCAACTTCTTTGATATATTATTTTAAAGTTTATTTAACTTCTTATAAATACATTATTAACGAATTATAAACACACAAGATATTTGGCGAGTTATTCCTATATATCGGAATTTTGAAAAAAATTTAACGATATAAATTGGATTTTTTAATTTAAATATTGACAAACATTATTTCCCAGTTAAATTAGGCAGAAAAGGCAACTTAGGATGGAAACAGAATATGGAAATGCATTGAGCGAGGAATAAGTATGGATACGAAAGAATTGTACACCACCGGTGAAGCTGCGGAATTATGTAACCTCAGCCAGCAAACCATTATCAGATGTTTCGACTCAGGCAGATTGCGCGGATTCCGCATACCTGGTTCGAAGTTTCGCAAAATACCGCGCGACAGTCTGATGAAGTTCATGAAAGAAAACAGTATTCCAATTATTAATCTGCAATCAGGCAGAAAACGTCTGCTGATTGTCGACGACGATGCGGAAATTGTCGAACTCATGACGGATGTTCTGGCTCGTGACGGCAGGTTTGAAGTGCGAACAGCTTCGACTGGTTACGATGCGGGCATTATGACGCAGAAGTTCAGGCCTGATTTGATTTTGCTGGACTATATGCTGCCCGACGTAAACGGCAATATCGTCTGCAAAACAATCAAGCAGGACCCGGAATTCTCTAATACGAGAATTATTATCATCAGCGGTGTTATCAATCAAACTGAAATTGACGACCTGCTGAAAGCCGGCGCTGAAGCGTTCATAAAAAAACCTTTCAATATAACTGATCTTATTGAGAGAATCGCCGTTTCGCTACAGGCTTAATTAAATAATTGATTGGATAGTACTAGTACCAAGTTTAGCAAACTGTTGCTAAATGCGTTGGTCATTTGCACGGAAGAAGATTAATGGCAAGTATTTTATCAAATGTTTCCGCAAGAAACGCGGCGTTTGCTTTATATCAGCTCGAGACCCCTGCTGTTCATCCCGACAGTGTAATTCAATGCATAAAGTCTGTAACTGAATACAGGCCTGCGTTGACAAACCTCGTCCAGACAGACCCTGCGGTCGCCATTGCCATGTTCAGTCTTTGCAGGCAGAGCAATATCGAATTTTCTTTTGAAGATTCGAATTTAGAACATCACATAAACAGGATTCCTGCTCAAAAAATACTGAAAACATTTTTAAACCTCAAAACATTTGATGTCGCCAATCTGCATTCACAGATTCCGATTATCCAGTTGAACAGGATTTCAGCGGCTCGAGCTTTTGCCGCTCGTTTAATCGCAAGAAAAACTAACGCTAACGAAAATCTTTCTTTCCTTGCCGCCCTATTTGCGGATATCGGTCTGCTTGCATTGGCAGAGCTTTATCCGAAAAGTCTCGCAAGGATGTTTGAAGACGCAAACGGCGATTGCCTGACATTGCTTAAGCTCGAAAAAGAAAATTTGGGTTTGACGCATAACGTAATTTCTCGTCAGCTCGCGCAAAAATGGTTATTACCTCAAGCAGTCGCCGATTCAGCATGGCTTTATTGCAGTCCGGCGGCGGAAAAACTTGAGAATCTTGCAAATATTAAAATCGTTTTGACAGTTCGACTTGCGGATATGCTGGTGAAAAACATAAATACCGGCAGCCATATCGCGATTCCATCTGCCCTTTCAATCAGCGTTACTGAAACCGCGGAGATTAAAGAGAAGGTTCGCAATTTCGTTTCGCAGTTGAATACTTTCGACGAAAAACAGGATGCAATAATTAAACAGGCATTAATATCATTGCTTGAAACACCTTCGCAGCAGATTTTTGACGAGTTCCAGAATACAGTATGGAACGCAGTTAAACCCGCAGTTTCGGCTATCGAAGCAGGCGGCATAATTTGCAACTTGTTGTGCAAAAAATTGAACATTGCCAAAGCATGTATATATTTGAACGCAAAAAAAGATGCTGTCAAAACTGCAGATAATTTAACTGAATTTTTGAATTTTGAAAATTCACCTTTAGCACAGCAAATCGGATTTTCAAATTCGGCATTAAAAATAAAACTCGAAGATATCGGCGAGATATTTATCGAAACTTCACAAAATTTTGATTTCGCGCCTTTAATTTCGATTATTTCTCAAATACTCTCCGCTAAATCAGCGGAAGAATATAATCTTTCAATAGCGCAAGCTCTGCTTGACAATTTCACCAGCCCTGCTTTGCCGCAGATTCAACAACAACAAATTGAACCGCCTGTTGAGGTTCAACCGCCGGTTCAAGCAGCTTTGCCGCAGGCAGCAGTTCAATCGCCAGACGAGATGCGTGAAATAATCGCTGAAATAGCGGCAGGCGCAGCGCATGAATTAAATAATCCGCTGACGGTGATTAGCGGCCGAGCACAGCTTTTGAAGCAGCAGGAAACTGATGAAACAAAATTGCTGATGCTCAATCAAATTGCCGAAAAAACAGACCAGGCTTATGAAATCGTCGGCCAGCTTATGAATTATGCCCGTCCGCCCAAGCCTCAAATAAGGACGGTCTCGCCGTTTATCATGATCAATAATTGCCTTGAAAAAGTAAACGCTCATTATCTTAATGAACCGCTGGATATTACCCTTGACGATTCGATTGAGAATCTAAATGATATCGAAGCTGATGCCGAGCAAATCGCCGAAGCACTTGCTCAAATAATTTACAATTCATTGGAATCTTATGAAAGCGGAAACGGACCGGTCATCATCTCCGGCAGCAGTCAGTTGCCCGATTATGTTCAAATCCGCGTACAGGATCAGGGCTGCGGCATGAGCGAGGAAACTTTGCAAAAAGCTTCCGAGCCGTTCTATTCAGACAAACCCGCCGGCAGACAGAGAGGCATGGGGCTGGCACTGGCCGCAAGTTTACTGCGAAACAATAACTGCAAATTATCTTTCGAAAGCGAAATTGATAAAGGCACAATCGTCTCGATTTTACTGCCTAAAAGCGGCAAGTCCGTATAATGACGGCTTTTTAAGTTTTCACAACAGCAAATTCCAGACATTTCATTAAACGCTCGCAAATAAGCTGTTTATTGGACGTTCTACCAATATACAAAAAAATCAAACTACGCTTAAATAGGACCTCTATTTAGCCGAAATATGTAACGTAAATGATTCTATATTCTTCTTTAGGAGAAAGCTTTGAAGGAAGAAAGAAATATTCGGTTACGTAAGCTTGTCGGAAAACTTAATCAAGTTAAACGTTCCCAAAAAAAGCAAATAGACATATTGTGCAATGATATGTTTTCTGCACACACGAATTTTATCGACACTCTGAAAAATTTTCAGTTCGCGGCCGATTTTTACGAAAATATCCTGGGCATAACCTCTCCCGAACAGCTCGCGAAAAATGTCGGCAAATATTTCACGGCCAATCTCAATGATATAAACATGGCGATTGTTTTTATGTCGCTTGGCAGACCGCAGATTTATATTTATTCGATTGATTCAGCTCTCGAAGAGATTCCTTCACTTATAGGGCCTGATATTTCGGGCAGGATGGTTCAGCTTGTTTGCCAGAGCGGAAAAATATGCACATCCGATCAGTTATGCGAAATGGGATTTTTCGCGACTCCGGCCGTTTTGAAAAAGATATCACTGGCAGCTATCGGCCTCAATAAAGCAGGTCCTGCATTGGGTATGCTTGTCTTATATCGCTCTTGCGAAGACCCGTTGAAAAAAGGCGAACTTGCGAAAATCGCTTCGATTACTCCCGGCCTGTCAACAGCATTGAAAAATATGCAAAACAGCGAATTGACGGTATAACTAAATAAACTTTCCATTACGATAAATAATTTCGCCGTCGGCAAGTATTTCGCCGTCTTTCATATCCGCCAGCAAATCCCAATGAATCGCTGATTCGTTCACGCCTCCGGTTTCGGGATAGGCTGCGCCAAGTGCCATGTGAATTGTTCCGCCCATCTTCTCATCGAAAAGCATATTTTTTGTAAATTTATTCGCGCGTTCGTTATTTCCAATCGCAGCTTCGCCGAATCTCCTTGCTCCCGGAACTTCGAGAATCTTATTCAAAAGCTCCTGACCTTTTGCGGCTGTTCCCTTCACAACCTCGCCATTTTTAATCTCAAGTGAAATATCTTCAATTTCCTGTCCCATATAAATGCCTGGATAAGAAAAACGAACATAACCATTGACCGAATCTTCAACAGGGCCTGTGAAAACTTCGCCGCTTGGCATATTATTATGCCCGCTTGAATTAATCCATTTTCTGCCATCGGTGCGGAATTTCACGTCAATATTTTTGCCCCTGAACTGCACTTCTTTTTTGCTGTTAAGTAAATCAACAATGCCCTGCTGCTCGCTTTCGAGTTTCAGCCAGCATTCGACAGGGTCAGGTTCGTTTAAATAGCAGATATTATGCACAAAATCCGTATATTCGCTTAAACTCATCCCGCACTCCTGCGCCTCCGCGTTTGTCGGATAAACACACAATGTCCAGCGAAGTTCATGAGCCGCTGCTCTTTTCATGAAAATTTTATTTAGCTCCG
>JBDKUM010000146.1:0-2585 GCA_039679715.1 Phycisphaerales bacterium
CGGCGGAAAGATCCTTCAGGCGAAGGCCCAGGCGGTACCAGCCTGCGGCCACCGACACAGGCGGGGCGAGCGAGGCTGAAAAGCCTGAAGCATCGACGGTAAAGGTCAGCGGCGTGTCCGCACCGCCCTGCGCGGGCGTGAGCGTGCCTGCGAGTTGGGGCGTCACGATAAACCCCGACGGCCATGAAAGGGTGGTTTCGAAGCTGCCGAAGCCTGCGATGATGCGGCAGACAAGATTAAGATCGACGGCTTTGCCGCGGGTGAGCGTTACTGATGTAGCCGCGGAGCGTACAAGAATCGTTCCCGCGGCATTCGCACCGCAGGCGGTGACATTCCATTCGCCCGGAGCCAGTGCTTCAATGAGGTGCACGGCTCCGGAGAGATTCTCAAGATCGAAGGTTTTCCAGTCGGGGCCCGCGCCGTGCAGGCTCCATGACGCGATATCGATGCCGCAGGCGGGCACAAGATTGCGCGGCGCCTGCGCTTGGGGCGAACCCGATACGGTGATTCGCAGTGATGCGAGGCTTGAGTCCGATCCTGTCGGCACATCGCAGGCGACAAGGATCAGGCTTGCGCACAGTGCGACGAACGCCAACGCCGGAAGCTTCTTTGCTATTTGCGGATTTTGCATGATGGGCATTCTCCATTTTTCGATCGATACAGTTCTATGCGTGAAGTATTGTTATCATATCCGGAAAAACGCAAGGACAAATCGAAGTTAAGTATTTTCGACAAAAGAGTTTAGATAAGTATTTTGGTCAACTATTTTGATGACAGGATAACAGGGCGAAAAATCGCAAGTGCGACTTTAATTGAAATCATAACGAAGCCGTCGTTTTTGTGTGGGCGAAGCGAGCGGTCGGTTGAGATAGCATTGCTCCGTTCTGTGTGCATTAAAGGCTTTGTTGAACAGGATATGATGAGATTCGAGCAAGGATAGAGAATCAAGAAGTGGCGAATGGATAGCGAGTATTTCGTGATGAGAGTTTTAGGTATGAGAACAAGTACGGGTTTTTAGTGACAAAACATAAGACTTATCAGGCACGTTAGAATCCTAGGACCTTCAGGAAATGAGAGATTCAGATATCGGAAAGAACAAATTTTTGACAAAAATAGGACGTTCCAGTGCGTTTAGCAGACAAAGTTTTACATAAATTCAAAAACCTTTCGGGCGATAATAAATCTGTTCTCACGCTCGTCGGGGGAACAACTATTGCCCAAACGTTGAGTTTTTTGTTTTCGCCAATAACTACTAGATTATTCAGTCCGGAAGTTTTTGGAGACCTGTCGGTTTTTACTTCTATAACCGGTATTATTGGGATTGTGATTTGCCTTCGGTACGAACTTTCGATCGTTCTACCGAAAGATAACGATGAAGGTTTTTCGCTGCTAAAGCTTTGC
Organism: Phycisphaerales bacterium; assembly: GCA_039679715.1. Classification (GTDB taxonomy): domain Bacteria; phylum Planctomycetota; class Phycisphaerae; order Sedimentisphaerales; family UBA12454; genus UBA12454. The sequence goes on from JBDKUM010000146.1 coordinate 1,402, forward strand.
TACATTTTTACCATTATTGTGTCCGGAATTACAGGTATTATTTTTCTGTTCGGCAGTGAGGTAATTTACGAAAAGTTTGGAGCAAAAAATCTTGCAGGATATTGGTACTATGTGCCACTAATTTTACTTCTAACAGGAATTATTCAAGCATCCAATTATTGGCTTACACGAACAAGAATGTTCAAGATTTTGTCATTAAACAAAGTTTTGCCAGTAATCGCAGTAAATCTTGTTTCGATTGTATTAGGTTTCATGGGGTATAAAAATGTTGGAGCAAGATTGGCTGCAATTTTGGTAAGTAATATCATTAATCTTGTCGTCCTCGCTAAAGCGATCATACCTGAGTTTAGAGGTAAAAAGCATGAAAATAAATATACCTATAGAAACCTAATTGGGCGTTATAAAAATTATTTAGTTTATGACATTTGGGGAGCCTTACTAAACAATTTATCTTGGTTGATCGTTCCTATTTTGATGAATTATTATTATTCCAGCACTGCTGCAGGGCAGTATTCGATAGGTATGCGTGTAATTCAAATACCAGCAAGTATTATAGGATCATCAGTAGCGCAGGTCTTTTTGAAAAACGCTAGTGAAAAACTCTATAATAAGAATCTTTATCCTTATTGTATCAGTACAATTAAAAAATTATTTAAATACACTGCTCCTGTAGCTATAATATTATTCCTATTTGGGAAAGACATATTTAGTTTAATATTTGGGGAAAAATGGTCTGCAGCAGGAGTATATACGCAAATTTTGGCGCCTTGGGCGATTGTTTGGTTTATTTCGAGCCCAATATCATCAATATATACTGTCAAACAAAAACAAAATATTTCATTAATTACTTCTTCCTTAAATCTAGTTACTAGAGTTCTTTCACTATATTTGGGACAGAAATACGGCGATGATCTGTTGGGACTAAAGCTTTTTTCTTTGTCAGGAATATGTATAAATGGACTCTCCATTTACCTTTGCTTAAGAATCGCAAAAAAAAATGATTCTGTTGATGGTTAATAGAAAAATATAGTACATAGTAAAAATGCTATACACGTAAGATTCATCAGAAAGCAATATTGTAGATTTTGAAGAGGAAAAATGAAATTATTAGTAATACCGTCATGGTTCCCGACAAAAAATAATCCTCATAATGGAATATTTTTTAAAGAGCAAGCAGAAGCGTT
>JBDKUM010000147.1:0-9744 GCA_039679715.1 Phycisphaerales bacterium
CACTGCATGGGTCTATTGATTCACACATCAGTGTCGCATTATCCCATGTTTCGCATGGGACTAATTTGCCTTTACCATCAGGCCTTTCTTTCACGATATTGGAAAGAATAGCGCGGACATTTTTTGGAATCCATCCTGCTCTAAAAGGCACATGGCAAACGTGCAACCCCAAATCTCCCATACAACCATACTGGCCGTTAAATTTTATTAACCGTTTCCAGTTAATTGGTTTATCAGGATCCAGGTCACTGGAATGCAATAATCCCGTATTTACTTCTATTATTCTGCCAAAAACGGACTCTTCAATCATCTTTCCTATTTGCTGCGATGCCGGGAAAAATGGAAACTCGCTTGAGCATCTGACAAAAACTTCCGGATGCTTTCTAATTGCCGTCATTATTTTATCATTTGCGGCTTTATCAATGCCGAATGGCTTTTCGCCGAGAAAATGTTTACCATTTTCTATTACAGCACAATAAATTTCAGCATGCAAATTATGCGGAACAGCAATATAAACTGCATCTATATCTTTGCTTGAAAGAAGCTCTTCATAATTTTTAGTTACCTGTTTTATGCTGGAAAAATTCTGCGTATACCATTCCATTATCTTTTCATTGGCATCGCATATAGCCGTTATTTCTGGCTTTATATCCATTTCAGGCAAATGACACCATCGGGCTGCCGCAGAAGCAAATTCTCTTCCCATAAGACCGCACCCAATTATGCCGAATCTTACCGTTCTCATTTGAGCAGTTCCTTTTCGGTTTCGCCGATTGATTCATCAATAATGTCAAGCCCTTTAAGCAAAACCTCATCCTGAATAACAATAGGAGGAGACATTCTAAGAATATGCCCCGCAGGAATCCAGGCAAGACCTTTAGCAAATGCTTTTTGATATACTAATTTACCAGCCTCATTAAATGGTTCTTTAGTTTTCTTATCTTTTACTAACTCAATACCCATTAAGCAGCCTTTAGTGCGGACATCGCCAACTATAGGATGCTCCGCTTTCATTTTTTCCATTCGCTTCATTGCAAGCTCGCCCAGATGTACGGAGCGTGCTAAAAGATTTTCTTCTTCTATCGCTTCAATACAAGCAAGAGCTGCTGCGCAAGCCATTGGATTGCCGCCATAACTGCTTGATGCTGAAATGGATTCAAATGATTCCTTAAAAGGCTCACGAACTGCTACACAGGTTACGGGAAAACCATTTCCAAATCCCTTGCCGAGTGTAACCACATCAGGCACAACATTCCAATTTTCCATGCAAAGCCATTTGCCGCATCTGCCAAAACTTGTCAACACTTCGTCAATCATTAACAGAATTTTCTTCTCATCGCAATATTTGCGGAGTTTTGGAAAGAAATCATCCGGCGGCATAACTGAACCGGCCCAGCCCTGTATCGGCTCTAGTACAAAACCCGCTACATTGCCGACAGTACCTTTAGATATATATTCATCGAAAAATTCAATGTACTTATCTGTATCGCATGAACCGTCTTGTTTTGTAAACATTGGCCTGTATGTGTTAGGCCTTGGAACCATGTGCATTCCAGGTGCTCTGCAAGGACCATAAACAAACGAACGTATATGACCAAGCGAAACAGCCCCATAGCTTTTACCATGATAATCATAAAAACATGAAATCATTTCGTTTTTGCCCGTTGCTGCGCGAAGCACACGCTCACCTGCCTCAACAGCTGTAGTCCCGGAATCGTAAAATTGAAAACCGTTCAAATCTCCCGGTAGAATTTCCGCAAGTTTCTCAACCAGCTTCATTTTAATTTCAGTTGTGAAATCGTGGCAGTTCATCAATCTGCCTGCCATTTTCTGAACGTATTCCGTTACTTTCGGATGACAATGCCCCAGTGTTGTAACATAGATGCCGGATGAAAAATCGATATACCTGTTTCCATCCACATCAACCAGTTCACATCCTTTGCCGTAGTCAAAAACCACAGGAAACAGCTTAACCTGCTCACTAAGACCTTTGAAATATTTTGTACATCTCTTATGATATTCTTTTGATTTAGGCCCGGGAACATCAGTCCAGATATTTGGTACTTCATTTATATCAAGGTTCGCCCATTTGGGGGCTTTGATACTATTCGTGCTATGATCCATCTAAAATGCTCCAAAATTTATTTTATGTTCTTAATATATTCAGTTTGATGTTCTTTTAAGCTTTTGTCTTTGCCGGAGGAATCGGCATCTGCTGTCCAAATTGTTAAGCCGCTTATATTCTTTTCCCGAGTTTTCCAAAGAGCACTGAAGCCATACGCAAGTATTACAAAGAACAGATTTACAAGCATATTCACCCAATATTCATGTACTCGCACGTGCATCCATTCAGGCACCAAACCTAAAGAATTAAGCAGCAGGAATGTATTTAAAATTATTGAAGCTGCCAGCGCTATTATACTTGGAATATAATTTGTTTTAGTAGTTAAGAAGCCCAGCAAAAAGAAACTTGTAACGCATCCGCCGAAAAGCGAAGACATAATGTACTGCAAATTTACAACGCTCTCGTTATTCGGAAGCATCCTGAAAAAGAGGGAACCAAGAATCATAATTATTCCGTATGAAGCAGCACAAATACGTGCAAGACGAACATAATATTTATCATTTTTGTCTTTTACAAAATACTTGCGAATAATATTTGTACAAGTAACAGTTGACAAACCATTAACAGATGCTTGTAAAGCGCCCATTGCCGCGGACATAATTCCCGCAACAGCAAGCCCTATGCAGCCAACTGGAAAATTATTCAATATAAAATAAGAAAGCACCTGATCTGCAGGCATTGCTGATACTTTGGGGTCAGGATTAACATGGTAAAACACCCACATTGCCGTACCGATAAAGAAGAAGAATAGCCATGTTGGAACGCAAAGGAATCCTGCGAGAATAGCGCCTTTACGAGCTTCCCGCAATGATTTAGCCGCAATGTATCGCTGCACAACATGCTGGCTTGTTGTAAAATTGCTCACACTATCCCACAATCCCAACATAAGCATTGTCCACAAAGTTCTGCTGGCAAGATCAAAACGCATATCGCCCAAGTGGAATTTGCCATTGGCCAAACCAACCTGGAAAACCTCACCCAAACCACCGCTTAATTTTGTTATAATTAAGATAAGGCATAAAATGCCCGAACCCCATAAAATAAACGCCTGAACCACATCAGTCCAGATAACAGCCTCAAACCCGCCAAGTACAGTTATAATTCCGACAGCCAGACCAATAACAATGATTACTGAATTAATTGGAAAACCTGTTAGAGAACTAAGCGCCAGTGAAACGAGATAAAGAATAACGCTCATTCTTAAAATTTCGAGAATGATAAACGTAAATGCTCCATACAAACTTACAAGAGGACCAAAACGATTTTCAAGATATTCGAACGCGGTTGTAGCCAAGCCTTTGCGAAAAAATGGAATAAAAAATACACATGCCAAAACCATACCGACAGGCCACATTAAATTATTCACAACCATGCGCCAGTCCAATGCAAAAGCGGCAGCTGGAAACGCAAGAAACGTAATCGAACTGATTGTCGTACTAAGCATACTTATACCCAGCACCCAGCCTTTGTATGACCTTCCTGCTACAAAATATTCCTCGGTATTTTTATTTTTGCGGGTAAAATAAAGACCCAAAGCCAAAACACCAATCATGTAAAATGCAACTACAATTATATCAAGAGGGCCGATTACTGCTAAATGTACTCCGTTCAAATTATGCAATGTAGTAAACATTGTTCCCATCCGATTAATCCTCCATCATAAATAAACTAAACATGATCATGCTCATTAGATTTGATAATATCGCTAATTATTGCCTGTTAATTGGTTTCGGACTGTGTACAAGAAATCTATCTATGGGACTACCTGGCACAAGACGCACTGTGCCATCGGATGTGATATCCACCATGCCATCGGAAATAATGCCGTCACTATAAACTACTTCATATAGCAATAAGCCAGTTACTCTTTTATCAGACCCAACTGCTCTAAGAAATTCGGAATTCAGATCGTGCCCCTGCTGCATATAACAATGAACCCATAATGGCTTGCCCGCCGCATATGCCTCGTCTTTTATTTTTGCTGACATATATGGATTATACTTACCCCAGTTATATTCTTTGATACTAATTTCATCTGCGGTCTTTACAACTTGTCGCCAATCTGGAATCGCTTTGGGCATGCACCAGAAACCTGCACTTGGGAAAGTCGGATCCAAAGTTGGATATTGCACATAATCATCTAAATGCATCTGCAGTTTCAACCCTTTTTGATGGAGTAAATCTGCTGCGTCTTTGACAAACATCATTAGAAAATCGCCTCGCAGCAGCATCATCTTGATTGGGTCAGGGTCTTGTTTGGTAATGTCTATACCATAGCGTTTTTTATATGCTTTCACTATAGGAGGATTGAACCCATAATTTACAAAATCAGTTACTCCTGAAGTATGATTTTGCAATCTTATATCTACGCCATCACAGCCTAATTCGATATATCGTTTTATCTGTGCCAACCAGTGCGCCCTGACTTCAGGATAACCTTCGCAAAGACTGCCGCGCACATGCTTTGCCTTGCCTCGCGCAAAACCATATAACCTGTCTGTTCTCCAGCCGCAATGCCAATAATAAGGACCATTCTCTTCAAATTCGAAACCATTCTCCATGAAACCAGTTTTACCTGTCAAAATACCATCGCGAATCCTCGGCGAAACAGTTACTGGTAATTCGCGGTCTTTTGAATAAACGCTCATACACGAATTAGAGTATGGAATTGTTCTGAAAGCTTTGTTATCCCCTTCAAATTCAATCGCAAAATATGGTGACCGCAAATTAAGGCCGCTAAGCTGGATAATCCTGCAAAGAACAGGCAATGGAAAAGCAAGTTCCCCATTGGCATTGCGTATCAAACGTCGTTCTATCCGCTCTATTACAGTAAATTTATCCTGATATTTCGTATATTTGCCATTATCAGTACTGATGTATAAATTAAAGTTTGTTGCCGGATAGTCAATGATTGCATTCTCGCTCAAAGCTGGATAGTCAGGCAAAATCACTTCCTTCATAGCTCCTTGTGTAACTTCCAGGCTTTCTCTGCCAGGGATTCTATCCAGCACAAATGCCATTTCTATGCGGTCTGCCGCAAATGATAATGCATCATCAGTGTTCTTTCTTTGCTCAAGCATTTCAGGATGTTCCAGCGTGAATGGATCAACACCAACAGCCCGCCCACCCAGCGTTTCAATCCAATTTCGATTGCATGGTGGTACAAACCCGTGCGGAACAGTAAATGTGCCGCCGCCTTCGTACGGTTTGTATTGAACAAACACTTCCATGCCGGCCGCTTTAGCAAATGATATGGCCACAGCTAAAGGATCATCGCCGATAGCCTCTCTGGATTGCCTTAGAAAATTAGGAGGGCCATCTTGTGGAGCAATTCTGGTTGAATAATCCGGGTTCCCCGGTGGAGAAGCTATAATATAGAAACGCTTGAATCCGCAGTTTGCGATTAATTGGATTTTTTGCTTCAATAATTCTCTATTATGAAAATAGCAGAACATATCATGATCCAAATCCATTATTGGAGCAACCTGGCCTTCGTATCCCTTTAGAATATTATTCGAAACATCCGTAGAAGCATTTACTGTTTCTTGCACAGCTATTATGTTTATACTCAAAAGCGCCACGCAAATTAGGCAAATCTTCTGCAAGCGTTTAGCTAAATAATCCATATAAATCTTTCTTTTCGTAAACCATTTTAATGGTTTTTTTGTTTTTTTTCTTAACTGAATTTAACAGGTATTATCCATATATTAAAGTTACTTAAGGTGCATTATCGTAATTAACAAAATGCATAACTACAATAATACATTCACGGTAACTGTTGAGCAATGCCAAAGTATGAAACCCAAGTTTTTTACATTTTTTTAACGGTTTTTATCCATCTTTTAAGACATCAAAAGCAGTATAATAAATCACTTGCTAAAAATTATAATTGATAAAAAACCTTTACGATTTCAAAATAAGGAAAATAACAATGAACACGTTTATAAAAAAAGTGTCCTCTGATAATATTGCACTAAAAGCTGTTAAAGATGTTCCAAGATGGGTTGGATCAAACCTGGCTGAAATATTCGATACTTCGGGTGAGACTCAAATGGCATGCGGCATTCACGAGATTTTTACATCGGAAACTGTTGAAGCAGATCGAACTGTCGACGATTTGCTTTATATACTTGAAGGTGAAATTGAAATCAAATCGGATAATCAAACAGAAGTCTTCAAGAAAGGTGACTTTGCATACGTCAAAGCGAATACTACCGTGACATATAAAGTATACAAATATGTTAAATTAATTTACGTTGTTTACCCAGCCTCATGGAAAAGTGAATCCCATTGAAGCATCGCCAAAATGCGGACATGTAGCATTTTTAATTATAAAAGTTCGCACTTACATGCTTTTAGAAAATTGGACAAAGCTGAGATATTGTAAAACAACGCTATTCTTCAGCATTATAAAATTGTACAAAATAGGTCGGCAGTTAGCTTGATTTATATCTCGATGTTTTCATACATTATTCGGTACACTCTGAATCGTTTGCCGAATCTCTGCCCTACAATGCGAATCTCCTATTTTGCAGGCTCTCGAGGATATTCGCCTGGAATATTGTATATTCCTTTAAAATTTCTAAATACTTTTTACACGGAAACGAACTCTGTCTTACTTTGTGATTGTTCCCGCCACGATACTAAAACTCATCGTCTGGAAGAAATCGAATATTTTCTGCAAAACTTTATTCATAACCGTTAAATCAAAAAAATTGTCATTCGCGACCGAATGTCAATTTGCTATCCATTGTTCCCTCGGGCAATGAAAAAATTTTTCGGCTGGGAGGACCCAAAAAGAGATATGCAACATACATTAGTAGGATAATTTCTTTTGCTACTTTTGCGACTTCTATTTAAGCATATAAATAAAAAACATCATATATACTTTTGCTACTTACAATACCTATATATATAAAGCGCTTATTTATTTTTTTTGTCATATATATACAAATAGTGTCATAAGCAGTCACCCAATATTTAGATGCCTATGGTTTAAAATAAATATATGCTGCTGATATTAAGTAGCATAAGTAGCAAAAGGTATAATGATTTTATTCTTCAACGTTCATTTTGCCGTATTTTATATATGGTACCCCAAACTAAGTAGCAAAAGTATCAAAAGCCCTCCTGCCATAATAACCCAATTCATATCAACGACTTAGATCAAATATCTTTTGCAACTGTCTCTTTTTCACAACTTCTGAACATTGTTTGCCATACATTGATATGATATCTTATGCAACTTTCATTTGGAAAATTTTTAAAGGTATTTAATGACAAAAAAAGAGAATAAACAAATACGTACCGGCCTGAAGACAAACCCAGAGGGCTATAATTGCATTACCAAACTATTTCAGTTGCAAAGAAAAGTTCTCTGCAACACAGATTTTGCTAAATACATGAATGAGATCTTCGAATCTATCCGAAAAGCACGCCAAATGACGGATAAACTCTCTTCTCCGGTAAAAGGGATGATGGAGGAAATTCTAAACGAGTACAATGCACAGCTTAAACTCATATATGAAGAGGCTCACAAAAAGCAAAGTGATGATTTGAGTGAACTTCTTGAGGAAATTAATGCAGCCACAATAAAAGCAGATGAGGAATGGTCCAAAACCTTCGATTGTCAACGTCCTAAAACCCCTGAAGAATGGCAGACATTGGCTGCTCGAGCTGGGTTATCCGCTGATTTTGTTCTTAAGGGGCAATGGATGCCGGAAGATATACTACCTGTTCTAGAAGGCTATCTGCAACGGCTCAAAGATCAAAAACCGCAATCGCATATTTTGCAGATTAAGTCCAATTCGCGTTCTAAATTAAAAGGAGTTCCAAAACGATCGTGGACGTCTGCAGAATTAGAAAAAGCTATTAGAGATTATATTGCTAAAAGAGGATCCGATCTTAGCGAGCTTACGTCAATACAGGAAAGCAAACTTACATCAAGACATCAGAAAACTTTGGCACGCTGTAATGGCATGAAAATATTTGGCCGAAATGCCATTGCACGAGCTCTTGGTGTCAAATCACCCCGAATGGTCGGTGAAACCTCGGCTTGGAGGTCTGTAGCTGCTATATTAAAATTGCACCATAAAGTCGACGATTTAACACGCAAACAATCTATTGAAGAAAATTGCAACGAATCAGATGAGGTTTCTTTACCACGCAGCGCAATTAAAATTAGTGGTGAACCTGTTATTTCAACTCCATCTCCTGAAGATGATTTGATTCAAGAGGAACGTAAAAAAACAATAGCGTACATTCGCAAATTGCGAGATTCGGTACTTGAAGATGCAAAAGAGAGGGCTGATTCATTGCTAGATGATTATAAAAAGGGAGCCATAACAGATACTAATGTCCGCTTAATTATTGATTCGTTGTTCAATGATTAAAAGCAATAGCTAATTTTTTCATTCCTAATCCGTATCCACCCACAAACTGGGGATATCCAGGCATTCATTATTTTTAGCAAACAAATGAATGCTGTAGTCTGGATATGTCCCCTTTTGCCTTCCTTCGTAGGGCAACGATTGTCGTTGTCTATAAAGAATACTTTTTTGAAGGAAGGGAAATATGAATACCTCCGAAAACATTGGTCAGCCAGCTGATGCTGGGCAGCAAACGGTAACTGCAAAAACTGCTGTGTTCATTTCCATTGATGATGTAGCGAACATGTTGGATTGTTCTACTCGTCATGTGCGCCGCCTGGCAGATTGGGGCAGAATTCCAAAACCTGTCAAACTTGGTGCGATGCTCCGCTGGGTAAAAGCTGATTTGGAAAAATGGGTCGCAGACGGTTGTCCCACCAGAAAGTCAGGTGCCAAATGACTCTACTTTATGAATATCTGAAAAAGATAGGATGGAGGGTTCCCGGATGGAATATAGACAATCCTCCTGAAATTGAAACAGCTTTTCGGCAAGGATTTTTATGGGCCGCTAAAGAATCGATCAAAATGCCCTTTTGTGAGATCAAATTACAATGTTTGAAGCTCAGCCTTAATCGGGGCAATTCCAGTCTTCAACCTATATGGGAAGATCCCAAAGAGGCAGAGCTTCGAGGAAGAAGTTATGGCATCTGGTATGTGTATCAGCATCTGAATACCGGTGGAACTCGCGAAAGCTGCTTACCATGGCTTAAAGCGGTTGAAAAATGGGCTAATGAAAATCCTCTAAGGATGGAATCTCGTTATGCCTTTCCCCCCGGTATTTAAATTCAAAAACACTCTATCATCAGGAGACAACAACAATGACTAACAACATAAATAATGTTCTCGCACATCTAGAAAATGTCAAACAAACAGGGTCTGCTCAATGGCAGGCCCGATGCCCTGCCCATGATGACAGGCATCCTTCATTATCTATCGGAGAAAGCAATGATGGAAAGGTTCTTCTTAAATGTCATGCAGGATGCAGTACTAAAGATATTCTAAGAGCAATTGGTCTTTCCGAGAAGGATTTGTTCGAAGATTCAGGAAATAACAGAAACCCAGATATTGTTGCAACATATAATTATTGTGACCACAATGGCGTACTACGGTACCAGGTTGACCTTGCCCCCAAAAACTGGTCCAAATCAAGAGAGAGGTTTCCAGAGTACATTAGTATAGTATTGTTATATT
>JBDKUM010000148.1:0-3368 GCA_039679715.1 Phycisphaerales bacterium
TAGCGGTGGTCAAACTGGCTGAAGGCCCTATGGTCACAGCCCAATTGACCGATTTGGGTGAAGAACCCGTCAAGATCGGCATGCCGGTCGAGATGGTTACCCGCCGCATCCGCTCCGATGGCAATGATCGGGGGATGTTGATATATGGATATAAATTTAGGCCGGTAATGAGGGCTTAGAGCATTTTTGTTGATCTATACCCATCGAGGATACAGGTGGGTGTATGTTTAAACCGATGCTTTGAGCCATCGACATTGTGAAACAATCTATAACAAAGCGCTTTCTATTATTTTGAAAGCGCTTTTTAGTTGCTTCATAATATTAAAATCCCTATAATCAAATCGTGCTTTGCTGTCATTGCATATCCCGAATAAGCAAGTTCCTTCACTCATAAAACAATGATTATTCGGTGTGTATAAATCACCAACCTTTATTAAAAGGCTAAAAGGATACATCATGATTGACGATCACTTAGAATCCAAAACTCAGCTCAACTCGAATGTAAAACCGATGCCTGTTTGGGAATCACTGCTTTATTTCTTTGCGATCACGCTCTTGATGATAGTATGTTTCTATGTTGTGAGGCCATATCTTGAACAATTGGGGTTAAATCAATACTCGGCTTACCTGCTATCACTATCGGTTGTTGGTGTTGTGATGTTGGTTTGGACTTTCATTGCTCTTCGTCGTGAAGGAAATCTTAAAAACCGGGAAACTTTTCTGAATCGCCTCCGCTTGAAAGGTTTTAACTCGAGAATACTGGGCTGGTCTATCGGGCTGGGCCTTCTAATGTTCCTGTCAACAGCAATTTTTTCACCGTTGATATCGAAGTTAATTTCAGACGGTTTACTGCCCATCCCTGACCAAATTCCTGATTATATTAATCCCTTGAAGCAGCTATCCATTGCGCAAATTAAAATCCAATTGATCTCCCAGGGAGTTGTGTTCTTTATACCAATTGTTTTAATTCTCAATATCTTCGGAGAAGAGTTTTTCTGGAGAGGAGTGGTTTTCCCTCGCCAGGAGCTTAGACACGGAAAAATAACATTCCTAATTCACGGCTTGATCTGGGCTTTTACGCATCTATTCCAATACTGGCTGATTTTTCCAATTTTGATCGGGTCGTTTGCCCTCTCTTATCTGGTTCAAAGAACAAAAAATACATGGATTGGCATCCTGGCTCACCTGATAAACAATGCGTTACCGTTTATTATCATGCTCTTTATTCCATTATGATTTTTCATGGGCAACTCCATTTGGTACGATTGGATAAGTCAGTCTGAGAGAAGTAAGCAGTTAAGTTTTCCATCAGCGTGCAAACCTTGCGGAATTAGGAGTACGGCCGTTGCATCCCCCAAACGAAAATCACATCCGTCCCTGCACAGGGAACGCAAACTGTTAAACCATAACTCGTAAATCCCATCTGCGGACCGAGCCGCATGTACGGGTACATTCGACCGTTTGCCGGGGCGGCGTAAGTTCAGGCCGGTATTGAAGTAGGAGTGTTGGTAACGCACCGTTTATGTGATTGATGAACGTCCTCCCGAAATGGAGGGCGTTTTTTATTTATGGCATAATTGCAGCGCATCAATAGTCAGTATAATTAATAATTAAGCGGCAAGAGCGTACAGAAAGGAGAGCACGATGAGCAACGAACAGGTGGCACCTGAGACGAAAGGTGTTACGGTGAAGTTACTTAAAACGGTTGACCTTGGCTCTGAGATCGAGGGCATGGCAGGGCGCCAGTTTCGAATGCGTATGGTGACCTTCGAGCCTGGAGGTGTCTTTGGCCCGATTCACGACCATAAAGATAGGCCGGGCATGGTCTATATACTGCAAGGAACGATCACTGACCATCGAAATGGAGTGGATAAGGAGTACGGGCCGGGAGTTGGATGGCCCGAGGATAAGAACACCACACACTGGCTTGAGAATAGAGGAACGACACCGGCGGTGGAGATCTCGGTTGATATCGTCAAGCAAGAGTAAGCTCAAGCCTGACATCTACTCCGGTTGCCGCTGAGCCAATCTGGTAGATGATTATTCTCAGCCATGCTGCGCGGACCGAGCCGCATGTACGGGTACATTCGACCGTTTGCCGGGGCGGGGTAAGTTCAGGCTGGTGATGGTGTGAATTAATTCTCTGTTGGTTTTGAATGAAATGCGTTCTCACTTTTAAGGAGCGTTTTTTGTTTGAACAAAAACGGGAGAGAGCTATAATTGTTTACAATGGGGAAATAAGGGAGCAAGACTTGCTTGTTTTCCTGACAGAGTCACAACGACTATTTGTGCATATAAAGGCAAACACATCCAGAGAGCTGCTCCCAGGCATGCCGCTTCGCGGCAGTCCGCGCCCGAGCCAGCGCCGGTATCCTAAAGGGTGCTGCGCGAATGCAAATTGTTAAATGCAGATTGGTTCGTCAATATTGAGTTAATCAGGAAGTGTACCCATGGCAGACGAGTATATCTTCAGAACGAGGCAAGATTTTAGGGAATGGCTTTCTTTGAATAGCTCAAGGCAAGGAATATGGTTAATTTTCGGAAAAGACGAATTATTGGTAACACTTACAGCTGCTGAGGCTCTCGAAGAAGCTCTTTGTTTTGGCTGGATTGATGGGCTAATGAAGAAGATTGATGAATCGACATACAAGAAGTACTTCTCCCCACGGCGAAAAGGAAGCAAGTGGTCCGAAAAGAATAAGAAGTTGGTAGACGAACTCATTAACGGTCAATTAATGACTACCAGAGGGCTTGACGTCATTGAACAGGCAAAAAGAGATGGTACATGGGATATCGTTCATGATAGAGAAATTCCGGACGAAAGGTATCATGAATTCGAGAAACTCATTCAGGGAAGCAAAACTGCACTCGATAATTTCAGAAAGATGCCAAAGTCAACCAAGCAACAGTTTGTCGGTCTTTATTTTGAAGCAAAAAAAGAAGAGACGCGAGTCATGAGATTAGCCAAGTTGGTCGACTTGTTAGAAAAGAACAAAAAACCCATGTGAACGTGAAAAGCAGAACCTCGATATCATGATAGAAGCTCAATGCTGTGGCATTACCATTTTGCAAGAACACCCAGGAGCTGCGATGCAAAGAAGCACCACCAAGCGCGTACATGCCGACATCACTCGGCAGCCCGGTGTCAGAGCGATATCGATGATGTAACACGCTTAGAATTGAAGGGCACTTCGGAAATGTCGCGACGCGTGAGACGCGCCAGAAGTTAGATTGAAACGCTCACAACAGCCGCGCGGACCGGGTCGTATATACGGGTACACTCGTACCGTTTGCCGGGGCGGGGTAAGTTCAGGCTGGTGCTTGCCGGTGAGCGGTAAGCGCATTATCAAGTCAAGAACAATACAAAG
>JBDKUM010000149.1:0-4608 GCA_039679715.1 Phycisphaerales bacterium
GTCCGAAAAAAGGAATGAAAAGGAACATACATATCATTACTCCACATGTAATACCTAATGCTTTATACAAATTTTTTTTATAAACATCGGACATTAAAATTCATCGATTTCTTTTTTTAATATATTAAAGAGTTGAGATTTTTTTGCCATACCGATTTTTTTGCCTTTTTTATAGATAAAACCTTTATCTGTAGCGGCGCAAACTGCCACATCGGCATCGGCTGCTTCACCCGGGCCATTAACTATACAGCCCATAACGGCAACTCTTATCGGTTTATGAACGCCCGCAAGGTATTTCTTTACTTTATACGAAAAGCCTACCAAATCCCACTGGCATCGGCCGCAGGTGGGGCAAACGATTAATTGCGGATCATTACTTTTGTAAAGTTCAAGGCTTGCAAGGATTTTTTTGGCAATTTCGATTTCGCCAACCGGCTCGCCTGCGATGCTGATTCTAATGGTATCACCTATGCCTTGCTGCAAAAGAGAACCTAACGCGATCGAAGCAGGAATTATCGCGTCTTCCGCAATGCCTGCATGTGTCAAGCCGAGATGAATTGGATATTCGAATTTTTCAGCGATTGCCTTGTTTGATTCGATTGTCCGCAGAACGTCAGAACTTTTGACGCTAAGTACGATATTGTTAAACCCGCGGGACTCGAAATGCCGGACATAACCTGACATTTCCTTGATCATCAAACCTGTTCGCTGTTTGTATGGCGTATCATGCGAAAGATTGCGAATGCTCGCTTCATTGATGCCAATCCGGATTGCGATTTTATGAGCTTTTGCGCAATCGATAATACGGTTTATATCTTCTTTGCTCTTGATATTGCCGGGATTGAGACGAATTTTAGCTGCACCTGCTTCGATGGCTTCGATCGCGCGTTCGGGCGAAAAGTGAATATCGGCTATAAGCGGCAGTTTAGATTTTTGTACGATTTTTGCAAACGCCATGCTATCGGGGTGAGTCGGTACCGCGAGCCGGACAAGATGCGCACCAGCCTGGGCTAGGGCATTTATCTGTTTCAAACAGCCCTGAACATCTGTTGTGGGCAGTTTGAGCATAGATTGAATGACAATTGGATGTTTGCTGCCAATTTTGACATTTTTAGCCGATACTGTTGTAGTTTTTCGTCGATTTATCATAAATGTAAATTCTATCTTGTTTTATATCCCAAGGCAAATTAAAATATAGATTAAACGTTATATGGATTTTTCTAAATATAAACATCGGATTTACGGATTATTGAAATCATTGGTTAGAATTGCACTGGGTGTGTATTTAATTCTTTGTTTATTATTGTATTTCAAACAGTCGAGTTTCACCTTTTATCCGACAAAAGATGTGCTTGAAACTCCTCAAGATATAAATCTTGAATATGAAGATATACAACTAAAAACGTCTGACAAATTGACGCTTTCAGCATGGTACATTCCGGCAGATAATGCAAGATACATTTTACTTTTCTGTCACGGAAATGGCGGAAACATTTCTCATAGGCTTGAAAATATTAATATCTTAAATAATCTGGGAATCAGTTGTCTTATTTTCGATTATAGAGGATATGGCAAAAGCGAGGGCAAACCTAGCGAAAAGGGTGTGTATATTGATGCGCAAACAGCTTATGACTGGCTGATCAAAGAAAAGAACTTATCCCCTGAAAATATTATAATTTACGGCCAATCTCTTGGCGGAAGTATTGCTGCTCATCTTGCGAGTAATGTAAAAGCAAAAAGCGCGATTATTGAAAGCACATTTACCTCTTATGTGGATATGGGAAAAAAGTTCTATCCTTACTTGCCTGTGAAGTTATTTGCTAAATTCAAATTTAAAACAATCGAATACATTAAAAAAATTAATTATCCAGTATTGATTATACACAGCAGAGAAGACGAACTTATTCCATTTGAATTTGGCCAACAGCTTTATAAGGCAGCAAACGAGCCGAAACAATTTATGGAAATATCGGGCAGTCACAATGAAGGATTTCTTAGTTCGGGCCAATCATATGTTAATGGCTTAGACCAATGGTTTACTGCCTTAGATAGCAACGATAAGGGGATTTAATTGTTTTTCAACTAGAATTTGCCTTTAAAGACAAATTCAAAGGATTGTATAATTTATATTCTTGTTTTATATCCCAAGGCAAATTAAAATATGAAACTCTGTTGAGATCGAAATGCTTTTATCCGCGATAATTTTAATATTAGTTGCATATTGGGTGCTAGGAACAGTGCTGTTCTTTATGCAGCCGAGCTTCATTTTCAGTCCTACAAAGTATGAACCTTATACACCGGCTGATATAGGTCTGGCTTATGAAAAAGTTATTTTAAAGACAAGCGATGGCTTGCTGCTGTCTGCATGGTTTGTGCCCGCGAATAATGCAGAAACTACACCAAAGGCCTTAAAAAACTCCGTTCTAGATTCGCGGCTTAGCGAAGCTGGTACAATGATTTACGGAACCATCGACGCGAGATTAAAAAATGCCTGTGGCATTACGATACTTTTTTGTCATGGCAAGGGGGGCAGCATATCTTATTCGCTGGATACGGTTAATATTCTTAACGAGCTTGGGTTTAATGTTTTTATTTTTGATTACCGTGGTTATGGCAACAGCCAGGGCAAACCTGCTGAGCAGGGAACGTATATCGATGCACAAACTGCTTACGATTGGCTGATTGAGATTAAAGGGTTTAGTCCCGATGATATTATTATTTTCGGCAGGTCTCTGGGCGGAAGTATCGCGGCGCACCTGGCATCGAATGTTGGGGCTAAAGGCCTTATTGTCGAAAGCGGCTTTACTTCGTTTGCGGATATCGGCTGCAAATTTTATCCATACATGCCTGTCAGGCTTTTTGCCAGATTCAAATATAATACGCAAGAATACCTGAAAAAAGTTAAATATCCGGTTTTGATTATTCACAGCCGAAATGATGAGATTGTACCATTTGAGTTCGGATTGCGATTATATGAAGAGGCAGCCAGTGGGCCGAAAGATTTTCTGGAAATCTATGGTTGCCACAATGATGGATTTTTACATTCAGGCCAAATTTACAGGCAAGGGCTGTTGAACTGGGCAAAGTCGCTGGATAAAATGCAATTACAGGGAAATGTGAATACGTAATTATGAAACCTAAATCTTATCTTTTTATTTATCTAGGCATAACTGCTCTTGTCTGCATTGTTACAATTTGGGTGATGCACAATAGAAAAACCAGTGCGCCATTATCAAATAATAAAACATATAATAGAATTGTCTCTCTTGCGCCGAACATTACAGAAATTCTTTTTGAGTTGAAGCTTGGTGATAAGGTTGTCGGTGTATCTGAATTTTCAAACTATCCGCCTGCCGCTAAACAAAAACCGCAAGTGGGCGCACTTCTTAATCCCAATTTCGAGGCTATTGTAGCTCTCAAACCCGATTTGGTGATTATGGTTGATGAAATGGCCGAAGAAAAAGCCAGGTTTGATTCTTTGGGATTCGAGACATTGATTGTTAAACATGATAGTCTGGATGAAATTCTCGAATCGATAAAGATTATTGGCGATAAATGTGGAAAAGCTGAAAAGGCTGAAAAAATTGTTAATAACATAAGGAACAGAATTCAGCAAATTCAGGACGCGAGCATGAATCAGAATAAGCCGAGGGTGCTTATCAGCCTGGGGCATGATTATTCGTCGAATCCTTCCGCTAAACCGCAGAATATTTCTATCGCAGGCAATGACGGTTTTTACAGCCAGTTAATCGAATATGCGGGCGGAAAAAATGTTTATGAAGGTCAAATTCCTTTCCCGGTTGTTAGTTGGGAATCAATCATTAAAATGAATCCGCAGATTATTATTGATATAGGGCCGGTAGAAACCAAACCCATTGACAAGGAAATCATCACGCAGCAATGGAAAAATTTCAGCCAGGTGGAAGCTTCTAAAAATGATGCTGTTTATGTTTTTACAGAAGACTACACCGCAATTCCGGGGCCAAGATTTATACTGACACTCGAGAAAATTGCGCGTATAATAAATCTGCAATTAAAATTCCATGACGATGAACCAAATAGTAATTGAAACTAAAGATTTGGGTTTTGAAGTTGCGGATAAGCAGATTTTAGACAAAGTTTGTTTTTCTGCTGCCGCCGGTAAAAGACTGTTCATAGTTGGTCCAAATGGTGCGGGCAAAACCACTCTGCTTCGGAGTTTATGCAGAATTATAGATGATTATACCGGTACCGTAAAAATCAAAGATAAGGATTTGAGGGAATATTCGCAAAAAAAACTTGCTGCGATTTTGACTTATGTTCCTCAATCTCTGCCCGCGGATATTCAGTTTACAGTTCATCAGTTTATTTTAATGGCAAGGTATCCTCATCTTAGCCCTTTTTCAGTGATAAGCCCTGAAGATGAAAAATGTGTAAATCAGGCAATGGAAATGACGCAAACCGGCGTTTTTGCCCAAAGAATAATGGCGACCCTTAGCGGCGGTGAGCGGCAGCAGGTAAGTATCGCGGCGGCACTGGCTCAAAAAGCGGAGATTTTCCTGCTCGATGAGCCTGCGACATACCTTGATTATAAACATCAAAGGCAAATCCACTCACTTTTAATTAAAA
>JBDKUM010000150.1:0-1705 GCA_039679715.1 Phycisphaerales bacterium
TGCGATTGATACATAAAGGTATTTTAAAATACTTTTATATCAGCTTTGTACTCATAATCCATGTTAGTTCTGGCAATATTTTATCGAATATCAATTTATACCCTTCGCATAAATAACTTGAATCTGAAAAGTTATGATTATAAGCTAATCGGTCTTTTAAACATCCTCCCCGGCATATCTGGCTGTGCCGACATACAAAGCATTTGGTAACCATTCACAGCTTTATGGGAATTAGTTTGGGATATGGAGTATTTTTATAGGTGGCATTGATGGCATTAACAAAAAATTCATAAACGCTGCGTTTATGTCTGGCACAAGTAGCCACAACCGTCCAGGCTCGCTCGCAAAAACGCATGCCAGACCAACTCCTCGTACCCTGTGTAACTCGCCGGTCTATAACTACAAAACGAATCGCCTGTTCGCTGAGATTATTTGTTGGACACACATCCTCTCGTTCCAAAAACAAGAAGTAGCTTTTATCAACACCGTCAACAAATCTATTCTTGATATTTACCGCTTCAATGTGATCCGGCGGGCGGCGAACTTTCCGCAAAAAAAGGTTCTTCAGCTTTTCTATCGATTTCCTGTAACGCCAAAAATGACGACACAGGCGAGTTTTCCACAATCTGAAGATTTTTCGCAAAACAGTCAACAACCCATTAGCCCAGCGTTTAAGAGTTTTATGACTGAGCGTCAGCAAAAACTTGATATCGCGAATTAGATGAGCCCAGCAGTATTGAACCAAAGCGTTACTCAATCTGATAAATTTCTTGTTGGCTGAATAATAATCACAGATTATTACTCCGTTGTAGTCTTTGCCAAGAATATCAAGCAGCACCTGCGATGCTCTTGAGTTGCTTATATGAAAGAACACAGCTTCCGAGGTTTGCTGACACCATGTCCATGCTGACTTGTATGCGGGATTCTTATGTCCTGTCTCATCGGTACCCACAACAGGAGCATTACGAATAAACTGTCCGACTTCTGCATAAGCCTGCTGTAATGCGGGTGAAAGCTTTTGAGTGCATATCTTTGTCAAAAATCCCTGGCTTACGTCAAGGTTCATTATGTCATTAAAGAACGACTGCAAAGTCGAGTAGCTCATATGGCAACGGGCTTTTAGATAGCCGGTCAATGCTGTCATTCGAGTTGAAAATAATCCTGCCTTGTGAATGTCCTTTGGCAGCTTTGCTTTAACTATTTCGCCATTTGGATCAACGTATAATTGTACGAGATGCTCAATAACGTTGAACAATTTCTCCGGCAGGTCAATCTGCTGAAGCACTGATTCTGTTTTGTCGAGCTGGATTAATCCTCGACGGCGTATTTCATCCACTGATATTTTATGGATGATTGTTTGGTCGATTTCATCAGCTTCGAAAAGTTCCCTGTTATATTTGGGATGTCCGAATTGGCCGCCAATTTTTCGTTTTTCCTTTTTCTTGTTTGTCGGCTGCGGGTTAGTGATGTCAGATGATGGCGGCTTGGAAGAATTCGAAGAGTTCTTTTCCAGCCGAGCAATCTTTTCTCTGAGCATGGCATTTTCAGCTTGAAGAAGCTGTATTTGCTCAAACAACTGCTGTATGAGAATGTCTTTGTCTGTCATATTTTATTCTATAACAGATGATTGTGCAGGGCGCAAGTCTTTTATTGTGATTTCTAAAATTATTTTTAAAGCTGTGAACGGTTACCAAGTTTATGGCAT
>JBDKUM010000151.1:0-13425 GCA_039679715.1 Phycisphaerales bacterium
TTGAAATGCATAGCGAACATCCGCTTGCGCGAGCGATTTTAAGAAAGGCAGATGCGGAAAAACTTAATCAGCAAAACGTGAAAAATTTCCAGGCTGTAAAAGGAAAAGGCGCAGAAGCGAAAATTGATGGCCAGTTATTCTGGGTCGGCAGCCATCGATTCATGGATGAAAAGGGACAGGAGACAAAAGAGATTCACGATAAAGCCGAAGAGCTTGAAGATGCGGGCCATTCCGTCGTTGCGATTGGAAATGAAAAACAAGTGTGCGGGTTAATAAGCGTCGCCGATGGCGTACGAAAAAATGTAAACCAAATTATCAAATCCATAAAAAAACAGGGAGTGCAGAAAATCGTAATGCTTACAGGCGATAATTACGGCTCTGCTGTTGATGCGGCCAATATGGCGGGCGTTGATGAATTCAAAGCTGAACTGCTTCCTGAAGACAAGCTTAATACAGTTGAAGAAATGGTTGAAAAATATAATTCCGTCGCGATGATTGGCGATGGCGTTAATGATGCACCGGCCATGGCTGCCTCAACTGTTGGAATCGCAATGGGAGCGATGGGGACAGATGCTGCAATCGAAACAGCAGATATCGCATTAATGGCTGACGATTTATCCAAGCTTCCCTGGCTTATTAAACATTCACATCGAACATTAAAAACCATTAAAGGAAACATCACATTCGCGCTCGGAGTTAAAGCTGTGTTCATTATTTTAGCATTGCTGAATATGTCTACGCTCTGGATGGCAATAGCCGCTGATATGGGTTCATCACTGATTGTGATTTTCAACGGTTTGAGACTGCTGAAAATTAAACAGGCATAATTTAATTCTAGGTATCCAAGAAAAAACTAACCCTGTGACAGCAGGGTTAGTTAGAATTTTGTAAGCGTTTATTTTTTAAGGAGACTTAACGCTTAGTGCATATCGAACAGTGACTGTGTTTTGATAATCGTCACCTGGTCCGGATATGCATGGAACGCATGAATGTGCAGTTCGTCACGGCGAGCTTCGAAATCGATATAGCTGAACGGCTCAAGACCGCCCACAGCCATCTTTGGAAATTTCACAAACAAGCCACGATTGCGTGCGAATTTCTCAAGGTCGCTATGACTTTGACGATAAAGATTCGGACTCATTTTTTCGACCTGGAAATCAGTCATGTAACTAAGGCCTTTGGCGAGGGTGCATTTGTGATTTCTTTGGCCGGCAAAACGGAAACGTTCAATCAGCCCCCGACGAGGCAGCAGTTGAGTCGGTGTGCTGATAAGTTCGGATAGACAGAGTTCATTTGAGAATACACTAACTACGTGCGAACCGCCTGTTGCCCAAATTAATGCTTCATACTTATCTGTTTTAATCGTTCGCTTTTCGAAAATATTGAAAAGCTCGGGATGAAGCGGCCTTTGGTAAAGGGTGAATGTCAATTCGCTGACAACTACATTTGTATTTGGTGTATCCATCTTTTTAAACCCATTAAGAACGACAATTTTTCTTGTTCTTTATGCTTTCATAATAGCAGAAATAACGTTTTGAATCAAGGCTGTTATCAGTATTGATAATGCGGTTTTCTACTCTTATAGGACGATTATTCCGCAAATTCAGCAAATAGAAGCAATAATGATTGTCAAAAAATTAATAAAATTTTTAAAATTGCCCCAAAATAATTTGTTTTTTTAGTAGAAACTATTTTTCAATACTGTTTGAAGAGCAAAATGTTCAAAATAGTTGCGATCACATCGTAGAAAATGTGTGTTCCTGCGACAATACCGAATCCTCGTACTACAAAAATGATAGCGAAATAAATTCCTGCTATGGTCCGAAAAATAAAAGGAGCAAGGGCAAAAAGTTCTGAACGCGCGAAATGGCCGTGAATGAAAACGAAATGATGGTGCAGACTGAAAAGCACCGCCGAAATGAGAATAGAAAATAAAATAGAGTTTGTCTTCTTTACTCCAAGTATTGTTTCAAAAAAGAGCATAAGAATACAGATTAGCACTAATCGAAAAATCAGCTCTTCATAAATGCCTGCCCCGATACCGGTAATAATATCCATTGAAAAACTGTGATGTCCGAACCTCGAAGCTATTTCCGGCAAAACTGCGGCAAGTTTTTGCCCCTGCTGTGATGGGCGGTTTAGAACCATCGCCAAAACAATAAGCGGCAGAGAGAGCGTAATGCATTCGGCCGCCATTAATAAAAAGTCAGACCAGAAAATCTTCCATTGCTGCCGTGAGGTAATTTGCAAAATTACAAGTGTAACTATTATTACGAGAGGAGCACAAAGCCAGGATGCTTTGCCATTGAGACCGAAATAGTGCAGAAAATTCTGAATCCAAACAAACGCAACCACTCCGCCGCGGACATGACTGGACGGGTCTACAAGAATCTGCGGATTAATTTTTACTACTAGAATTTCATAAAGGAGAATAAATGGCAGCAGAAAGATAAGAGCGTAGATCGAGCGTGAAGTGCGGGCAAAATATCCATTTCTCGCCGCCGCCTCCATGCTTCGCTTGCTGACTTTAGATTCCTTTCTATCCATTCGAGAGAAGTTTAACCTAAACCCTTACAAAAATCAAAATATATCATTTGACCTTAGCAAAAAACTATTTCATAATATCCCTGTATGACAAGAGATACAATACAACAGATTTATGAGCTGCTATTTAAAAGGTTCGGCAAACAGTTCTGGTGGCCGGGGGAAACGAAAGATGAAATCATCGTTGGGGCTATCCTCACCCAAAATACCAACTGGACAAATGTCGAAAAAGCAATCGCAAATTTGAAAAAAGCCGGGGTTATGAGCCTGGAAAAACTTCATGCGATGGGGCAGCTTGAAATTGCGGAATTAATCCGCCCTGCCGGTTATTACAATATCAAAGCTAAGAGACTTAAGAATTTTCTTAATTGGCTTTATGAGCAGCATAATGGTTCTATCGTTGAACTTGAATCAATGCGCACGGATTCTCTGCGTGAGGAACTTTTGAGCGTAAACGGGATAGGACGTGAAACCGCCGATTCAATTTTATTATATGCACTGGAAAAACCAGTATTCGTTGTCGATGCGTATACCTACCGTATAGTAACACGGCATCAGTTGATAGAACCCGAATGCGACTATGAACAGCTGCGAAGTCTTTTTGAAGATAATCTCGATACCGATGTAAAGCTTTTTAATGAATATCATGCCCTGATTGTTTATACTGGCAAGGAATATTGCAGGCCGAAAGCAAAATGCAAAGGTTGTCCGCTGGAAAAACTTCCGCACAGAGTTGAAGAAATCGAATAATGCTGTAGGGGCAGACCTGCGTGTCTGCCCAGGGCGAACACATAGGTTCGCCCCTACAAAATCAAAATTATGATAAGAAATAAAATAACAATTCAAGGGCAGGTGCAGGGAATAGGCTTTCGGCCTTATGTTTTCAGGCTCGCAAATGAATTAAAGCTGACGGGCTTTATTTATAATTATACAGAAGGAGTAATAATCGAAGTTCAGGGCAGCAATATCGAAGAATTCATAGCCAGATTGAAAAATGCACATAATGAAAATCCACTCATTAAAATTCATTCCTTAGAAATCCAGGATATTGCAGTAATTGAAAATGAAAAGCAATTCGAGATAACGCAAAGCAAAGAAGGCGGAGTAATAAGTGCTGAAATCACCGCTGATATCGCAACTTGCAAAGACTGCATGCGTGAGCTTTTCAATAAAGACGACTATCGCTACCGATATCCATTCATAAACTGCACTAATTGCGGGCCAAGATATTCAATCATAAAAACCATACCTTATGACCGGCCGAATACGACAATGGCGTCTTTCAAAATGTGCGATAAATGCAAAGAACAATATGAAAATGTCCGGGACAGACGCTTTCACGCGCAGCCTGTCGCCTGTTCAAAATGCGGGCCAAAGATTAGGCTTTGCGACAGTAAAGGAACAATAATCGAAGAGAATTTGGATAGGGTAATTGCAAAGACAGTCCAATTTTTAAAAGAGGGAAAAATCGCAGCTATAAAAGGTTTAGGCGGCTATCATCTTGCATGTGATGCTGAAAATGAGCCGGCGGTTAAAAATCTTCGAACCAGGAAAATGCGTGACGCAAAACCATTTGCGATGATGGCTGAATCTATAGAAAAAATAAAACAGTTCGCAATCGTTGACGAGCAAAATGAAAATTTATTGAAAACTATCGAATCGCCAATTGTGCTGCTCACCAAAAAACAGCCAAACACAATCGCAGCATCGGCCGCAGAAGGAGTAAATACTTTTGGCTTTATGCTGCCGTATACTCCTCTGCATCATTTGATTTTCGCTGAGGGAAAAATTAACGCATTAGTAATGACAAGCGGAAATATCTCCGATGAGCCTTTAATTTGCAAAGATGATGAGGCACTTGCAAAACTTGGTTCTATCGCGGATATATTCTTAATGCATAACCGTGAGATATTCAGGCAAGTTGATGATTCAGTCATGCAGATTGTCGCTGGTGCTCCTGCCCTGCTAAGGCGTTCACGAGGTTTTGTACCGCAGCCGATAATCTCTAAAAGAAAATCGGAATATGACGTTTTCGCGGCAGGTTCGGATTTGAAAAATACATTTTGCTTTGTAAAAGGTAACCGCTGCATTACCAGCGAACACATTGGCGATTTGGAAGAACCAGGCGTTTACAAGCATTGGCTCAATTCGATTGAACATCTTAAAAAATTAATCGATGTTAAGCCGCAGGTAATCGCCTGCGATATTCATCCTAATTATTTTTCAAGCCAGCACGCACGAAAATTAAAAGCTGATAAAATTGTTGAAGTGCAGCATCATTGGGCACATATTGCATCGGTGCTTGCCGAAAATGATTTGGATGAAACTGTAATTGGTCTTGTCGCCGATGGTACAGGTTTTGGAACAGATGGTGCGATTTGGGGATGCGAATGCTTGATTGCCTCACTTGAAAAATTCGAAAGATTTGGACATTTAGCATACTATCCGCTTGCAGGCGGTGATTTGGCATCAAAAGAAGCCATCAGGCCGATACTTGGCCTTGCAAAAAAATACAATATTTCGATACCTGAACAAATCATCAATGAAATAGAACCTGATAAGAAAAAAACTGATTCTATATATCTTCAAATCGATAAAAATATAAACACTATACAAACATCCAGCCTGGGCAGATTATTCGATGCCGCGGCCGCTCTTGCGGGCCTGGGCAATTACAATCATTTTGAGGCTCAGCTCCCAATGGCTTTGGAATCGCAAACTGACAAAGATGTAAAAAAAAGCTATAATTTTGAGCTGATAGATAAAAATCATGCCGTTTCGATAGAAATAAAAGGATTGATTGCGGGCATGATTAACGATAGGCTGAATAATGTTGGGCGAAAGACTATTTGCTCAAAATTCCATAATACAATTGCTGATTTTTTGGCCTTGTCGGCAAAAAAAGCACGTATGAAAACCGGTATAAACAAAGTCGCTTTAAGCGGCGGAGTGTTCTGCAACAAATTTCTTTCGGAAAGGCTGATTGAACTGTTGCAAAATAAAGGCTTTACTGTATTATTTAACCGACTTTTACCATCCAATGATGGATGTATTTCGGTTGGTCAGGCTGCCATAGCGGCTTTTGGCTTAAAGAAAGGATAATTTATGTGCCTTGCGGTACCTGCAAGAATAGTTGAATTGAAAAATGATGACGCAATAGCTGATGCTATCGGCAACCGCATACAGGCAAAAACGACACTTGTGCCCGAAGTTAAAATCGGTGATATTGTCTTAATACATGCAGGCTTTGCAATTGCTGTACTGGACGAAGAAGAAGCAAAAAAAACATGGGCGCTTCTTGACGAACTTGATAACTTTACAAAAACTGATAATGTGGTTTCAGGCTGATTTTTTACAATTTTTCTCAGGAGTCGGAAATGGTTAAGAGAAACGAAATTTACAAGTGCATAGAATGCGGAAACGTAATCGAGATTACCACTGTCGGCGGCGGAGAACTTGTATGCTGCGGCAAACCGATGAGACTGATGATTGAAAACACATCAGACGGCGCAAAAGAAAAGCATGTGCCTGTAATTGAAAAAATCCAAGGCGGATTTATTGTAAAAGTCGGTTCTGTCACGCATCCGATGGAAGAAAAACATTATATCCAATGGATTGAAGTCCAGGCTGATGGAAAGTTTTACAAGCAATATCTGGCTCCGGGCCAGAAACCTGAAGCGGTATTTAAAATTGAAGCGGAAAAAGTTATCGCAAGGGAATACTGCAATCTTCACGGCTTGTGGAAAGCATAATTTATTTTTCTAAGGAGAAAATTATGATAAGCGAAAAAATGGTTAAAGCTTTGAACGAACAGGTAAACGCGGAACTATATTCTGCATATATTTATTCCGCTATGGAAGCTTATTTTCTATCAATCAACCTCGATGGTTTCGCCAACTGGATGTGCATTCAGGCTAAAGAAGAACAAACACATGCTGAAAAATTTTATAAATATATTAATGAACGCAACGGCAGAATTGAGCTTGAGGCAATCGCAAAACCCCAAAAAGACTGGAAAAATGCTTTAGATGTTTTCGAAGCGGCTTATAAACATGAACAGTATGTAACCGGCAGAATCAACAGTCTCGTGGAACTTGCCAGAAGCGAAAAAGATTATGCAACGGAAAGTTTCCTCAAGTGGTTCATTGACGAACAGGTTGAGGAAGAAGCAAACGCATTGAAAATTGTTGAGACATTGAAAATGGTAAAAGATTCGACCGGAAGCCTCCTGATGCTTGATCATCAAATGGCTAAAAGAGGCAAAGCTTAATTAAGGAGAATGGACATGACAGTAAATTATACAGCATTGGAAATTTTTGAAATTGCGGAGCAAATCGAGCGAAATGGCGCTAAATTTTACAGCGACGCCGCTGCTGCGGCAAAAAATAAAGAAACTGCTAAATTATTTTCAACAATGGCTGAAATGGAAGAAAATCATAAAGCTATTTTTGCCGAAATGCTGAATAATTATAAAGAAAACAATGATGTAAATATCTTTGACCCTGATAATGAAGCCATATATTATATGAAAGCGATGGCTTTAAATTCCGGCTGGGAAGGAAAAGCAGGCCCTGATTTGACCTTCAAGGGAAATGAAAGTCCGGCAGAAATTTTAGAAACAGCCTTGAAAGCTGAAAAAAATTCGATAGATTTTTACCTTGGCATTAAAGAAATGGTAAAATCTGCCGCTGATAAGCAGAAGGTCGAACATATAATCAAAGAAGAGATGAGTCACGTTGTATATTTACAGAAATGTTTGGAACAAATAAAATAATATTACAGGATGTATAAAGGAAACAACTATGCAAAAATACCAATGTCTTTTATGCAGTTACGTTTACGACCCGGAAGCCGGCGATCCCGATAACGGCATAGAACCAGGTACTGAATTCACTGATTTACCCGAGGATTGGGTTTGTCCAGAATGCGGCGCGCCCAAGGATGAGTTCGAGCCGTATAACGAATAATTGAAAGAATTACGATGGAAAAAATCTGTCCATCCGTTGAGTTCGAACAATCAATCTGTGCTGAATCGCCTGGACCTGCCGGGGGCTTTATAGTGTTCGGTGCGTCCGGCGATTTAACAAAGCGAAAACTCATTCCAGCTTTAGCAAATCTTTATAAGAGAGGCCTTCTCGATAATGGTTTTTATTTTCTCGGCTGCGCACGAACTGAAATGTCCGATGACGACATGCGCAAATCAGCATATGAAGACTGTAAAAACATATTAGAGGGCGGCAAAGAATTTCTTAAACATTTTTATTACATCCACGGCGATTACAGCGATTTGCAATTTTATAACAAAATAAAAGATAAGCTCGCGCAAATAGAAAAAAATTATCAACAGAAAATGGGCAGAGTTTTTTATTTTTCACTTCCGCCAATGATGTATGAAACTGTAGCTGAAAATCTCGGCAAATCCGGACTGAATAACAATGACGAGAATTTTGTAAGACTTGTAGTTGAAAAACCGTTTGGCCGCGATTTGGCAAGCGCGACAGAACTGAATAATCATCTTAATAAATGGTTTAAAGAAAATCAAATATACAGAATTGATCATTATCTCGGCAAAGATACCGTACAGAATATTCTGATGTTCAGGTTCGCGAATTCTATTTTCGAACCGATATGGAACCGCAATTATATTGATAATATTCAAATTACAATCGCTGAATCCCTGGGAGTAGAATCAAGAGGAAGCTATTACGATAAAAGCGGCGCAATCCGTGACATGTTCGTAAACCACATGCTAAGTATGCTTTCGCTTGTAACTATGGAGCCGCCCGCTTCATTCGACACAGAACGTATTCGCGATGAAAAAAATAAAGTGCTCCGCAGTATTCGTCCCAATAACTTTCAGCCGGGAAGTCCTGACATTGTCAGGGGACAATACGTTGCCGGAATGATTGACGGCAAAAATGTAAAAGCTTACAGGCAGGAAGAAAATGTCGATAAAAATTCAAAAACAGAAACTTTTCTCGCGACCAGATTGTTTGTAGATAATTGGAGATGGCGAGATGTACCCTTTTATCTGCGAACCGGAAAGAGACTTGCAAAACGAGTAACCGAAATATCGATTACCTTCAAAAAAGTGCCGCACCTGATGTTCGCATCAATGGGGATAGAACAGCTCCCTGCAAATGAACTCATAATCAAAATTCAGCCAATGGAAGGCATAAAACTCCGTTTTCAGGCGAAACATCCCGGTTCAAAATTGTGCATGGGTACGCTTGAAATGGATTTCAACTATGCCGAAATTTTCGGTTCCGAAACACCGGACGCATACCAGAGATTGCTTCTTGATTGTCTTGCAGGCGACCAAACATTATTTATGCGAATAGATGACGTTACAATAGCATGGGGTTTGATTGATAATCTCCTTAAAAGCTGGGGCAAAGGCGAATCAGAACCGTTCTTGTACCCTGCCGGATCGGATTCTTTTGAGCAAGCAGACGATTTAATCCAAAAAGATCATCGCTGCTGGCGACTAATCGAAAAAATGTAAAACTTCATTTCAGATACACCCTAAAAAAAAATTTATTTTTTTAAAGAAACATATTGACTTATTCCGATGTAAGACTAATATAGTCCTAGATGAATAAGGTTTAAAAAGGAAATTTAATAGTGGATGTAATAAGACGAAATACTGATTATGCGATGAGGCTTATGGCAGGACTGACAAAAAACCATACAAAGCAACTTGTTTCGGCTCGCATTTTAGCAGAAGAATACGCTGTTTCTTATGATTTGACCTGTAAATTGCTTCAAAAACTTTCAGCCGCAAAACTTGTGAAAAGCACAATGGGAGCGGGAGGCGGTTTTGAACTGGCATTGCCGCCTGAAAAAATAAGCCTTTTTAATATTATCGAGGCGATTCAGGGCGATATTTGCCTTAATCGTTGTGTACCAAATCCCAAAAGCTGTCCCAACAGCTCAACTTGCGGAATAAGCAAACGCCTTATTGATTTACAGGGCTATATTGATGAGTATTTAAAAAAAATAACATTAGGCGACTTATAAAATTATTAAAATAAATGAAAGGAAGATTATGTTTTGTTACCAATGTGAACAGGCAGCAGGCGGAACCGGATGTACAAAAGTTGGTGTTTGCGGCAAAGACCCGGACATTCAAAGTCTTCAGGACACCCTTATTTTCGGTCTCAAAGGAATAGCGGCTTATGCTTATCACGCCAGAGAACTTGGCAAAAGCAATTCAGAAGTTGATGGCTTTATGCACGAGGCATTATTTTCGACTTTAACAAACGTTGATTTCGATTTAATGCGTTATGTCAACCTCGCGCTCAAAGCAGGCGAGATGAATTTAAAAACAATGGAAATGCTCAATGACGCTCACGTAGCGAAATTCGGGGCACCGACACCAGCGACAGTGTTCGCAGGCACAAAAGCAGGCCCCGGAATCGTTGTAACTGGTCATGACTTAATTGATCTGCTCGAGCTTTTGAAACAAACCGAAGGCAAAGGCATCAATATTTACACTCATGGCGAAATGCTGCCCGCTCATGGCTATCCTGAACTTAGAAAGTATAAACATTTTGTCGGCCATTATGGCACAGCATGGCAGAATCAGCGCAAAGAGTTCGATGAATTTTCAGGCGCGATACTCGTAACCACAAATTGCGTCATGCTGCCGAAAGACAGCTACAAAGATCGAATCTTCACTTGCGGCATCGCAGGCGTTGCAGGTGTGGAACACATTCAAGGACGAGATTTTTCGAAAGTCATTGATAAAGCTTTGAAGTCTGGGCCTCTGAAAGAAAACCAGATGGGAACTCTTAGCACTGGTTTCCATTATACCGCCGTTCTTGGTTTAGCAGATAAAGTTATTGCCGCGGTAAAAGCCGGCAAGATCAGAAGATTCTTCTTCATCGGCGGATGCGATGGCGCAAAGCCCGGAAGAAACTACTTCACAAGAATCGCCGAACTTGTGCCGCAGGATTGCGTGATTCTGACAGCAGCATGCGGAAAATACAGATTTAATTATCAGGATTTCGGAACAATCGACGGCATTCCAAGACTTATCGATACAGGCCAATGTAATGATTGTTATTCAGCAATTAAAATCGCGTCAGCTCTCGCCGAGGCGTTCAAATGCGGTGTAAACGATCTGCCATTGTCTTTCGTCGTTTCATGGTATGAACAAAAAGCAGTCGCGATTCTGCTGACATTGCTTTACCTTGGGGTAAAAAATATAAGGCTTGGACCATCGCTGCCTGCGTTTGTATCGCCGAATGTTTTGAATTTCCTCGTTGAGAAATATAACATCATGCCAATCGGCGACCCTGAAAAAGATATGGCTGATATGTTGAAATAGTTTTTAGTTCATAGTTATTAATAAAGGAACATCAAATGAAAGCTGAAAAGAATACTGTTCTACAAAGCTGCCTTGCACAGACTGCAAATCTAAACGAACTTGTCGATTACGCAAAGGATTCTGTTGTCAGTAAAACGATAATCGATAAATCGGTCGGCACAGTTACCCTTTTCGCTTTCGATGCCGGCCAGGGATTAAGCGAACATCAGGCGCCTTATGATGCGATGGTTCAAATTGTTGACGGCTCGGCTGTTCTGACTATAGGCGGTAAAGATGTAAACGCAAAGGCGGGTGAGATTGTTATTATGCCCGCCAATGTGCCGCATTCCGTTCAGGCCAAAGAAAAATTTAAAATGCTTTTGATTATGATTAGAGCATAGTGGTTTTATCACAATCTGAACAAGAGGTTCAAATGACAACAAGAAATATAGTAAAAATCGACGAAGAAAAATGCAACGGCTGCGGCAAATGCGTAACAGCATGCGCCGAAGGCGCTATAAAATTAATCAATGGTAAAGCCAAACTCGTTAGCGAAACTTATTGCGACGGTCTTGGCGCATGCCTTGGCCATTGCCCAATGGATGCGATAACCATAGAAAAACGCGAATGTGCCGAGTTCAGCGAAGAAGCGGTGGAAAAGCATCTCGCAGCGGAGAAAAAACCTTCGCAGCCTCCGCATGGCCATGGTTTTGTCTGCCCCGGCACATTGGCAAAACAATTTACTAATAAACAGTCTGCACAAGGCGATACAACTTCGCAATTAACACATTGGCCCGTTCAGCTCGGTTTGATTTCACCAAACGCTCCGTTTTTACAGGATGCGGATTTACTCCTTACAGCTGATTGCGTACCATTCGCGATGGGAGATTTTCACAGCAAGCTTCTGAAGGATCATAAAGTTGTTATAGCCTGTCCGAAACTCGATGATATAGAACCGTACATTGAGAAAATTACGGATATTATAAAAAATGGCAACATTAAGAGCTTGACCGTCGTACACATGGAAGTCCCGTGCTGTTTTGGCTTGACCCGAATTGTTCAGCAGGCAATCGCCAATAGCGGCAAAGATTTTAAATTTGAAGACATTACAATTGGCTTAAACGGCCAAAGAAAATAAGGGTAATCTGGGCATTTTTTTAATGCCCTCATTTGTACAAAGGCACCCCTGGGGGGAAGGTAAGGTTGACCTTACCTATTGCCTTTGTACAATTATTTTATTCATATTTTTTTTACCTCTGTGTTCTCTATGGCAAAAAAATGTTAATTCGTAGTTAATTAAACCAAAATCTTATCCATCATTCTTGGAAACGCGATACACTGGCGGATATGTTTTTCGCCGGTCAGCCAGGCAAGTGTTCTCTCGACGCCAAGGCCGAAACCGCCATGCGGCACAGAGCCGTACCTTCGCAAATCAAGATACCACTGATAATTTTCAAGTTTATAGCCCTGCTCATTAATGCGGGCAAGCAATTTATCATAACTATCCTCGCGCATCGACCCGCCGATGATTTCGCCAAAACCTGCCGGCGCGAGCATATCAAAATTCTGCACCACTTTCGGATTTTCATCCTGCTTCATATAAAAAGCCTTCGCTTCACGCGGATAGTGCGTTACGAAAATTGGCTTATCGTGCATTAATGAAATTATTGTCTCATCGCTTCCGCCCAAATCTTCGCCCCACTTGAATTCCGAAGCAAGCTGCGCGTGCTTTGGATTATTTTCGATTTTCGTTTCAATTTCAGCAAGGTCGCTTCTTAAATCTATCAGCTCTGCCGCGATTTTATCCTGCCGCCATTGTTTAATCTGACCCTTGGCTTCAGTTTCGAGCGCTGCGATTTTATTCTCAATCTCCTGCTTCTGTGCTTTAAACTCATTCAATTGGGCAGCCATGAAGTCCTGTGTTTTTTGGCTTGTCAGTATTTCATGCGCCTGCGTGTAGGTTAGACGATAAAAAGGCGGAACAATTTTCTTCAACGATTCTATATTTGCTCCAAGAGTCTTCAACTCATTTTCATTGTCTTCTAAAACTCTTTTAACAATGAAAGAAACAAAATTTTCGGCAATTTCAAGCAAACCAGGCAAATCGATAAATGCAACTTCAGGCTCAACCATCCAGAATTCTGTAAGATGTCTGCGTGTTTTGCTTTTTTCCGCTCTGAATGTGGGTCCAAAGCAATAAACTCTGCCAAAGCTCATGGCAGCGCATTCCAGATGAAGCTGGCCGGTTTGCGAGAGGAACGCAGGCATACCGAAATAATCCACATTAAATAAACTCCCCGCTTCTTCGCCAACAATACCTGTAAGAATCGGCGAATCAACAAGAGTAAAACCATTATCATTGAAAAACTGACGAATCGCATTGATAACAGTATGGCGGATCTTAAAAATACACCATTGTCTTTGCGAACGCAGATGCAGATGACGATTTTTCAAAAGAAAATCAATGCCGTGAGCTTTTGGCGTAATAGGGTAATCTACTGATTCGCCCAGGATTTTCGCTCCGCTTACGAGCAATTCATATCCGCCTACGCTTCGTTCATCCTTGCGCA
>JBDKUM010000152.1:0-9344 GCA_039679715.1 Phycisphaerales bacterium
TCTTTTCACCGCCCGCCGCATATTGACACGCGATATCATTAGTGCTTGCGGTACTTTTATAAATGACTATTTGCCTGCCGATATATTTCGTATCGAGATTAGCTTTGATCAAATCAACATCTAATGGAATGATTTCTGGCATAATTGATTGGGCCGGTTACACTGAAAATAATCTGTTTAATCAGTGTAATCAGCGATTAATTATAAACTAAAATTGTCTGTCAAGGCCGATATCTACTGAAACCGCGCTATGCGTAATCGCGCCGACGGAAATTCTGTCTACCCCGCAAAGCGCGATGCCTCGCACATTATTAAGCGTAATGCCTCCGCTTGCCTCAAGCAATGGCTTGTCGCCGCACATCTTGTTTCGCATCTGCACCGCATGTTTATACTGCCATTGGCCCATATTATCCAGCAGCACAACATCAATACCGGGAATTTTCAGGACATGGTTGAGCTGATCGTCAACGTGGTCAACTTCAACACAAATAAATTTCACTTCTTTCATTTGCCCTGCCTTTGCGACAAGCTGCCGAAGTTTAGCTTCGAAATTTTTGCCAAGCTGCGCGATGTGATTATCTTTAAACATCACCGCTTCGCTAAGATTAAACCTGTGATTGCACCCTTTACCGCAGCGGACTGCGTATTTCTCAAGTTCTCGCCAGCCTGGTATTGTTTTGCGGGTATCGTAAATTTTCGCTTTTGTTCCGCGAACAGCATGAACGTATTTAGCGGTCATTGTCGCTATGCCGCAAAGTCTCTGAAGAAAATTAAGTAACACTCGTTCAGCGCTTAGCATCTGGCGAATCGGACCTTCGATTATTCCCAGAGTATCGGCTACATTTGCCCGCTGACCATCATATTTGCATAATTTAAGTTTCAAACGGTGATCATATTTCCTCAGAACCTCTTTGGCGATATTCATTCCGGATACAACTATTTCTTCCCTGCTGATAATATATGTTTTACCGAAAGCTTTTTCCGGTATCATTAATTCACTTGAAGGGTCTCTGCCGCCAAAGTCTTCTTCAATTGCCATATCGATCAATTGATCTACGCGTTCTGAATTCAAATGCTTCATTTTAATCCTTTTTGTTTTTTATTTTATCTATCAGTGTAAATCTGTGTTAATCCGTGTCTAATTCGTCCGTGTCCGTCTGTGTCCATCAGTGCCCTAATAGGGGCAGCTCTTTCAATTCCTTTAATTGGTCTCGAAGATAAGCTGCTCGCTCGAAATCAAGTTTTTCCGCAGCTTCGAGCATTTCCTTTTCGATTTGCGCTGCGATTTGAGCCGTATCATATTCGTTATCACTAAGGTTTATAGCTTCACGTGCGACTTGTCGTGCTTTAAGCTTTTCCTGCAAACCGGTATATATCTGCTTTTTGATAGTCTCCGGCGTGATATTGTGTTCTTTATTATACTGGATTTGTATTTTACGCCTTCTTTCGGTTTCGTCAATCGCTTTTTGCATTGCTTCGGTAACTTTATCAGCATACAAAAACACTTTAGCATCGACATTTCGTGCGGTTCTGCCGATAGTTTGAATCAGCGAAGTCTGGCTCCGCAGGAACCCCTGTTTGTCGGCATCAAGTATCGCCACCAGCGTTACTTCCGGCAAATCCAAACCTTCACGCAAAAGGTTAATCCCAACCAGCACATCGAACTCACCTGTTCGCAAATCTCGTAAAATATCAACTCGCTCCAGAGTTTTAATTTCGCTATGCAGGTATCTGCATCGAAAACCTTTCTTTGAAATGTACGATGTCAAATCTTCCGCAAGTCTTTTTGTCAACGTCGTAACAAGTACGCGCTGCTTGAGTTTAACATGCTTTTCTATCTGGTCGAGCAAATGCGGAACTTGGTTTGTCGCAGGATGCACAAAAATTTTCGGGTCGAGCAGACCTGTCGGCCGAACAATCTGTTCGACAACGTTTCCTTTACTCAATTCAAGCTCAAATGGTGCCGGCGTTGCCGAAACAAAAACCACATGATTCCAATTCTTCTGGAATTCCTCAAAACGCAAAGGACGATTATCAAGAGCGCTTGGCAGACGGAAACCATGCTCAACAAGCACTTCCTTTCTGCTGCGGTCTCCTGCGTACATTGCCCGAATCTGAGGTATCGTTACATGCGATTCGTCTATGAACAATAGAAAATCTTTCGGAAAATAATCAATCAGCGTATAAGGCCTAGCACCCGCGGGCAATCCGCTTAAATGCCGTGAATAATTTTCAATACCGCTGCAAAAACCAACTTCACGCAGCATTTCGATATCATACATCGTCCGCGCCTGCAATCTTTGTGCTTCAAGCAATTTGCCCTGCTCACGAAGCCGCATTAATTGCTGGTCAAGTTCAACTTTTATACTCTCAATCGCAAATTCAATTCTATCTGCCGGCATTACATAATGACCTGCCGGGTAAACAAATAATTGATGTTCCTCCGCAAGTGTCTCTGCGCTCACCGGATTTATATATGTAATTTTTTCTATTTCATCACCGAAAAATTCAATTCGAACCGCGAACGATTCATAGCTGGGCCAGAGTTCCACAACATCGCCTCGAACCCGATAAGTCCCTCGGTGAAAATCAATATCGTTCCGCTGGTATTGCAAATCCGCAAACCTGCCCAGCAGGTCGTTGCGTTCAACAGTCTCACCAATCTGAACGCCAATAACGCTGGACTTATAATCTTCAGGCGAACCCAAACCAAAAATGCATGAAACCGATGCGACAATAACAACATCTTTTCTGCTGGTAAGACCCGTTGTCGCCGCCAAACGCAAACGCTCAAGCTCGTCGTTTCGCGATGCGTCTTTTTCAATGTAAATATCACGCTGTGGAATGTATGCTTCAGGCTGATAATAATCATAATAGCTGACAAAATATTCTACCGCGTTTTCCGGCATTAGCTGCCGAAATTCCTCATAAAGCTGCGCTGCCAGTGTTTTATTATGGCTAATGACAAGCGCAGGTTTTTGGTACTTCTCCATGACATTTGCCATCGTGAAAGTCTTACCGCTGCCGGTTACGCCGTAAAGTGCCTGATATTGCTTACCCGCTTTCAGACCATCTGACAGCAGCTTTATAGCTTTCGGCTGATCGCCCTTAGGTTCAAATTCGGATTTTATCTTAAAATTAGGCATAATCTTAAATAATGACCAATAATCAAGTTACATTAACCAATCCTGACTTGCAATATTGGAATTTGTATCTTGGTTATTGGTTATTTTAGTTAATTGTATCCGTATTTTACTTACAAGTCCAGACAAGGATTTGTTTGTTAAAATGTAAAAAAATGATTTTTTGCAAAACTACAGAATTGAGTCAATTGCTTTAACGAGGATTTCTTCAACGTTTTTAGCTATCGGTTCCACTTGTTCGTCTTCGAGCAGACCTGCCAATTGCGTTGGCCTCTGGAGAGAGATTTTAGTTTTACCCTTTTCGGTGTAAACGGAAATTTTGCAGGGCAGAAGTTGACCAAGTTTCAGGTTTATATCCAATGCCTGCTTGGCGAACTTCGCGTTACAAACTGACAGAATCTGGTATTCACCAAATTCAATGCCTTTGGATGTGAAAATGTCCTTTAAATTATAGATGTGCATAACGCTGAAATTATTTTCAGCAAGTTTGGTCTGTAATTTATTCACAGCATCTGAGACAGTCAATTTCGTTTCGATTGTGTAATCTATCATTTCACGAATTTCCAGCTTACAAATGTTCAAATATAATAAAAGAATATCCCTGAAATATGATATACACCAAAGAACTAAAATTGATTAAGTGTTTTACTTAAAAACTTCATCTTTAGAATATAAGCAATGCAAATATGATTTTAAATTTTTTATACCGAACAAGTTCCGCCGCCCAACCCGGTTTTATAAAGTTTTTTGTTGTAAGGCAGCTTCATCAA
Source organism: Phycisphaerales bacterium (assembly GCA_039679715.1). Lineage (GTDB taxonomy): Bacteria > Planctomycetota > Phycisphaerae > Sedimentisphaerales > UBA12454 > UBA12454. The sequence goes on from JBDKUM010000152.1 coordinate 3,914, forward strand.
AAGCATACCCATCATGCAATTATCTGTAAGACCTGCGAAAACCAATCCGCAGGCGACCAAAGCAGAAATAATCATAAACGCCGGATGCACCAGCCATGCTAATATAACCCCAATAAGCACTAAACTTCCAGCGATTGTCCGCACCTGTCTTTCAAGTGATACTCCGCCGATTCCCTTAATTACCGGCAATTTATCTTTCTGCCATTGAGCGATTCCGCCCTGTATGACTTTGACATTATGAATGCCCGACTGCATTAACATATCAGCAGCCATTGCCGCGCGATTGCCGCTATGGCAGAGGACAAGAAAATTATTTTTCGCATTGACCAGCTCACCCATTCGCATTGAAAATTCATTAATTGGTACATTAAGCGAATTTTCTAGACGTATCTGGCTTATTTCCTGTTGCGAGCGAACATCCAAAATTTTCGCGTTTGAGTCTGTTTTCAAAATTTTTGCCGCATCTGCTGGTTTTATCATTTCGATTTGGACTGCTTCGCCTCTTTGGTTCACTCGTATGATGTTATCGATATTGAAAGGCTTTGGCATAACTTTCGAACGCATTGTATTCACAAATGCTTCTTTATTGGTTTCTTTCAAATAGGGGTTATGGTCCTTCTCATGTCCGATGGTGGATTCTTTTTTGCCGTTATAATCATGACCCGGATGTAAAATCGTTTCGTCAGGTAATTGTTTGAGCTTTTGCAAGGTATCGAACATCGATTCAGGTGAACCGTTTTGAAAATCCGTCCTGCCGACCGAACCTATCAAAAGCACATCAGCCGAAAACAACCTCCCCTGCCCATATAAACTAATTGCATCATCAGTATGGCCGGGTGTGTATATGACTTTGATTTTATCCGAATCAATGCTGATGGTATCATTATCTTTAAGCCGCACATCAGCTATATTTGATATAGCTTTTTCACCCATCAGAATGGGAACATTGAACAGTTTTTTCAAAACCGCCGCGCCTGAAAAATGATCCGCGTGCGTATGCGTATCTACAATACTGCTTAGCGAAAGATTATTTCTTACAAGATATTGCTTATATCTATCAATGAGGCTTATGTGTGGATCAATAATAAGAGCCTGGTTTCCCGAACTTACTATATAGGAATAACAACTTCCGGCTGTAAATTGTTTGACCATAAAAATCCCTTTCAAAAGTCTATTAAAGATACTTACAAATATTGTATACGCTTATCAACCTAAAATGATTAAAGGTTTTTCCTTTAAACATATCAGCAAATACACTCTTCTTTAAAGTTAAGTTGTTTGTATTCACCAGTAAAAGGATATATTACATACATTTAGGTCAGCGGTAAAAATTGTGATTTTTCGTGATTTTTCGAGTAACTTTGTGAATCTTTTGAGCTAAAAAAATGAAATTTTGAAATAAAGCGAGGCTTTTTGAGTCTGGTTGTTTGGTTTACCAATGTTTTTTAGGCTCATTTGACACTAGATGACATCAAATTAACATCTTTGCGACCAGAAATGACATTTCTGCGACATAAATTGACATCTTCTCGACAAAAAATTTTTCTTTTTTAACATTTATAAAAGCCTCTTCTAAATGCAGATAGAGTTTAGGATCCAAAAATTCCTACCGTTTACAGGACTTAGCGATTGGGGCGGTGCGAAATATGCGATGGATGAATGGGTCAGCAGATAAAAAAAACAATTAAAAGAAATGAAAGAAAATTCTTAATTTTTTTATTGTAAATTCAACGTGCTAAAACCTTTGCGTTTTATATAATTTTTCCTCCTAACAACTTCACGAAAACCCTGTTCAATTTCTTCTGATTTGCCGATACATTTTACGTTCCATTTCTACTCATTTCTGTAAGAAAGGATTTTTATGTCTGGAAATAAAACGGCAAGTTTTCTGCTTGGTGCAACCCTCGCGTTAGGGTTTGCTTTATCGGCCTATATGGTCTCTACCGCTATGATTCGCATGCGGCAGGACAACACCATCAAAGTCAAGGGCTATTCGGAAAAACAAATAAAAGCTGACACAGGCTCATGGACTGGCGAAATGGCAATCCATTCCGCCCAACTTTCGGCCGCATATAGAGATATGGATGCAAACCGCGTCAAAGTTCGCGAATTGATAGATAAAATCGGGTTTAATAAAGAAACAAAAATTGATTTTCAGCCGGTTTCCTTTTCAACACAATATAAATTGAACGAAAAAGGCAACAGCACAAACGAAATATATGAATATGTGCTGAATCAGACAGTAAAAATAGAATCAAATCAGATTGAATTGATTGAAGCTGTATCAAAAAACGCGAGCGATTTGATTCGTGAAGGTATCGAATTTCGGTCATATCAGCCTGTTTATACTTACAGCGGAATCGAGAAAATCAAGATAGAACTGCTTGCAGAGGCAACCAAAAATGCCTATGAAAGAGCTCGTACTCTTGCGGAAAACAGCGGAGGAAAAGCCGGCAAATTATGCTCTGCTTCACAGGGTGTTTTTCAAATAACACCACTTAACTCGACAGATGTATCTGATATGGGAGAGTACAATACTTCTACAATTGATAAAAAAGTTAAAGCTGTAGTTACACTGGAATTTAATGTCGAAAAATAAAGGCTGCCTCTAATGTCATTGCGATTTCAATCCCTTTAGGGAGGAATTTTTTGTGGCTTTTGACACAAAAAATGACGAAGCAATCTCAGGTTTTGGAATTATTAGAAACTCCCCTTAAAAATTCAATTATCCTGTGTCCCATTTAGCGAGGAATCCTGCGTAGCTTTAAGCGAAGCAGGAAGCTTTGAAAAAGCATAGACATACAAACTAAGCAACTACGCGAATTTTGAAATTCCATAATTACTTACAATTCCGTTTGTATCACTTTTTTCCGTCAGTTCCGATGAAGGTCGCGCTTCCGTTTAGCTCATCCGGATCAACTTTCGACAAGTCCGGCATCATCACGGCTGTGTCATCAGGCGATGGTTCAGCCGGTTCGCCGTCTACCTGAACGACAAACGTCAATGGGCCGATTTGGATTTTATCGCCGGGTTTGGCTTGTGTTTCGCCGAGGATTTTTTTGCCGTTGACAAAAGTGCCGTTGCTTGATTTCAAATCGCGCACTTTCAGAGCTTCTGTTTCCTGACTTATTTGGCAATGCCTTCGGGAAACAACCTGCAATGGAATGCAAAAATCACAATCGGGCCGCCGGCCGAGAATTGTCGCCTTGCTGCGGATGGGCAATACTTTTTTTGAACCGTTTTTTTTGTGTAAAACTAACGATACATTCATAAGCTCCCTTTCAGGCTGCAGTAGTGGAGCATTAAAGTAATATAACCTTATTATAACACCGTTGTTACGCTTTTGCAAGCATTTATGTAAAAAGATAATTAATATTTATGTTTAACTCTTTTTTATTTTAACAATTGACTTTCAAGACTATTTTTTATAGATTTCTGATTTATAAATATAGGAATTTAAATGAGTTATAAAGCTATTATATTTGATCTTGACGGAACCCTGGTAAATTCATTAGAAGACCTCGCGGAAGCGACGAATTTCGCCTTACACTTTTTTGGCCAGCAACCCCATAATCTCCAGGCATTTACCAAAATGGTAGGTGATGGAACAAGAAATCTCATAAGCAGAGCATTGCCTGCCGACAGGCAAGACCTTATCGAACAGGTGCTTGTTAAAATGCGGGAAAAATATAATGAAATTTGCCTTGATAAAACCTTGCCATATAATGGTTTAAAAGAGGTTCTTGATACGTTGAAAACCAAAGGCATTAAACTGGCTGTTCTAACCAATAAAGACCAGAGGCTAGCTGAAAAAATCGTTAACCATTTTTTCCCAAATTATTTCAATATCATCAAAGGCCCTGACGGAGCTATTCCTCTAAAACCAGCTCCCCAAACAACCCTGCAAATCCTCAATGAACTAGGCGTTAAGCCCGCCAATGCGGCTTTGGTCGGCGACAGCAATATCGATATACACACAGCCAGAAACGCAGGCATTACCGGCATAGGAGTTAATTGGGGCTTTAGAGGCGAAGAAGAACTAAAAACAGCCGGAGCCGATTATACTATTGACGAGCCTAAAGCTCTGCTTAAATTATTAATTATGAATTCTTAATGGAACATCTATTTTAAGGAATCGGTTAGATGCTGAAAAAAGTTTTGATTTTATCAGCTTCTGCAGGTGCAGGCCATGTTCGGGCAGCACAGGCAATCGAAAAAGCTTTTCGCCAGTCAAATCCAAAAGCCCAGGTACGCAATATTGATATCCTCGAATATACAAATACTGTCTTCCGAAAACTATATTCAAACGCATATTTAAAATTTGTAAATAAAAGACCCGAACTTTTCGGATGGCTGTACGAACATTTCGACAAGCCCTGGCACAATGAAAAGCAACGCACAGCTTTTGATAAACTTAATGCTCGCCCATTTATCAAGATGCTGGAGGATTATCAACCCGATATCGCTGTATGCACGCATTTTCTGCCTGCTGAATTAATATCATGGCTCAAGGCTAAAAATAAAATTAATACCAGACAAGCAATAGTCGTTACGGATTTTGATGCGCATGCTTTCTGGCTATGCAGAAATTATGAGCATTATTTTGTCGCTCTTGATGAGACAAAGGTTTATTTAGAGCAACTCGGCTTTGACCCCGCCAAAATTACCGTTTCCGGCATTCCCATTGACCCGGTTTTTGCGGAGAAAAAAGACAAAAAGAAAATGCGCGAATTGCTGAATCTCGACCCTGTCGCCCCTGCGATACTTATTTCCGCAGGCGGTTTCGGCGTCGGACCGGTTGAAGAACTTACCAAAGCAATTTCAAACCTTAAAAACAAAGCACAAGCTGTTGTCATTTGCGGCAGAAATAATGAACTTAAAACAAGGGTTGAAAAATTAATCAAAAATCTCAAGGCAATGTTAAATTTAATGTAATTGGCTTTACAGACCAGATGGATTCGTATATGTCCGCTTGCGATTTGATTCTTGGCAAAACCGGAGGCCTGACAACTTCTGAAGCTTTGGCAAAGGGGCTGGGCTTTATAATCGTTGATCCAATTCCCGGTCAGGAAGAACGCAATGCCGACCATCTGATGGAAGAAGGCGCAGCCATAAAATGCAATAATTGGCCTGTGCTGGCATACAAAATTGATAAATTACTATCGAATCCCAAACGCATCGCGCAAATGCAGAAAAATGCGCATATTTTAGCAAAACCCAATGCCGCATCTGAAATTGTCAGAAAGCTTACAACTTTATTTTGACGCTAAGTCAAGAATTTCATCCAGATAAAATTGCGCACCGCAGATAAAGTTGTCGGCGCTGCCATAGTACATATTAACAATCCCGCCCTGCTCGGGAAAGTACGTCATGCCGTTAGTAAAAACAACATTACCGAAAAAGCCGCTCTTTTCATATTCCTCCTGCGGTT
>JBDKUM010000153.1:0-7303 GCA_039679715.1 Phycisphaerales bacterium
CTTATTTTCTTCATAATACTTTTTCACATCCGCATCGCTTACTTTGATTTCTTTTTGCACCTGCTCAATGTAAGCTGATGCAATTGTTTTTTTGAATGCGTTGTCTGCCATGAACTTAGTTTTTGCGTCTTTATCAATGGCTTTTTTGACAGCCTCATCGTATAGAAGCTGGGTATTGATCCAGAAATTGGCAACATTTTTGACTGTTTCGAGGTCGGCAGCCGGTGTGAAATAATTTACTTCGGCCAGAGTCAGGTTTTTGCCGTCCAAAACCGCGACAACATAGTTGCCATCGGTTGGAATCTGGGGTTGAGGCGGTTGATTTGGCCCTGGTACAGCTGGGGGCACGACAGAAAAAGCATTTTGTGAGAAAAGAAACATTGCGGACAATAAAACTGACAAAATTACTATTTTTTTCATTTTTTTTCATCCTTTAAAAACAAAAACCTTTGAACTGGACTATTAGTTGGATAAAGAGTATATTTGAATGCTTAATTATAGTCAATATGGAGTAGAAAACAAGCAGGTAAATGAATGACCAATAACCAAGGTACAAATTCCAAATTGGTTATTGAGAAATGAAAAATAACCAATAATCAAGGTGCAAATTCCCAAATTGGTTATTGGAAATTGGTGATTGGTTTTTTAAGGAACACAATGATACTTCTTGAAACACATAGTTTGATAAAGAAATATTCCGGCCGAACGGTGGTAAACCAGGTTTCCATCAGTGTCGAGCAGCGAAGCATTATCGGTTTGCTTGGCAGAAATGGTGCGGGCAAGACGACTACCTTCAGAATGGTAATGGGTATGATTACTCCTAATGAAGGTCAGGTGATTTTCGAAGGTACGGATATTACGAATCATGCTATGTACAAACGCGCAAGGCTTGGCATGGGGTATCTTTCACAGGAGCCGAGCGTTTTTCAAAGGTTGAGCGTTCGCGATAACCTGCTTGCGATTCTTGAAACTATGATGCTCACATCGAGCGAACGAAAACGCAAGGCAGGCGAACTTATCGAGCGTTTTTCACTAACTGAAGTATCCAACAGCCAGGCAAGATTCCTTTCAGGCGGCGAAAGAAGAAAACTCGAAATCGCAAGAGCGATGGTTACAAACCCATCTTTGATTCTGCTTGATGAACCGTTCAGCGGCGTTGACCCGATAGCGGTTGAGGAATTGCAGGGCGAAATCCGCAGGCTGGTCGCCTCGGGTGTAAGCATTTTAATTACAGATCATAATGTCGAGAGGACTCTCGAAGTTTCAGATAAAGCGTATATCATCGATCACGGCAGGGTAATTGCCGAAGGCTGCCCGGCCGATATCGTCAAAAATGAACTGGTGCGCAAAAGTTATCTTGGCCATACGTTCAAAGGCGACGAGTTCGATGATACGGGTGACAGGAGCGGCTAATGGTTGATGTTGCGAAATGCAAAATAACACGCTGGCCTACGCCGGTGCTGCTTGAAAAAGCGAAACCAATCGAGACAATCGATGATAATATTCGTGCGCTTGCCGAAAAGATGAAAGATATAATGGTTGAGCTTAAAGGTGTTGGTCTGGCGGGACCGCAGGCGGGGGTAAATTTGCGGATTTTCGTAGCTTCCGAAGACGGCACAAAAGAAAAGGCCAAAGTTTATATCAACCCTGTTATTGAGACTAGTGGTTCTATTGAGGCAAAGGAAGAAGGGTGTTTGTCGCTGCCGGGAATCTGGGGTAATATCAAACGCTTTTATAAATGTTCTTTGAAGGCTTTAGACGAGAATGGTAAAGAAATGGCAATTGAAGCCGAAGGTCATCTTGCCAGAATTTATCAGCATGAGTATGACCATCTCGAAGGCACGCTGATAGCGGATAAATTTTCAACGGTTGCGAAAATCGGGGCGAAAAGAAAACTTAAGCATCTTCGCGAAGATTACGAAAATCAAAATAACGAAACGTAGCCACGAAGACACAAAGGCACAAAGAATATTAGTTATAAAAAAATCTTAGTGTCTTGGTGCCTTTGTGGCTATAGGAGATAAAATGAAAATTGTATACTGTGGTTGCGGTCGGTTTGGCGTTGATTCATTAAATGCGATCAAGGCATCGAATCATCAGCTTATACATATCATAACACATCCCGAAAAACAGGCTGGCAGAGGAAAAAAATTACGCGCAAATGATATTGAGCAGTGGGCGGTTGAAAACAATATCCCGTTTACCGCGACAGAAGATATAAACATGCCTACTGCTGTTGAATTTATGAAAAGACTTGCGCCGGATTTGCTGGTTGTTATCGCGTTTGGTCAGAAAGTTTCGCCTGATATAATAGCAGTCCCGCCAAATGGCGCAATTAACGTTCATGGTTCACTGCTGCCGAAATATCGAGGCGCGGCGCCAATCAATTGGGCGATAATCAATGGCGAAACTGAAACTGGGGTTACGATAATCACACTTGCCCAGAAAATGGATGCAGGCGAAATGCTGGCACAGGCAAAATTGCAAATAAATGAAAATGATACGGCTGATATTGTGCATGATGCACTTGCGAAACTCGCGGCTCCGGTGCTGATTGAGACAATAGATAAAATCGGGACAGGGACTGCTAATTACGAAAAGCAGGATAATACAAAGGCAATTGCTGCTCCGAAGCTTAAAAAAAATGACGGCATAATTGATTTCAATCAAAACGCCAGGGTGATTCATAACAAAATTCGAGGGCTTTGGTATTGGCCGGGCGCGATTGCGGATTTTGTCTCTTCAAAGACAGGCAAAAGGTTCACCGTAACATTCGCTAAAACGCAGATTATTGAAGAAGCGATTAAACATCAGGGCGGCATGATTAATCCTGAACTGAATGTTGAATGCGGGCAAGGCACTTTGAAAATTCTAGAACTGAAACCTCATGGCGGTAAAATGATGGACTTCAAATCGTTTTTGAACGGAAGAGCAGGCGGCAGCGGAGACTACTTCGCTCGTACAGAAATAAAATGAAACTGAAAATTGTCAATATGCTCAAATCCGAAGCACGAAATACTAAATCCGAAACAAATACGAAATCCCAATTTCCAAAAACTCTAAACACTGGATTTTCCGTTTTTGAACATTTGAATTTTGAAAATTTTGATTTGTTTCGAATTTCGAGATTCTGATTTCGGATTTTTTCATATTTTACTTTTGTTTACTGGTGAATAATAATGAATGATGTACATATCTCTTCCCGCCGGGCGGCATGGGAAGTTTTAAATCAATTTGATGTAAAAAAGCAGAATGCAAATCCGCTTATAGAAAAAATTTCAAAAAAAACCGATAATCGCGCAGCTCTGGTTGATATTGCGCTTGGTGTAATACGAAATTCGATATTTATCGATAATTTAATAGCAGTTTGCAGCGGCAGGGCGATAAAAAATATCCAGCCGAAAATTTTAAACTGCCTTCGAATCGCAGTTTACGAAATTATTTTCACTGAGCAGGCACAATATGCAATTGTAAATGAAGCGGTTGAACTCACTAAAAAAGCAATTTCCAAAAAATCATCAGGCTTTACAAACGCCATTCTGCGAAAGGTCATTGGATCAATAAAAAATAAAAACGCTGACTTGAGCATTGCTGATTCAAAGAAAACATTGCCTATCAATGATTCGATAGGCTGCGAATTCAACATTGACATACTTGCGGATGAAAAAAATCAGCAATCGGAATATTTAAGCGGTGCTTTTTCACTGCCTAAATGGTTTGTTGAGGAAATAATAGACCAATTTGGTTATCACAAGGCGAAGAATATTTGTTTTGCTTCAAACCGGAGGCCATCAATTTATGCCAGAGTGAATTTGCTCAAGACTTCTGCCCAAGAATTAGTAGATATATTAAAAATGCAGCAAGTTGATTGCGAATTGACTGAAAATAAGAAGATGGTGAAACTGAATAAGAGCGGCAATATCGCAGAACTTGAAAGTTTCAAGGCGGGTCTTTTCACAATTCAGGATTTAACAGCTTATAACGTTGGCGCGATTTTGAATCCGCAGGCAGGATGGAAAATTTTTGATATTTGTTCTGCACCGGGAACAAAGACAACCGAAATAGCTGAAATGATGGGCGATAAAGGAGTTATAATCGCAACCGATAAAGACGATACAAGGCTGCAAAAAGTTTTTGAAAATGTAAGTCGGCTGAAATTAAACTGCATAAAAATATTGACTTATGATGATTTTTTAAAACAAGCCAAGCAATTTGAGAATGTTGAAGCGGTTTTGATTGATGTTCCTTGTTCGAATACCGGAGTTCTGGCCAGAAGACCTGAAGTTAGATTCCGTTTGAATAAAAAACAAGTCGAGCAAATCGCACAAACGCAATTAGAAATTCTTAAATTAGCGGCATCGTTTATAAACAAGGGCGGGAAAATCTGTTACAGTACATGCAGTATTTTAAAACAGGAGAATAGCTGCGTAGTTGCACAATTTCTTGCACAGGAAAAAGAATTTAAATTGATTGTGGAAAAAATATTCCTTCCGCAAGTCGGCAATTTCGATTGTGATGGCGGTTACGCCGCGGTTTTAGAAAAAATTTAGTTATCAATACTGATAAAAAGGTTTTTTTATTTAATTTTCTTCCACATTTTTTCCACAAACCTGAAAACAGCGTGTGTATAACCTGTTTAAAATAAATTTTTTTTTCGCGCAACATCTTATGATTCAATATCCTCGGGGAAGTGGAAAAGATTTTTTCAAGAACTGCATTGATTTAGTGTGTAGAGAGGCTTATATTTTCACTTACATTTTTAATTTACTCGTTTGATTTAAACAAAACTTAATAAGAAAAAAATAAAAAATGCAGAACATAATCACGGATGAGATAAGTGCAATCAATCAGTTTCTTGCTGAAAGGATTGGCCAGCAAAAACATCGAATCTGGTTCAAGAATTCGACCAGGTTTACGATTGCCGACGATTATTTGAAGGTTGGAGTGCCCAACCCGTTCGTCGGGAGCTGGATTGAGAGTCATTTTTTATCTGATATTGCTGCAGCGGCTGAAGCTGTCAGCGGTTCTGCCAAGAAAATAACGTTTAACATTGAGCCTGAATTGTCCGGCAATCAGAGGCGAACGCAACTCGATAGCCAGGCGCAATTAGTACAGCAAGCCCAAAATAAAACGACAAGAAGCAGAATCAGCGAGCAACAGACCATCGGACGGCCTTTGAAGATGACGCTCGACTCGTTTGTCGTCGGTCCTTCGAATCAACTGGCCTACAATGCGGCAGTGAGTTTAATATCTGAAGAAGTAAGTCCTTTTAATCCGCTGTTTATTCATGGAGGATATGGACTTGGCAAAACTCACCTGATGCAAGGGATATGCAATATGATGAGCCGAACCAGACCGACAGCCAACTGGCTGTATGTATCGGCGGAGGATTTTACCAATCAGTTCGTGCTGGCCTTGAAGACCAGGAAGCTGGAGGCTTTCAGGAGGCGCTACCGGCAAACGGAATTGTTGGCAATAGACGATATTCACTTCCTGGCCAGCAAACCTTCAACGCAGGAAGAGTTCCTGCATACGTTTAATACAATTAATTTGGCGGGCAAAAAAGTTGTGCTGGCTTCGGATGCCCATCCGAAAATGATCGGCCAGCTTTGTGAAAGTCTTGTAAACCGTTTTGTCTCCGGCATGGTTGTCAAAATCGAACCGCCTGATTTCAAAACGCGCTGCAAGATTATCCAGCAAAAGGCCGCGACGATGAACCGCCAGCTCGATGAAAAGGTCACGGCATACATCGCGGAAAATATTCGCCTGAATATCAGGGAGCTTGAGGGGGCGATTTTAAAACTTTTCGCGTATTCATCGCTGTGCAACGAGAAGATTACGCTCGAAACCGCACGCAAAGTGCTTGCCGAGCATATTTCTCGCACAGACCCGATAGTGCATCTTTCCGATATCGAATCTGCGGTAACAGCGTTTTTCGGCATCACACCTGCCGATGTTCATTCATCAAAGAAAGACAGAACTGTCAGCATCGCGCGTTCGTTCAGCATGTACCTGGCTCGCAAGTACACCGATATGTCATTTCCTGAAATCGGCAGACTTATGGGCAATAAAAATCACGCGACTGTCATTTTAGCATGCAGAAAAATCGAGGATTTACTTAAAAACAATTCCCAGGTCAACTGGCAAAGCGCCGCCGGCAACAGGGTAGCCAAAGCACAAGACATCATGGCCCAATTAGGCGAAACAATCGCTTAACAATTAAAAATTGGAAATTTTAACCCCGTCTTTTTGGAGAAGTAATATGAAAACAATTTTACCTGGATTGTTGATTGTAGTTTTATCAGCAGGAAATGTATTTGCGCAGGAATTCGAGGGTATTCAAATGAATTTAAGCAATTTACCATATCTATCAGACGCACAAACACGGTCTATAAGTCCGGAAAATTTCACCGGCGAAAAAGGCAAAGGCGGAATGACGCCGCTGGAAAAAGGTTCGGCCTCACACGCTGCAAAAGAATTGGGCATTGGCTGGAAAGTCAATCCGTATGTCCGCATCAATCCTAATGATACTTTTGTCATGGCGGAAATAAAAGGCCCCGGTGCGATTCAGCATATCTGGATGACGCCGACAAAAAATAATAAACTTAATATTATTCGCGTTTACTGGGACGATGAGAAAACGCCGTCAATCGAATGTCCTGTGGGCGATTTCTTCGCGACCGGCCTTGGCGAATATATGAATTTTTCATCTTTGGCAATTTGCGTCAATCCCGGCAGCGGCTTTAATTGCTATTGGCAAATGCCTTTCCGCAAAAGCGCAAAAATCACAATGACAAACACAAATCCCGAGCAGATGACATTGTATTACCAAATTGATTATGTGCTGACAAAAGTTCCGAAAAATGCCGCCTATCTGCACGCACAATACAGCAGCGTTAGTCCAATTAAGTTTAAAGATGTTTACACAATTGTTGACGGCATCAAAGGCAAAGGCCAATATGTCGGAACTTATATGTGCTGGGAAACCAAACGCGCAGGATGGTGGGGCGAAGGCGAAATAAAATTCTACATGGATGGCGACAAAGAATTTCCGACAATCTGCGGCACAGGCACTGAAGATTATTTCTGCGGCTCATACAATTTCGAAGGACCAATCGCAGGCAAAGACGGCAAGAAAGAATATAAAGTTTTCAATACTCCTTATGCCGGTCTGAACCAGGTTATTTATCCTGAAGGTAAAAAACTTGAAGACGGCGAAATCGCAGGCGTTAAATACGGCATGTACCGCTGGCACATCACAGACCCGATTCGATTCGATAAAGATTTGAAGGTTACAATCCAG
>JBDKUM010000154.1:0-5911 GCA_039679715.1 Phycisphaerales bacterium
ATATATTCACCTTTGGCTTCATACCACCAGTTAAGCATTACAATATCTTTGGGCAACTTTTTAAGCAGTTCAGGATGTTTCAAAACAATATCAGCCCATGCGTTCATTCTTTTGCCGTGTTTTTGGCACAGTTCATAAATTTTCAAAAGGAATTGAAGATAAACTTCGCCTTTGCCGATTTTATCAGCTAAAGCTTTGCTTCTTCCCTGTCCTAGTTCCCATGTTTCATCGCAGCATACATTAAAATCGTCCGCTTCGAAGAGCGGGATAAATTCACTATATAAATCTTTCACAAGTTTAATCGAATTCGGGTCTGTCGGGCAAAGCGTTGTTCCGCCGGGGTAGCCGCGAAAACCAGCAAGTTCGCCAAGCTTCTGATATTTGGGCAGAGATAAAATTCTTTCAAAATGGCCGAAGCTTGCCAGAGAACCTACAAATCTGATATGATTTTTTTTGCAGTGCTGCTGAATTTGTAAAATTTCTTCGGGTGTGAACGGGCTGTAACCTTTTCCGATTTCAGGATGTTTTTTAAATGTGAAAACATTTTCAATATATAATTGAAATTCATTGATTTTAAAACCTGCGAGTTTTTCAATCAACTGCTTGATTGTGCTTACTTTCGGTACTTTGCCGCGTGAGCAGTCGAGATAAACGCCGCGTCTGGCAAAATCAGGTTCATCTTCGATAACACAGCATGGCAGCTTGTTTTCGTAAACAGCAGCAAGTTCTTTAATGGTTTGAATGGCGTAAAAGTTTCCTGTTTCAGTTGAGGAATATATTTCTATGCCGTTTGTAGAGATTTCAATTTTATAACCTTCAGGATTGTTGATTGCATTATCCTGATAAAATTTCAAAACAGCTTCGTCTGTTAACCTAAAAAATCCTTTTCCTTTTCGGATTTTTTTCGGCGGTATTAATAATTTTTCAAACATTTATTCATCCTTGATAATATTTGAGAATTAGTATAACAAAGTCCGTTTGGAATACAAGATTTTGTCTGCTTAAATAAGCAGTAAAGCCATAAGTTGCAGGGTTGAGATTGCCACGGCTATCTGCGGATAGCCTCGCAATGACATGAACATCATTTTGTGTTTATTCGGGGTAAATTCGTGGTTGAATTTATTCGTGACGCAAGGCGATGATTGGGTCAACCTTTGCGGCATTAATTGCAGGGTACAGGCCGAAAATAATACCAATGCCAACGCTAATGAACAGCGGAAGAATAATGCTCAAAGGCGTAACAACGGTAGGCATTTTAGTGAAATAGGTGATAATTAAAGGAATGATAATTCCCATTGCCAGCCCAACAATTCCGCCCAGTGTCGAAAGCACAACCGTTTCGATGAGGAATTGACTGATAATTTGCCTACGTTTGGCTCCGATAGCTCTGCGAATTCCGATTTCACGCGTTCTTTCGGTCACGCTGGCAAGCATGATATTCATAATTCCGATACCGCCGACAAGCAAACTTATACTCGCGATAGAGCCGAGAACAATATTCGACCTTCGTTTGTTTGCTTCGGCTTCTTTCAAGAGTGCAAGCGGAACGCTCATGACATAATCCTTCTTTTTATGAAAACTCATAAGCATTCGTTCCAGGCCGGCAGCCGAGAGTTCGACATTCTTAATATCATCGACCTGAACAATAATTTGATGCAGTTCGACAAGTTCAAACGTCATAGTACCGCTGGTTCTTTTAAAGAAAATATCTCCGAAATATTTTCTGACAGTGCTTAATGGCACGTACGCGTCAACCTGCTGGTCTGGTATCTGAATATTGCCGGCCATACCTTCTTCATTTTTCAAAATGCCAATAACTTCAAAGCTGTCGCCGCCTATTTTAATTGCCTGGCCTATTGTATTTTTATTTGCCAGAAGCCTGCGCGCACCAAATTCTGTGAGTACCGCTACTGCTGAAAAATTCTCTTCGTCGGCCCTGTCGAATGTTCTGCCGGCCAAAACCTGTCTTGGCACAAGATCGAACCATTCGCTTGTTGTGCCGACAATCCGCAGTTCCAGCGTGTTTGAGCCAACTTTGGATTCTTTGCGAATCAATTTTGCCGGTGCAACTTGTTTAACTGTAGGAAAATTCGAACTTATTCGGTCATAGTCAAGATAGGTCAAGCCGTAAATGCTCATGTGCGAACGCTGCGAAGACTGCGCATCATCATCGAGCGATTTTATAGAATTAATGATAATATTATTGCTGCCGAGTTTCTGAATTCTCGCAAGCGCATCCTTGCTGGCGCCTTCACCAACAGCAAGCATGGCGACAACGCTGCCAACACCAAAAACGACACCAAGCATAGTCAGGCATGAGCGCAGCTTGTGCAGCAGCAGGTTTTCAATGCCGCTAAGTATGTTTCGCATCATTTTTGACTGGTAAGCAGCCATTAATTTCCATCTATTCTTTCTATTTGCCCATCTTTCATGTGCAGCCTGTTATGTGCGTATTCGGCGATATCAGGTTCATGGGTAACCATTATTATCGTCGTGCCTTCTTTATTTAATTCGGTGAGCAAATGCATAATCTGATCACCTGTATGACTGTCGAGATTTCCTGTTGGTTCATCAGCGAGAATAATCTGCGGATCAGCCGCGAGCGAACGTGCTATTGCGACTCTCTGCATTTGTCCGCCGGAAAGCTGGGCGGGTTTGTGATTGAGCCTGGTTTCGAGTCCGACTTTTGCCGCCAACTCCCGTGCCTTCTTTTCGCTTTGTTCGTTTTCCCAGCCAAGATAATACATTGGGAGCTCAATATTTTTTTGGACTGTCAATTGCGGTATCAGGTTGAAGCTTTGAAAAATGAAACCAATGTATTTAAGCCGAATATCGCTTAGCTCGTCATCGGGCAGGGTGCTGACATCTTTATCTTTTAAATAATATTCGCCTGAAGTAGGGCGGTCGAGACAGCCCAGAATATTCATCATGGTGCTTTTGCCTGAACCGCTGGGGCCCATTATTGCCCAAAAGCTGCCTTTGGCAAAGCCTATACTAACCCCGTCAAGGGCATGCACAGGCTCGCTTCCCATTTCATAAGTTTTCCGAATATTATTAAATCTTACAATATCCATTGATTTCTATTACGGCATTTGTCCGCTCTCGAACTGTTTGCGGGCTTTCTCTTTTTCTTCGGGGGTCATGGCATCAAATTTTTTCTTCATTTCCGCCATCTGTTCCGGAGTCATATTTTGAAACATTTTCTGCATACGTTCCATGCTGCGTTTTTCACGATCGCCGTCTTTTGGGGCATCATTCACAATCGATTTATGATTTTGGTCGGAAACCTGCGTATTCAGCTGCGACGCAAGAGGAACCGCCGGTTGTGATTGCACATCTTTGAGCCCATTGTCGATTTGCTCCATCATTCCACTGCCATACTCGTCATCTGTTTTCGTATAGATCGCGGCCGATTTCAAAGGCGGATTAAGCAAAACAATGTCTCTGTTTTTTAAGCCTTCGACAATATGAATAACTTTGTTATTATCCATTCCAACTTTTACAGTCCTCGGTTCGTATGATTTGCCGTTTTTCACAAACACTGTCGGTTCCTGTCCAACCCTTATAACCGCCTGCAACGGGACGTATAATGCCTGTTTATGCTTTTCGACAATAATGTCTGCCTGGCAACTCATGCCGCTTCGAAGCATCGCATCTTCTCCGTAAATGCGGACTTTAGTAGTATAAAGTTTTAAATCCGGATTCATCCACATACTTCTTGCATCAGGCAGTGGAGCTATCGATTCAATTGTGCCGTAGAAAATTTTTCCCTGCAGGGCATCGACTGATATTGCAGTTGGCATTCCAATTTTGATTTTTTTCAGGTATGATTCATGTAGCATAATTTCAGCATCGCAGGATTGACCTGTTGTGAGATAAATTAATTCCTCACGTTCGGATACTTCCCGCCCGACATCGAGCGGCTCGGAATTGGAACCTCGCCATCCGCCGGTATTCTTTGCGCTGCTTGCGTATATCACAAGCCCATCTTCAGGCGCGTAAATTTTCGTTTTGGATATTTGCGTTTCGACTTTCGCAAGCTTATCTTTTTGGCGACCAAATTCCGCTTCCTTGGCTTTTAATTCCGCTTCTGCTTGTATTACATCAGCATGTGCCTTGCGCTGTGTTCTTTCCAGCGCCATTTCAGCCTGGTTTACATCGCTTTGATATTTCGCCAAATTACGTTTGTATGT
This sequence comes from Phycisphaerales bacterium, assembly GCA_039679715.1. GTDB lineage: Bacteria > Planctomycetota > Phycisphaerae > Sedimentisphaerales > UBA12454 > UBA12454. Next base: position 4,194 of record JBDKUM010000154.1, read on the forward strand.
ATATTCTTCAAGCAGTATTTTATCTCTTTCGGCAATTTGAACATTCATTTCAGCTTCATCTTTCGCCAGCTTGTCTCCCTGCAATTCTGTATTAGAAATGAAATTCTCTTTCGCGAGTTTTTCCGACCACATCAGCGTAACTTTAGCGCGTTCGAATTTCTCCTTATTGAGAGTAATCGTCGCTTCGGCTTTGTGTAATTCGTTGAGGTAATCGCCTTTGATGTATTTATCGAGATCCTGCTTTGCAAAGTCCAGCGTTAGTTCGGCAAGTTCAACGTCACTCTGTGCCTGGTTTTCAACTACCGCCAGATTTTCTTTTTTGCTTATATATTCCGCCTCCGCTCGCTGAACTTCTATTTCGCGGTCTATCTTATCGTCTTCGAGACTGCTTACGTCAAGTTCGATCAGCAGCTCGTCTTTCTTTACTCGTGAACCTTCCTGAACAGCATAAGTGATGGATGTTCTTCCCTCAACTTCGTTTTTAAGAATTATCAGGTCTCTTGCCTTGATTGTTCCCGATTCGACAAAGTTGATTGTTAATTGGCCTTCTTTTACCGTGTATGTCGGGCCGCTGAAATCCGTATTGCCTCTGCTTGTCTTAAAAAAGTACCCCGACAGAAGTATAACAGCCGGTACAAGCACCGCGGCTCCATAATAATATTTTTTATTTATTGATAGCTTCATATATTATTTTTATCTCCCGGAATATACTCTTTCCAAAGACCATTTTCATCGATTTCTAAAACGCCCATATCCCTCTGAATGCTTAATTCCGCTATTCTGTACCGGACAACTGCCGCCGTCAAGTTGTTTTGTGCTTCAAGCAGGGCATCCTGTGCATCAGTTAATTCGCGCATTTCGGTTCTACCTGCGTCGAGAAACATATTTACGCTTCGCACGCGTTTCTGTGCTACGGCAACCGCCTTTGCCTGGATATACATATTTTCTCTGGCTTCGAGCAAATTTCGCAGCGAACTTCTAATATCAAGTTTTATTGTATCCTCAAGTGTTTGAACATCCCGAACCGTCTGCTGCAAAATTATATAGCTGTTGCGGTAATTTACAGCCTCAAGCGTTCTTTCGATTGGCAAATCCAGAGTTACAAGCGAAGTAAATAATCCCTCATTAGTTACAAAGTTCGCATTATCTTCAAGGGAAGATCCAACCGTACTTCTTCGCGAACCGATATTTGCCTTTCCTAAAAGCGTCAATTCCGCTCTTAATGCGTCTGCTGCGACAACAACCTTGCGCTGGGCATCATAGACTTTTCCCTGATTCGTTCGCAAATCAAATCGATTGAAAAATGCCAATTTTACCGCGTTTGGTTCTTCAATTTCGTAAGGCCCGCCGTTTTGATAATCAGGCTCGATAATTTGTACAAGATTATTTACATCATTGACATCTTCAAATTCGCTTTGTTCCTCGCTCTGGCTAATATTAATCAATGATTTGGCAGGTTCTACCAGTTTTGTCAACTCATTCGAATCAAGAACAATGTTTGCATCGGGCGGCAATCCGAGAAAAATCCTGAATTCATCCAATTGCTGTTTATATCGCTGTATTGCTGATATCCATTGCTGACGTGCTGTCAATTCTGCCTGCACAGCCAGATCAACATCGATTTCCTTGATTCTTCCGGCATCGGCAAGTCGACGGCTTCTTTTCGCTGATTCGATTCTGCTTCTATAATCCGATTGTGTATTTTTGATAGAATCGAA
>JBDKUM010000155.1:0-22248 GCA_039679715.1 Phycisphaerales bacterium
ACACTCCTCCGCAGGAAAAAATGATGTCGGGCCTTTTCGGCGCGATGGTTGGCAGCCAGTTCCAGCTCAAAGTAAAACCTACCGGAGAAACTTATGATATCCGCGGCATCTCAGAGATGATGAAAAAAGTTAAGGAAAAAATCGGCGCCGAGGCAGGACCCGCCGAAAGCATTATTGATAAAATGTTCGATGAAAATCAAATAAAGGAACTCACCGGCAACATGATGAACATGTATCCGGCAAATCCAATAGCGATTGGCGATAGCTGGTATGAAACAAAAAGCATTAATTTCATGCTGCCAATCGATATCGATACGACATACATGCTCAAGAGCGTGAAAGACGATACCGCGATTATTGATGCCGTTTCGAAAATGGATATGGGCGACACATCAAAGCCGCTGGTTATCGACCCAAATACAAAGATGTCGATGCAGCTTTCCGGCACAATCAACGCCGCTAGCGAAGTTAACGTTAAAAACGGTCTTACGAAGAAAAGCGACATTACTATGAATTTCTCCGGCATGTTAAAAATGGAAGGCAATGAACAAATGCCCGAAGGAATGACAATTCCAATGACTATCAAAGGAACCGCAACTGTGGAAATGATAAAATAAATATTGATCATTCATTAAAGAATCAACCTCAAATGGCCTTTTTAATACTGAAAAGGCCATTTTTTTATAATTTTTTTCACAATTTTTTATTTTCATTTACACAATTATATTCATTTGCGGTTATTAATAATGTAAACGATCGATTACCTTTTAGGCCTAAAATGTTGAATTATTCCAGTAAATTGGAGTTATTTGAACAACTGCGAACGAGAAACGCCAAATTTCTTGAGAACGTTCTTTGGAAATTAACCGGCGATCGGGAGCTGTTTGCCGATTCAATGCAAAATGCCCTGACAAAAATGTGGCAGCACATTGATAAATTCAAGGGCACAGCAGACAATGCTTATCTTTATCGAATCGCACAATCTTCTGCTTCGATTGCCTGGCGAAACAGGCTAAAGACAAAAGATTGCGTTAATGTAGAGAGCATTGACCCGGCAGAAATACCCGAGGATAAAGTTTGCAATGACGATACGGCCCGGCAGGTGCGATGCGCGATAACCGCTTTGCCCGACAAGCAGGCAAAGGCATTAATGATGAGATATCTTGAACAAAAAGATTATCAATCAATTTCAAAAGAACTCAAATGTACCGAAGCAGCCGTCAGATCAAATGTCTCCAAGGCACTGGAAACTTTAAGAAGGAAGCTCAATCATGAATAATAATGAGCTTAACAAAACGTTCGAAAAAATTATTAACGAAAAAGTTCCGTCTGATATTCACGAAATCGCCGAGAAGGTCTCTGCGGATTTCCGGCGGAAGCTAATGAACAGATCCAGAACCAGAATTTTATTGGAGTACATTATGGAAAGCAAAATTACACGATACGCCGCGATAGCAGCAGTTTTAGTAATCACTGCATTCGTCGGCGCACAGATATTCACCGGATCGAACAATCCGCAAAACATTGCTGACAATACTGATAATAAGGTTATACGTGTCATTTCCCCAAGCTCTGACAACCTTCAGCAAATGTACGCATCAGGTGATGTTGCCGGCCTTGTGAATGAATTGAACAGCGGCTCATACAAAAATAAAATCGCAGCAGCAAATTTTCTTGCTAAAATCGGCGACCAAAGCGCTATTGAAAGTTTAAATAAACTGCAAAATTCATGGCAGGGCGATGAAAATAAAAATCCATTTACAGCCGCGATGAATGAAATTACCGCCCGTCTCGAGTTAAACAAACAAACTCAAGAGCAAATCGTATCTCAAGAAAATTTGAATTCTCCGCCTCAACTTGTCAAGCCAAAAGACACCAAAGAGGCTCAACAACAAACACCCGCTTCCGATAAAGTCGATTTAAAAGTCCGGTTGCCAAAAGGTTTCAGCCGGGAAATGAAAATTTCGCAAAACTATGACATAACTCAAACATACAACAGTCAGGAAATTAAAACCAATCAGAAACAGGAAATGGTTACTTCGCTGAAATGTTTGGATGTCGAACCTAACGGCCTTATGGACGTCGAAATCACATTTAAATCTTTGAAAATTGTTATTGACGGACAGATAGGGCACGTTGAATTTGATTCAAATAATCTTCAGGCTGTCGATCCAAATAAACCCGAGCAGAAAGCAATAAACAATCTCTTTTCTGCTTTCGTTGGCAAAGGCGCGAAAATGAAAGTCAAACCTTCTGGCGAAACTTTTGACATCCGCGGCTTTAAAGAACTGCTGAAAACAATCAAGGAAATGCCGCAAGACCAAAAGACCGGCCGCGAACAATTCATTGAAAAATTGTTCAACGACGATCAGGTAAAGGATCTGGCAAGCAATATGATTGAGATGTTTCCGGAAGGGCCTCTTGGCGTTGGCGATACGTGGTACGATACACGAAGTATCAATTTTATGGTAGTTACAGATTTAGATACCACTTATATGCTCAAGAGCCGAAAGGATGGAATTGCGCACATCGATGCGATTTCAAAAATCGATATGGGCGACAACTCCAGGCAGATTGTAATCGATCCGAATACAAAGATGTCAATGCAGCTTTCCGGCGCAATCAATGCCGCCAATGAAGTTGACGAAGCCACAGGCATGACAATTAAGAGTAATATTAACACTAATTTTTCAGGGGTTATAAAAATGCAAGCCACCCCGCAAATGCCCGATGGTTTGACAATTCCAATGACTATGAAGGGTACCGCAACGGTGGAAATGATAAAATAATACATTGCCGTAGGGGCAGACCTATGTGTCTGCCCAGGGCGAACACACGGGTTCGCCTCTACAAAAAATAATGCAACAAAAAACGGCCTTTAGTTGATTCTAAAGGCCGTTTCATTTTTATCGCTTTGAAGGGTTTATTTCTTTTTCTTTGCCGCAGCTTTCTTTTTAGCAGGTTTCTTTTTTGATCCGCATCCGCAACTTCCGCATGCACACATAGTAAATCCTTTCATAAAAAGTTTATCAGGCTGCCCCCTTGGCAACCGCTTTCACCTTTATTATCGGCAATTACATACAAAATCTGTAACTTAATAATTTATAGATCAATTTTGCGGTCAAAAAGTTCGAACCTTTATTTTGCGGATTGGGACACAGCTCGACAATATCGAAACCAACAACGTTTCTTTTAGTCATGAGCAGTCTAAGAAAATCAATAACCTGATACCACCCAAGTCCGCCCGGCTCCGGCGTTCCTGTTGAGGGCAATATCGAAGGATCGAACGCGTCAAGGTCTATCGTTAAATAGACATTCTTATTCAGCATTCCCAAGCATTTATTAAACCATCTGTTATTATTATAGATATCCGCAGCCAGAAACACATTCTTTTGTTTCATTGCCTTGGCTTCTTCAACTGCACCGCTTCTGATTCCAACCTGAACTATTGGCGCAATTTCTCTTGCCCTTGCCATAACGCAGGCATGATTGAACTTTGTGCCATGATATTCCTCTCGCAAATCCGCATGCGCATCGAATTGAATCACCGAAACATCTTTGAACGATTCGACATGAGCCGCGATTGATGCAGCGCTAATTGAATGTTCGCCGCCGAGCGTAACTACATATTTTTTGTTCTGAATATGCTTGAGCGTTCTTGCTTTAAGCTCTTTTACCATCTTTTCAGGGGATTTTTTTTCTTTAATTGGTTTGTCAGTGAATATTCCCTGCATGTAAACTTCGGAATCAGTTTCGATATCGTAAGTTTCCATATTTGCCGATGCTTCGAGAATTGCATCCGGTCCTTTATCCGCTCCCTTGATCCAGGTACTGGTTGCATCGAACGGAGCAGGCAAAATGACTATTTTGGCATCAGCATAATTTGAATATTCTTTCGGCAGGTCACAAAAATTATATTTTTTCATAATTTCTCCATAAAATTTATAGCCGCTAAGACACAAAAACACAAAGCTTAATTATTTATTTAAAAACTTTGTGTCTTGGTGCGTTTGCTGAAACGCTAGCGGAAGCCCTCGTAGAGGGTGGCTATTTTAATTTAAAATTTAGTTAATCGAACAGGAACATTGCTATGGCCACAGTCGTCGTCCAAAGACCTTTTTGTCCTCTTGCCCCTTGCGTGCAATTTGATGTTCTGATAATCAAACCACTTGATTTATATGCTTGTTCCTTTTCGCTCCAGGCCTTGTTCGGGTCAACTTCCATACCCAAAGTTGTTCCAAGCATTTCAGCCGCCAAGTCTTCAGCCATATCGCCGCACTGCTGTTCGTTCATTCCATGCCCGTGAACTTCGCTCAAATAACCCCAGTTATTTCTGTCTTTCGGAACAGCCATGCCGATAGATGTGGCAACGAGTCTGCCGTGCTCATTAGTATCGCATCTTGCCATAACACAAAATGCAATTGCTCCCGGCACAAGTTCTTTCAATCCCGCATCTTTACTGATAATCTTGCACTTTGGCGGCAGAATTGACGAAACCTGTACAAGGTTCTGATTGGCAACTCCTGCATCTCGCAGCGCTTCCTCAAATGATTTCAGTTGATACCTGTCTCGACCGACACCTTTAGTTAAAAATATTCGTCTCGCTACAAGAGCATTTGCAATACTTGCCATCTCTTATAAATCCTTTCTATTTAAACATTCTTTACGGTTAATGAAAATTTCGCGAATTGATGTCTAAGAATATATTATAAGCAAAGTTAATCTCAAATAAAAAATACTCATAAATTACAAAAATGTTCATACTTTCCTTTAACGCGTTTAGGGTTTAGCGAAAAGGACAAGTTCAAAACCACTACGTTCCACCTATCCGCTGTACGCTCAACGCTCTACGCTGTTGAAATCCTGCCAAAATGGCATTTTTCAACTAAACTTACATAAGCACAAACCCTTATATAGTAGATATTTATGAATTCTACCCAGCTTGGCACATCATTTGCACTTTATTAATCTGCAATTTAATAGTCATTTAGGAGAACTAATATTATGGCAAAAATTATAGGAATAGATTTAGGAACCACAAATTCAGTGGTAGCTGTTATGGAAGGCACCTCACCAAAGGTGCTCATAAATTCCTCCGGCTCGCGTCTTACTCCGTCTGTAGTTGGTTTTACAGATAAAGGTGAACGGCTTGTCGGCCAAATAGCTCGCCATCAGCAGGTAACAAACCCTGAAAATACCGTTTTTTCGATAAAAAGATTCATGGGTCGCAGGCACAACGAAGTCGCGACTGAAGAAAAAACCGTTCCATATAAAGTAGTTGGCGGCCCGGCAGAACTTGTTAAAGTCAACGTCAGAGGCAAAGAATATACTCCGCCGGAAGTTTCAGCTATGATTCTGCAGGATCTCAAGAAAACCGCGGAAGATTACCTCGGCGAAAAAGTCGATAGGGCGGTCATCACTGTCCCGGCCTACTTCAACGATGCCCAGAGACAAGCTACCAAAGATGCAGGTACTATCGCAGGCCTGAAAGTTGAAAGAATTATCAACGAACCTACGGCCGCGGCTCTTGCTTATGGTCTCGAGAAAAAGAAAAACGAAAAAGTTGCTGTCTTCGATTTCGGCGGCGGTACTTTCGATATTTCCATCCTTGATATTGGCGATAACGTCTTTGAAGTTTTAAGCACCAATGGCGATACTCACCTCGGCGGCGACGACCTCGATGAAATTCTTATCAATTATTTCGCCGATGAATTCAAGAAAACCGAAGGCATCGACCTTCGCAAAGATGCGATGGCACATCAGCGTCTCAAAGAGGCAGCTGAAAAAGCAAAATGCGAACTCTCGAATCAGGTTGAAACAACCGTGAACCTGCCTTTCATCACAGCCGACGCTACAGGCCCGAAACATTTGCAGATTACTCTTACCCGCAGCAAATTCGAAGCTTTGTCAGAGCCTGTTTTTGAAAGATTGAAAAATCCTTGCTCACGCGCTATGAGCGATGCGAAAATGAATCCGTCTGAAATCGCCGAAGTTCTGCTTGTCGGCGGCTCGACAAGAATTCCAAAAGTTCAGCAGGTTGTTCGCGATCTCTTCAAGAAAGAACCGAACAAGAGCCTCAATCCTGACGAAGTCGTCGCGATTGGCGCAGCGGTACAAGGCGCTGTTCTGGCAGGCGATGCAGGCGTAAAAGATATTCTTCTTTTGGACGTTACACCGCTTTCTTTAGGCGTTGAAACCCTCGGCGGTGTTATGACAAAATTGATCGAACGCAACACGACGATTCCAACAAGCAAAAAAGAAATATTCTCAACCGCTGCCGATAACCAGACAACAGTTGATATTCATGTTTTGCAGGGCGAACGTGAATTCGCGCATGACAACAGAACGTTGGGAAGATTCCAGCTTTCTGATATTCCTCCATCTCCTCGCGGCATGCCGCAGATTGAAGTTGCTTTTGATATCGACGCTAACGGTATTTTGAACGTTTCAGCGAAAGACCTCGGCACAGGCAAGCTGCAATCAATCCAGATTAAATCAAGTTCCGGCTTGAGCGATGAAGAAGTTAAGAAAATGCAGCAGGATGCAGAAGCTCACGCCGCTGAAGATAAGAAACGCCGTGAAGTGATCGATTTGAAAAATCAGGCAGACCAGCTGATATACTCAACCGAAAAAACGTTGAAAGAGCATGGCGATAAAGTTTCTGGCGATACTCGCGGCAAGATCGAATTAGCCGTTAACAGTTTGAAAGAAGCCGTTAAAGGCGATGACGGTGACGCGATTAAGAAATCGATGGAAAATTTAAGTACTACTGCCCAGGAACTTGGCAAAATTCTTTACGAAGAAGCAGCGAAAAAACAAGCTGCCGCCGGCGGTGCTCAACAACAGCAGGCACAACCGAAAGCTGAACCACAAGACCAGGGCAAAGTACATCGCAAAAATGGCGACGATGTAATCGATGCCGAGTTCGAAGCAAAAGATCAAAAATGACAATAAGATTTATTATTGTCATCCCCGCGCAAGCGGGGATCCATTAATATAAATAGTAAAAACCCCCGGCTCTTCCGGGGGTTTTTTATTTTCCTATGCAGAATTTTGAAAAGATATTATCGAGTATCGCTTCATCGATATGTTCAGTTTCAAGTCTCGATAATTCCTGCAATGCGTTTCTTAAAACATACGCTGCGATTTCCTCATTTCCGTTTTGAATTTCCGCAATTGCGTTTTCAATATTTTTGGCCGCCTCGCTCACAGCCGATTTATGTCTTTCGGTAAGCGCGGTTTTATCCGATGTTTCAAAAGAGCCTCTCTGAATTAAATTCAGCTCAATTGCTTTTTTCAATTCTTCTATCCCAGTCTTGTTTTGAGAACTTGTTTCTATGAATTTTTCTTTGAAAGAACCTTCAAGCATTTTTATTTTTTCATCATTGCTTAAATCACACTTTGTCACAGCAAATATCGTAGCGGCAGACCCATGTGTCTGCCCTAGTTGTTTCATAATTTCTAAATCTTCATTATAATTTTCCTTTGTTATATCCGCGCAGAAAATCAAAACTGTCGCGTCAGCAATTGCTTTCAGTGCGGCCTGGTTGGCCAATATTTGGAGGGGATCTTTTGTTTGCGTAATAACTCCCGCCGAATCGACCAGCACGCAATCACATTTCTCAAGTTTGAGCCAATGTTCGAGAACATCGCGTGTCGTTCCGCTCTGGTCTGAAACAATGCTTCGATTCTCTCCGATAATCGCGTTTAACAAACTGCTTTTGCCCGCGTTTGCGGCCCCTGTGATGACCACTGTCGGCGCCTGCGAAATTTGCTCAAACGTAATTGAGCCGCTAAGAAGTTCATTGAGCGCATTTAAAATTTTCTCCGCTGATTGGGCGGCTTTTTTCCTGCTGATGATTTCTATATCTTCTGCGCTGAAATCAAGTCCTGCCTCGATTAGGCTCAAAAGTTCGAGAATATCTTTTCTTGCTTGTCCTGCTTTTTTCTCTATTGAACCGCCGAAAAGTTTTTGTGCCGCTTCAAGCTGAAACTGGTTTGAGCTTTCAATCATTTCCGCGATTGCTTCGGCGTGAGATAAATCTATTTTCCCGTTTACATAAGCCCTGTACGTAAATTCACCGCCAAGTGCAGCTCTTGCTCCTGCTTCCAAAAATTTGGAAAATATTTTTTGGATTAATTCATCACATCCGCAAACATGCAGCTCTGCAAGGTCTTCGCCAGTGTATGAATTGGGAGAAACGAAAGTATAAACAAAGCATTCAATTTCAAACCCCTCGATTTTAAGCAGCGCAGATGATATTTGTTTTTGTTTTGGAAATTCTCTGCCAAAAAATGATTGCAGAAAATTAAATGTCTTATCACCGCTTATGCGTATGATTTTTTTTATGCAAGGAGTCGTTCCGCTCGACACCGCTATTATTGTGTCATTTATGTTTCTTATTGACATATTTCTTTCTAAGTTCTTCTGCCAAAAATAATATAAATGGAAAGATAAACAGAATAAACCAATCTGTCCAGCCAATAGCGGTCGTTTGGAAAATATTTTGTAAGAAAGGTACGTAAACCAGTAAACCGGCGAACAGAATTTCGAATGCGATACCCCAGAAAATCAATTTATTGCTGAAAAATTTGAGTTTGAATACTGAATGTTTGTCGCTTCGACAAGCAAACACATTAGCAATCTGCATCACGATAATACCGAGGAAAACCATAGTAATAGCCTTTAAATGCAGTGGATTTGTAAATGAAGTATCATCCGGTTCAAGTTGTAGGCCCGGCCGCCAGCCGCCTTGATAAAGAATCCAGTAATAAATTATCAAAACTGCTGCCGCCTCAAGCAGGCCAAGAAATACATAACCGCGGAAAAGAACCGTCTTGTCGATAACGCCTTTTTTCTTAGGCCTTGGAGGTGCATCCATAACACCGGGCTCCGGCTTCTCAATCCCAAGGGCAAGTGCCGGCAAAATTTCCGTTCCCAAATCTATCGCCAGAATCTGCATAACCGTAATCGGAACCGGAATTTTCAAGATAACATAAAAAATATAAGGTATCGCTTCTGGAACGAGATGCGCGAAAATATACGTAATAAATTTCTTAATATTGTCAAAAACCGCGCGTCCTTCTTCTATAGCAGCGACTATGCTTGCAAAATTATCATCTATCAAAATCATTTCAGCCGCTTCTTTTGCCACATCCGTCCCGCGAAGCCCCATTGCCACCCCGATATCGGCACATTTAAGAGCAGGCGCATCGTTCACGCCATCGCCTGTAACCGCGACGATATTTCCCAATTCCTTAAAAGCTTTCACAACCCGCAATTTATGTTCAGGATTGACCCTCGCGAAGATCACTTCCTTTTCGGCAAGTTTATTCCTTAGTTCATCATCTCCCAAACCGTTAATATCCGTTCCAGTTATGACCTCCGAATTATCAGTTGATACAATCCCAACCTGCCGGGCAATTGACAAAGCAGTTATCTGATAATCGCCTGTAATCATAACTACACGAATTCCCGCTTTCCTGCAAATCGTAACAGCATCATTTACTTCAGGTCTTGGCGGGTCATACATACCCGTTACGCCGATAAAAATTAAATCTTTCTCCACACTTTGCGCACTTTCATCACTGATTTTTATGGAATCAAAAGGAGAATACGCCAGACCAAGAATTCTTAAACCCTCTTTGGCAAAATTATTTGTTTCGGCCATAATTTGATCTTTTTTCGATGAAGTCAGCTCGATTATTCTTCCATCTATCACAATTTTAGTTGAAAGCTCAAGCACTTCTTTTGGCGAACCTTTAATAAATGCGAAAAGGTTTCCGTCAGTGAGCCTGTTTATGCTGCTCATCCTCTTGCGAACAGATTCAAACGGGAAACGCCTGACAACAGGACAATTTTTTCTTTCTCGTTCGTAATCAAAACCCGCCTTTTGCGCCATTGTCAAAAGCGCTCCTTCAGTTGGGTCGCCGATTATATTCCAGTAATTCTGCTCTTTGCCAGGCTCAACAAGTTTTGCTGTATTGCACAATGCCGCTGTTTGAAATAAAAGAGTAAATCCATTTTTCTCGAACATGTCCTTTGTGAGCGAAACGCCGTTATAACTGAATATGCCTTTCGGTTCGTATCCACTGCCGGTTATTTCAATTATTTTATTGTTGATCCATACTTTTCGCACACTCATCTGGTTTGTTGTAAGCGTGCCTGTTTTATCAGTACAGATAACACTCGTGCATCCGAGCGTCTCAACCGAAGAAAGTTTCTTGATCAGCGCATGCCGTTTTACCATCCTTTGCACAGCCATTGCAAGGGCAAGAGTTAATGTGGGCATAAGTCCCTGCGGCACATTAGCGAGTATAATGCCTATCGAAAACATCGCCGAGGCCACAAGCGTCATCTTTGTAAATACAAGCCCGACAAAAAAGAAAATCAATCCCATAATAATCGCGATAAATGCGATAAGTTTGCTTATGCGGTTTGCTTCTTTTTGCAGCGGGCTTAACTCTTCTTTTACCGTTTGCGTCAGGTACGCAATTTTTCCAATCTCGCTACTCATCCCTGTCGCAATGACAACAGCCTTGCCCATCCCTCCCGCCACGCTAGTTCCTGCGAAAATAAGGTTCGGCATCTCAAGCCACAAGAAACCTTTTCCGTTTCCAAAACCTTCCGCCATCTTGTGCGAAAGTTTAGATTCGCCTGAAAAAGCACTATTATTTACCCGCAGTTCCTGGGCATCGATCAACCTCGCATCCGCCGGAACGTTATCTCCCTCTTCAACGATAATAATATCGCCGGGCACAATCTCTTCGGTGGGTACTTTTTGCTCATTGCCTTCCCTGATAACTCTTGCGTATGACGGCATTAGTTTTTTTAAAGCTTCAATTGCTTTTTCTGCTTTGAATTCCTGCCAGAAACTGAAAACCGCGTTTATAAAAATCACCGCTATGCATGCCCATCCTGCCTCGGGCATACCGGCCCAAAATGACAAAACGCTGCCGGCCCACATCAGGATCGCAAGAAGATTTGTAAAATGAGAAAAGAAGCGACCAATAAGCGTTTTTTTTCGTAAGGCCTTTAACCTGTTCAATCCATATGTTTTAAGCCTTCGGCTTGCTGAATTTTGCGTTATACCGTTATCTCCTGTTTCAAGTTCGATATAAACATCATCCCTGTTCAGATAAAGAAAGCTCTCCTTGTCAATTCCGCCCTTCTTGAGCACATGATACAATTCATCATCACTTGAGCATTGCATAATCTGCTGCACAAGTATTCCATCGTTCAGCAGAGTACCTATCCCTGAAAGAATTTTTAAATGAAGACCGCTTTCGAGTAAAGGTGTAAGAAAAAGGATAATAAGGTGAACATCTTTGCCATCTGTCGAATCGAAATTTATTCCACGTTTCGAAACTCCGACAAACAAGATTGGTTCTTCAATCTCTTTGATTCTTGCGTGAGGTATCGCAACACCGTTGCCGCATCCGGTAGAGTTTTGCATCTCACGCTCAAGAAGCTTTGCATAAATTTCTTTTTTGTTTTTGATTTTTCCGGCTTGATAGATTTGCTCTGTAATTTCCGCTAGAACATCCTCTTTCGTGCCAGACTTTAAATGTGCAGATACTAATTGTCTGCTTACAAAAATCGAAAGGTTCATATAAATTCCTTTCGGGCAAAATTTGCGCAATAAAAAACTGCCAAGGCCGGCAGTTCGTTTGTCTTTGCCATTGCCCTTTCAAATGCCTGCGAAGTTAGCTGACGGGCTCGGGTTTGAAAGTACCCTATCCTCCTAAAAGAGGAATACGCCCCAAAAATTGGGTCCTCCGCATTTGTGCAATTACGCATAAATCTCGGCTACAATAATCTTATTTAATTGTCACTATAATTATCTTGCGTGCTATTGCCTTGTCAATAGAAAAAATTTGTCCTACATTTTAGTAGTTTCCACTATTTCGTATATTTCTCTTTAACTCTTTGTGCCTTTGAGCCTTAGTGGCTATAGATTATGAGAATTTAATCGGCGGCTTTGGTTTTTTCTTTTTAAGTTTTCCGCCTAGTTTGCTTGTCGTTGGAACAAGTCCCTGTGCTTCGAGTGCTTCTCTTTCTCTAATATGTTTTCTGATTACATATTGCTCGACAACTCCGGCAGCGGTACTTGCCATAATATAAAGGTTCAATCCCGACGGTGCGCGGTAAAGGAATATCAGCATCATCATCGGCATCATCCAAAGCATCATCTTTTGCTGTTGAGCCATCTGCGGATTTGTCGATGGTGTTGATGAAGAAGGCATAAGTTTCTGCTGTGCGAACATCGCGACGCCCAGCAAAATCGGCAGCACATTAAATCCGGTTCCAATCATCGGTCCGATTAATGGAATTTGTTCAACAACCGCCGGCAGCGTAAACAGTGAATCGGGCAGCGACAAATCTGTAATCCAGAAGGGCAGAAACGCAGCGCCTCTGAATTCGATGCCCGTATTAATAGCGCTGTAAAGTGCGACCCAGATCGGCATCTGCAAAACCATCGGCAAACAACCAAGCATTGGAGCAATTCCATGTTCTTTGTAAAGTGCCGCCATGTGTTTTTGCATTTCAGCTTTGTTGTCGCCGTATTTTTTCTTTATCTCTTCCGCCATCGGGCCAAGTTTTGACATTCGCATCATCGAGACCTGGCTCTTCTTCGTAACAGGATGCAGAACAAGCCGAACAAGCAGCACGAAAATAATAATTATCACGCCGTAATTCGGAATATACTCATGCATCCAATCCATTGCCTGCAGAATCGCAAAGCTAAGCCAGCCGAATCCCAATCCGCAGCACGCCTGGAAATCTATTGTGTGAATAAAACCGAGCTGCTTATAAAGAGGGTTGGATTTAAAAAGGTCTTTATCTTTCGGCCCGATATAAACCTGGTATTTGTAAGTAACATTTTTACCGGCTTCAATTCCTGCTGTTTGAGTATCGAGCATAACGCCGATATTTTCATTATCTTTAATCGCGATATCAGGGTCAAAACTTAACGCGTAATTTGCTCCGCTCCATATACTGACAAGATTACTGTCAGCCGCAGGTACCGGCCTGATTATCGATGTGAAATATTTATCAGAAACGCTCGTCCATAAAAATTTATAATCGGCGTTCTTATGCACCATCTGCACCTTTCCGCCATGCTTGATGGTATCCTTCAAATTTGATTTTACAACTTCTACTAATCCGTTTGGCCCGACAAATCCAGCGGTTACAGTCCGCATATCGGTTCTTAAATCTTCTCGCGTAACTCCCGCAGGCCCCAGCGTCTCAATCGCGACACGCTGCTGTTCTTTGCTCAAATTGGAAAGCGTGATTTCGCAATCGACTGAATAATCTTCACTGCGAAGAGTATATATTTTTGTCAATTTAAGAAATTCATAATCATCCTGTAAAATTACCGCGCTGAAACTTATCGTTTCGCTTCCGTTATTCTTTACAATTCCTTCACTTACCCAATTGAGCCTGTCAAGCGGAAATGATTTTCCAATCGCAGGCAGCATAAGTCTTTTGCTCTGAAGTGAAACAACGCTGTCAACAGGAGATAAAAATACGAAAGGCTTGGGCGATTTGCGATCACGATTATTGAAATCGCGAAATGCGGCTTTTTCAATTCCTGCGCCTTTGGTCGTCAGTGTAAGTTCGAGTTTATATGGATTTCCCTTTTCGGTTGAACCCAGCGTAAATGTTTTGTTCTCGCCGCTTACAGCCGTTATCTCCGCTCTTACATTCCCGCAACAAATAATAAAAAAACTAAATACCAGGATAAATTTTTTGAAATTCATAAAATAGTCTCGGCCGAAAGGCCGACTCCGTAATTTTTATTTTTTAATTTTGATTTTTAATTTTAGTTAGCGTCCTTCGCTCAATCTGTCTGCCTCGAAATTATCAAGTTCAGGAATGTCATATATTTTTTTCTGCGTTGTTTTAAAATCATATTCAAGTCGAACGAAGTGAACATTATTTTCCTCGACATAAACATAACACGACCTGTTATCTTTATCTCTCGGCTGACCAACCGACCCGACATTTATAATCGCGCGTTCTTCGGCCACAATCGGGTAAACATAATCAAGCTCATCCGGCGAATAAAAATCCGGGTCGTCGAGAAAAACACCCGGCAAATGTGTATGCCCGATAAAGCAAATATGTTTCACGCGATCGAACTGCGCCGTAATTTTCGCAGGAGTAGTATAAACATCGTCTGGAAAAAGATATTCATTGATCGGCCGCCTCGGCGATGCATGCACAAAATCCAGTGTTGCTTTGACACCTTCAAGGTCAGCGCTTATCGTATGCCGCATTTGCTGCGTACCAAGATAATTCCACCGGTTATGTCTCTTCTCCGCCGAGTCTTCAGCTTCAAGCTGACCTCGCGTCCAGAAGCTTGCTCGTTCGGCTCCTAGATTGAAATTCGCCGGTTCATACAATATTGCGTAATCATGATTGCCCATCACACACGCCTGAGTCTTGGCGATAACAAGGTCCAGGCAATCCTTCGGATTCGGCCCATAACCGATAATATCGCCAAGGCAGTAAATCTTTTTGATTCCGCGTTTCTCGATATCTGCCAATACCGTCGTCAGCGCCTCAATATTCGAATGTATATCGCTTATAATCGCAAACATATTGTTCAGTTCCGGCTCTTTCAAGTCTAGATTTCAACTATTTATGAAACGATAACTTATACCAGAAATTGACCGTCAATTCCACCCCATTTTAAATTTGCAAAAAGTGAGAGAAAATTGGATAAAATATGGCAATTTTGAATCTTTGCTTTTAAAGTTTGTAAGTTTACTCTCGTCTGTTACCCATCAGCCAATTATCGAAAAAAATCCCCATATCGTTGAAATCCACCGGCCCGCTGCCGTCAATATCCGTCCCAAGCAAACAATTGCAATTTGGATCATAAATCCTTTGCCCTGAATTGCTGTTGTAATATATAGGATTGTTGCAATCATACCCCCAATCACCAGCCATAATCCTGAAATCTTCTAAATCGACCGTGCCGTCGCAATTAAAATCGCCTTTTTCCGGCGGCGGATTTTTAGCGTTATACCTGCTCAAAAGCAAACCATCAACCGCCAGATATGAATTCAGTGCGCTATCGCCCACATCACTAACTTTCAATACAAGGTTATACTCTCCAGCCTCTTGAGCAGTGAAAGTATGTTCGAATCTTTTCCATCCGCCGAATGAACCATAATTACCCAGCATATCAATATCGAAATACGCTATATTCACATCCGGAAGCGGTTCTATCTCGTCTGTTGAAACTAGTTTGATTATTGCATAATCGCTGAACGGACGGTAATCACAGGCACCAAAAAAATACACACCTTGCAATTTATCTCCCTGACCGATAGTTAGTTTCTGCGATGCGAGACTGTATACCTCCCCTCCATCAATACTGCTTAGTAAGATAAATGAATTGCCGTCAAATGGCTCGAAAGGAGAATAAATATCAATCGCCCACTCTGATTTTGCCCCTGGAAATGGGTCTGGAATAAACGTGCTCAATACGTTGGCATAATTTTCAGTTTGCCAGAAATTGGGATCATTAAGATGTGTATTTTCGTTATTATCGAACAGTTCAAAACTGCCGTTATTCGGTTCATTCGCGAAGCAGAAATTGAGCATCACTGTGCAAAAAAAATACACAATCAGCCGCCCACATTTTATCCTTCTACAATTCATATTCTCTTAAAAAAATCAATTTTCAGGCTGATAAGCTTTATTATAGCCTCTAACCTTTAAAATGCAAGCTAAATAGACAAAATTTAACCAAATTACCCTAAAGTAAGTAAGCTTAAAATTTAGTCTTTCCTCGTACCTGTTAACCAATCGTTAATCATTATGCCAAAATCATTTATATCCACAGGCCCGTTTCCGTCCAAATCCGTACCCAAAAGACAGCCGCAATTAGCATCAATAAGTTCGGTGTCATTACAGTCGAAACCCCAATCACGCGCAAATATTGCCATATCAAAATTATCGACTGTACAATCGCAATTGAAATCAGCTTTCTGGGGCGGCGGATCTTCCGGATTGTTCCTGCAAACAACAATACTGTCCACAATCAGGTAAGATGCAAGCTGGGTATCTATCCCATCGCTGATATATAAAGTTAAATCGTACGAGCCGACTTCTTCAGCAGTAAACGTATGTTCGAATTTTTTCCAACCTGTAAATGAACCATAATCGCCAAGCATTTCAATGCCTGCAAATGCAAGCTGTATTACATTACCTTCGTGATTCCTGGGAACGAGTTTTATTTCAGCCCAGTCGTCGTATGGCAGATAATCACAAGCACCGAAAAAATATGCGCCTTCAATTTTGTCTCCCTCCTGAATTCTCAAAAGCTGCGATGCTTTTGATTCCCCCACATAATAATCGCCCGAACTCAATATTAAAAGATTTTCGCCTTTGAATGAACTTAAACCAGTATTTATATCTATTTGCCAATTACTTTTGTCTCCATCGTAATCGATAGGGATAAAATCTTCTGAAACTGTTACGACGTTTTCGGTATGCCACCCATTGGGGTCGAAATGGTCGGTTGAGTCATTATAATCAAATAACTCAAAGCTGCCGTTTATGGGATCCGCCACAGCCTGACCAATCAACAGAGCGCACAGCAAAACTAGCAGTCGCCCGCATTCAATCCTGTTATATTTCATCATTATATTACGTTTAAAATTTTCAGGCTGCTTATACTATTATATACTTTTTAGACGATTTAAGCAAATTGTTTATTGCTTACAAACCTTGACATGTCCATAATACCTTCTTTTGGCTTTTATATAGGGCTTTTTACCTTTTATGGTTGAATTTTATCGCACTTTCCTTTATTTAAAGATTCATGGCGGATAAAATTTATCGAATTTTTTTAAGCTCTGCTGAACCCAGCGGCGACAGACTTTGCGCAAAGCTCATAAATGCTTTGAAGCAAACTGGTTATAATTTCGAGTTTTACGGCTTTGGCGGCCAAAATATGGCTGATGCCGGCTGCTCGTTAATTATCAATACCACTCAGCGGGCCGCTATGACATACAAAGCTTTCAGCCAAATCTTTTTCTTTTATAACGCTTTCAAACGGGCACGCAAATTTTTTGCAGAATCCAAACCTGATATAGTCATCGTCTGCGACTCGCCCAGTTTTAATTTTCATATCGCCAAAGCCGCAAAAGCACATGGCATTAAAACATTTTTCTACGTCGCGCCGCAGCTTTGGGCATGGGCCGCCTGGCGAATCAAAAAATTAAAAAATCTCTGCACCGCAGGCCTGGCCGCGATTTTACCTTTTGAACCCGAATGGTTCGCAAAGCAGGGACTCGAATGCAAATTTGTCGGCAATCCTCTGCTCGAAGATATAACCCAGAATATGCAGACAATAAAAAATTATAATAATTTTGCGATAACCAAAGCTCATATCGCTCTAATGCCCGGCTCGCGTCAGGCTGAAATTAAAACTCTCTGGCCCGCGATGCAGCAAATCGCCCGCACATTAAAAGCCAGACACCCAGCAATTAAAGTTACCGTCGTCGCCGCGAATGAATCGATCGCAAATCAGCTTCGCGCAACAGAAGTAAAATCTCTACGCTGCCAATTTACAGTCGATAGCGTTTTCGATACCGCAAAAAAAGTTGATTTCTGTCTCGTCGCTTCAGGCTCCGCTACTTTGCAGGTCGCCGCCGCATGCTGCCCGATGGTAATTATGTATCAGTCGAGCAAATTTTTATGGAACCTTGTCGGCAAAAGACTGGTGAAAACAAAATATCTTTCGCTTGTAAATATTTTATCACAGAAACAATTGGTTCCAGAATTTATGCCGTATTTCGATTCGACCGCTCCAATCGCAAACACTGCCGATCAATTACTAAATAATCCGCAGAAATTAAATGATTTGAGTATGGAACTTGCGGAACTGACAAAACCGCTTGTTGGATTGAACGCTTCTCAAAACACAGTGAATATGATCCTGGAAAAATTAATCCCGCCTGTATAAATATAAAAGTAATCTCTAAAAATGTCATTGCGAGCGCAGTCCCTTTCAGGGACGTAGCGAAGCAATCTCAATTCTTGGAATTTTTAGAGGCTGCCCTTAAAATATAAAATATTAAATTTTAAATCTTTTCCCCGTTCGGGTCTTGCGTTTCAACTTTTGTTTTTTCATTTTCCTCCGCAGCCGTTTGAGTTTGCCAGTTGCTTATCTCCTGCTTAACAATCGGCCACAAAGGTTCTTTCCAATATCGCAATCGATTAATTGAATCCGGGCAATTTTCAAAAACCACAATACCTTCCTCGCCCGATTGGCCATAATGATAAATCAACTTTCCGTCATCATTAATTTTTTCATCAGGCTCTCCCAACGCCGTAAATACATCCTCTACCCCGATATTCAACTTCAGCGACCTCCATCGCACGGGTATTTGCCATTTCATAGCAGGCTTGATTGTTTTTTCTTCATCAGCATTTAAATTCATAAAACATGCCAGTTGTTCCGGATCAGGCCCTGCCCACTCTGTCGTAACATACTCCGGCTCTCTGGGCGATATTCCGTTTTTCAAATCGAAAATTAATTCTTCATTTTCTTTTTTTAACTTGTCAATTTTGTCAATATGCTTTTTATCCTCTTTCGCCTTTGTGTCGTTAAGATTCTGGCGTTGACTTGAATTGAGGTTCCTGTTTCTGCTCTTAAGCCCTATATCTCTTATTGTTTTTTTATAAGCTTCGTTTTCCTCGGCCAATTTCTTAATGTATATCTCGTTAAAACTGTTGATAATGGCCTCCACGCTTACCGTTGTGAAAATAATATAACCGCATGTCGGATTTCCCAATTCATAGCTATTTTCATTTTTCGTAATAGTCGGAATTGTTTGATAATACCAAATGCTTTTGTCCGAATCCGTTTGCACATATCTAGGCATACCGAGAAAATTACGTATGCTCTCCTCCGGCAATCCGGGTTTTATCAGGTTCCATTTTTTTACGTATGCCATCGCTCGTGTATAATTCGGATCCTTTTTCGTTATCTCCAATGCTGAATTAAATTTTTCCGCAGCCTCCTTCCAATACTTTGACGCATCATCCATTTTCTTTTCATCAAAATTTCGTTGCGCCTGATCTGCGATTAATTGACCTTGTGTCCATGTGTCCTTCGCCAGCAGATGGGCGTTAATATTTTTTCCCTTTATGATTATTTCATCACAAACCTGTTTCAATCCAAGGGTGTCTTTTGTTATTTCATTTCTCCTGTTTACTATTTTTTCCGCCAGTTTAAATGCCTTCTCGCATTCTTGTAATGACCCGGCCCAGTATTTTTCAGATTCCTCAAATTTATTTTCATTAAATAAGTTTTCAGCGTCCTGAGCCCTGGCTTTAGCTGATTCCAAAATCTTTATTACTTCATTTTCATTTCCTGCCGCGTTGGTCGTTTCATCCAAAACTTTTTGATATTCGGTTTTTTCTGCCAGGATTTTATCCTTTAAAACTTTCTCCTTTTCCAGTCTCGCAAGTTCCTGCTTCCATAATTGTTCCTGCTCGTGGCATTTGTTTAATTCTGCTCTTATTTTGAAATCGTCTTCAGATGCGTTAATTGCGTCGTCATAATATTTCTTAGCCGCTGTGAAATCTTTTTTATCAATAGCCTTGTGCGCATTATCGATTAATTTATTTACCTCCGATTGAATTTGTAAATATACTTTCGTCTTGCCGCCGGAAAAATATTTCCCGCATTTTTTTACTTCCTGTTTTGCGTTATATAAATCTCCATTTTTTAAATATTGCATGCTTAGCTTGATATGTTTATTGTTGCCGAACCAGAGTATTACTGCTATTACCAAAAAAATTGCGACCCCGGCCAGAGCAACTTTGATGAATGAAGAAATTAATTCGGTTTTGATAACCCTGTTATTATATTCGGTTACAACTTCTTTTCTGGTCTTGCGAAACGCGTCTTTTAATTCGACTCTAGTGGGATCTAATTTGAAAATTTCTCTTAATGTCTCCTGTGCTTTATCTTCCGCTCCGCTTTGTAAAAATACAACCGCTTGTTCCTGCAGCTTATGTATTTTCTCATTTTTGTATTTGGTTTTTATTTCGCTGTACAGTGCCGCAAGTTCTTTTTGATTTGGATACTGTTGAAAGCCGGACTTTAAAATCTCGACTGCCTTTTTATATTCTCTTCTTTCGATTAAAGGCCGAACTTTTCCCGTTATATTTTGGATTACGAGTTTTTCATTCTCATCCACGCCAAATCCTCCTAAAGGTTTTACCTCTCTGGAACCCAAATCAAAGTTACTCTATTATATCACTAATTAAATGATATTCATTTCTTTTTTAATTTTATATATTCGATGTCATGTTCAATTTGTCATTGGCCAAGTAAAACTCCTGCTCAAAAAATTATTGTTAATTCTATTTCTTTTGATACACTTTATTTATGGAAGAATTACTGCTGCAAAATGAGTTGTCCTGGCTGACAAGAATTCGTATTGTCATCGCGTATGCCATTGGCGTACTGGTCATTCTTTATTTTCCAATCCAACCTGTCCAGACAACCGCCAATAACATTTTTTCCTTTTTAAACCCCGGCATAACTCCTTCATATTTAATGATTTGGGCGGCTGTCTCACTTGCTCTTGGCTTTATAGTTTCCGCCGTTTGCACACCTTACGGCTTTTATATTGGTTCCATCACTGTGCCGGCTGCATTATCAGTTTGGGCATTTAAGAGCAGCGATTTGTCAAACCTTTTCCAGGCCGACCCGGCCGCAAGTTCAAGGCTGGCAATATATTCCGTACTTCGCTTTGAGTCTTTCGCCTGGCTTGTGCTTGTTCTTTTCGGCTTTGCCGGCGCTTTTGCCGCTGAAAAGCTGTTGAGAAGAAAACAGCTCGATCTGCCGGATAATTTCCAGCCAGCCGTTAAACTTCAACCTTCTGCCGCTATTGGACTTACGATAATCGGCACAACCATAATCGCATCTTATCTGCTCAACTTTTTAGCCGCCGATATCAGCTATCCTGACCCCAAAGTTGGCCATATTACAGGCCAGCCTGCGAATATTCAAATTGCCTTTGCCGTTCTTATTTCCTTCATGGCCTGTGCTTTTGCCGCAAAGCTTTATTTAGGAGTAAGTTATATTTGGCCTTCAATCGCAACGGCATTTGTAACATTATTTACTATAATAGCTTACGCAAAGTCCTCAACCCTCGGCTACATGGCTCAATCCTGGGCAGCCGTTTATTTTTCAAAGACTTCTATCTCAATTTGGCCGATTCAAGTCGTTGCTTTTGGCACATTAGGCTCGATTTGGGGTTACTGGCTCGCTGCAAGGTATAGATATTGGCGAGAATTTGAAAGTAAATAGTTTAATTTCACCTAACCTCTTTTAACGCTTACACTTAAAAATATTTAGTTTTTATCTGTTATTTTTGGATATTTCAGTAATTCTCCATTTAAATTTTGCCGAAACATTAATCGGTATAGAAAAGTATTCGGTAAACAGTTTTCTTATATTAGCGTAATATAAGAAGCAGGAATGGAACCTGAACCGGAGAAAGGAGTACCGGAAAATGTTAGTGTTAAGCAGACAGAAAAACGAATCGATAATGATCGGCGACGATGTTGAGATCATTATTGTTGATGTCCGAGGCGACAAGGTAAGGCTCGGAATTACAGCGCCAAAAACTATAAGTGTACATCGAAAAGAAGTTTATAACGCTATCCAGCAGGAAAAAGCGGAACAAAATAATAAAGAACAGCCTGTTAAACCTCCCACAACCTAAAATTCTCTTTCTTCTTCTATCCTAAAAAACTTAAAAGGCCGTTATTACGGCCTTTTTTGTTGCGCTATTTCTTTTTTTCAGTTTGCAGTTTTTCGACTTTTTTCTTTTCAGCTTTGGGTTTTGAAACCTTTGGCTTGTAAGGTTTTAAGCCTTTTGGAGCAATGGCATTTGGGTCAACCAACGCTTCTTTCCGCAAATTAACCGCTTTTTCAATCAATTCTTCTTTTGTAGGCTGAACCAGCGGCTCAAGTTTGAAATTCCAGCTATATTCATCGATTCTGGTTCTGAACATATCATCAAATAAATCGAATGGGAAGCTGTCTCTCAAAGGCCTTTGTAAACTTTGATGTGTAACTAAGGTTTGATAGTTTTCCTTTGATAATCTGATGTTGTAATCGCCATACCATTCAAAGCCGACGGTTACGGGCGAAACGCCGATTTCCTCTTCATTCAGCAAGACAAGAGCGCCGGTCGGCT
>JBDKUM010000156.1:0-5378 GCA_039679715.1 Phycisphaerales bacterium
TTACTCCTTCTGCCGTTGATAGATGCAGAATATGCAGCCTCACGTGTGTTGCTTTACAAAAAGCTATCGCCGTCTGCAGCGTAAGCACTTCTGATAAATTGGGTCTAGCCTCAAGTAGTGCCGAGTAGTCACGTCTTCCGCTGCTTAGTACCCGGTTGGTCATCAATTGAATTAACTCAATATTTTCGGCATGTATGGCAAAAATCAAATTGGTTTTGCTCGCATGTTCAAATAGTTCAAACACCTCGCCATCGTCTAGAGGAGGACTGCAATCAGGCATTCCCGGTTTGTAATTTCCTATCAGCTGTAAGGTTTTATTATTGATTCCGTAACCCCAAAAAAACTTTAAGGCAATAGCTCCGGCGGCTGCCAGACCTTGTAAATCATTGTTATTGATCGGACCTAGGCACAATCCCCAGAAGGCATAATCGCTATATGCCTTAGATTTGAAAGCAGCGGCTTTAGCAGTAAATTCCTCAGCTTTAACAAGCGGCGGATTCGTATTGGGCATATCGAAAACTGTTGTTGTTCCTCCTATAATCGCGGCAGCTGTTCCATGGCTAAAGTCTTCCTTATGCGTTAATCCTGGTTCGCGAAAATGGCAATGACTATCAACACATCCGGGCAATACGTACAGACCGGATGCATCAAAAGTTTTTGCGGCTTTGTGGACCGATTCTGTAACACTGGCTATCTGACCATTTTGAATATAAAGGTTCGTTTTTACAATTTTGTCGCTACTTACCAATCGTCCGTTTTTAATTAATAAGTCGTACAATCTAACTCATCCCCTAGCATTATTTTTATTCTTATAGCCAAATTCAGCTGACAGTTCAGTTGCTGCCGCTTTTACAATTTCAGACAGAACGGCTATTCGTTCGGGGGTAATGCGAATAATCGGGCCGGATATGCCAATTGCCGCTATCACCTTACTGTCATTATCTAGAATTGGTGCGGCGAGGCAGCAACCCCCAAGCTCCGTTTCTTCATACTCTACAGCAAAGCCTTGTTCACGAACGTGGCTAATAACCTCTAAAAGAACGTTCAAATCAGTAATTGTTTTTTCAGTATTGGCAGTAAGTTTGTAGCCGGACATCGTTTTTAAAATTACCGCCGGAGTTAAGCCGCTAAGCAGAACCTTGCCGACTGCTGTTGAATGCAGATCAACTGTCGCACCGATTGGAGGAAAAGAACGGATCATGTTATAGCTTGCTACCTGATCAATATAAACGGCTTTATATCCGTCACGAATAGCAATTGAAGCCGTTTCACCTGTATCGCTGACCAGTTGTTCGAGATACGAGCGAAACGTTTCGGGACGCCATATTTGACCCAGGGCGATGTTACCTAACCGGATGAGCCCCGTGCCAAGTGAGAAGCGTCGGGTGGTTGGGTTTTGTCTAACCAGTCCGCGTTTTTGCATTGTTGATAACAGTCGAGATGCTGTACTTTTGGTGAGTCCGGTTTTTTTAGAAAGTTCGGCCAGATCAACATCCCGTGGTACTTCACTTAGTTCCAGAAGTAGAGTAATTGCCCGGTCAACCGACTGAATCACCTGAGATTCTTGAGAGTTATTTAAAACCATAGATTTTTACTCCTTATATAAAAATGTCGAAAAATAAAATAATGTATACAAAAGAATTACACCTTGACACTTTTGCTCTAATCATCTTACAATTATATTATACAACGGCGTTCCATAATATGCAATAAGTTTTTTTAAAAAAAGTAATCTATTTATAGGAGGTGAATATCATTATCAATCCGACGAAAAATCTATCTTCTTTGCTGCAGCCGCGGTCAATCGCTGTAGTAGGTGCGTCTGACAGTATCGGTGCTGGGCGAAATGTAATCGAAAATTTGAAAATGCTTGGGTTTACCGGAAAAATTTATCCCGTAAACCCCAAACGCCAAGTTGTATTGGGTTATAAGTGTTATCCGTCAATTAATGCTATTCCTGATGAAGTGGACTGTGCCGCAATTACTATTGGGGCCGGTCAAATTATCCCCGTATTAGAACAATGCGGCAGCAAGGGTATAAAAGGTGCTTGGGCCTTTGCCAGCGGTTTTGCCGAAACAGGTGAAACCGGGAAAGAACTGCAGATAAAACTAAAAGAAACCTGCGATAAATATAATATCGCATTTTGCGGTCCGAACTGTGTAGGCTTTGCTAATATGAACGAACATGTGGCAACCTATAGCGCACCATTAAATCCGAACCTAATAAGCGGTAAAATCGGGGTAATTGTCCAGAGTGGGGCCATATGCATCGCGCTAACGGACGCAAATCGCGACATAGGATTTAGCAAAATCATTTCCAGCGGTAATGAAGCGGTACTGGACTTAACCGATTACATAAGCTACCTGCTTGAGGACAGTAATACAGAGGTAATTACCGCTTTTGTCGAAGGCTTTCGCAGGCCTGAACGGCTTGCGGAGGTTGCCAGCCGGGCTCTTGAACTTAATAAACCCATTATCGTGTTAAAGGTTGGCCGTTCAGTTATGGCTCAGCGCTCAACAGCCGCTCATACCGGAGCTCTGACCGGCTCTGACAAGGTTCAAGATGCTTTCTTCAAACAGCATGGCATAATCAGAGTAGATGATCTGGATGAATTACTTGAAACGGCTGAACTATTTCTAAAAAGTAAAGCCTCTCTCCCGGCAGGTGATCGAATTGGTATGATTACTGTTTCGGGTGGTGAAATCGGTCTCATTGGTGATGTCGCCGCTGAGATGAAACTTTCGTTTCCACCGCTGACAACGGCCGGATATAGTGCCTTGAAGAAGGTTCTGCCGCCGTTCACCAATGTAGGCAATCCATTAGATGCCTGGGGCAGTGGCGATTTGCGAGAATGCTATCCGCGCTGTATGGAGATAATGGCGCAAGAGCCGGACTTTGACATTCTCGCGGTTTCGCTGGATGCCACGGCCAGTTTAGCGGCTAATCAAGGGGAACAGTACGCGGATGTGGCTCGCGCGGCCGTCAAAGTCAAACGGACCGTCGGTAAAGAGATTATCGCCTTTTCCAACATCGCGGGCGGAACTGACACAAAGGTAAAAGAGATACTCGACAGTGCATCAATTCCTTTCTTACAGGGGACACGCGAATCGCTGA
This sequence comes from Phycisphaerales bacterium, assembly GCA_039679715.1. GTDB lineage: Bacteria > Planctomycetota > Phycisphaerae > Sedimentisphaerales > UBA12454 > UBA12454. The sequence continues at coordinate 3,116 of JBDKUM010000156.1, forward strand.
AAGCCGTTAAACGCTTTGTTGAATACAGCAAAGTGAGGCATGCCAAGCATAACTCTTCTATTAACGGCTTTTCGCCTCCCTTTGAGCAGACGGCAAGACTGATTGAAGGAAAAACGGGCTTTTTATCAGAGTATGATGCTAAGGCACTGCTTGAAACTTATGGTATTGCAAGGCCAAAAGAGTTAATTGCCCGTACTGAAGCTCAAGCCGTCAACCACGCCGATGAAATTGGTTATCCGCTAGTTATGAAAATTAACTCTGCTGATATAGCCCATAAGACGGAAGCGGGCGGGGTAATACTGGGGGTTGCCGATGAAGCTGGTGTGAGGACGGCATATCGCACAATCTTAACGAATGCCAAGCGTTATAACCCTAAGGCTGTGCTGGATGGAGTGCTTATCGGCGAGATGATCAGCGGTGCGGTAGCCGAATTTATTGTCGGCGTAAATACTGACAAAAACTTCGGCCCGGTTGTCGCCTGCGGAATGGGCGGTGTATTAGTTGAAATATTTAAAGATGCCGCACTTCGGCTGCCGCCGTTAACTAATGATTCCGCTGCCGCGATGCTGAATGAGATTAAGAGTTCGGCTCTGTTAAAAGGCTTTCGGGGACGGCCGGAAGGCGATGTCGAGGCTCTTGTGCGAGTTTTGGTACAAATAGGAAGGCTTGCCGTTGATTGGAAAGACCATATTTGCGCTATCGACATTAATCCTTTATTTGTTTTGCCAAAGGGAAAAGGTGTAATGGCAGTGGATTCAATTATTGAATTGAGGTGAGGGGATTATGGAAATGAGAAAAGTGCTTTATAGCGGCAATGAAGCGATTGCCCGGGGTGCATATGAGGCCGGCGTCAGAGTGGCAGTCGGTTATCCGGGAACGCCGAGTTCGGAAATTCTCGAAAATATCGCCAAGTTGTACAAAGAAGATATTTATGCTGAATGGTCGGCAAATGAAAAGGTAGCAATGGATGTTGCTGCCGGAGCCGCATATTCCGGAGTCAGAACCATCGTTACCACGAAACAGGTAGGCATGAATGTATTGTCTGATTCTTTGTTTTATCTTGTTTACACAGGCATTGAGGCTGGCGTGGTTGTTGTAACTGCGGATGATCCGGGAATGTTCAGTTCACAAAATGAGCAAGACAACAGGTGGTATGCCCGGATTGGAAAAATACCGATGCTAGAGCCTTGTGACAGCCAAGAGTCGAAGGATATGGTCGCATTGGGCATGGAGCTTAGTGAGAAGTTCAATACACCGGTAATTCTTCGTACGGGGATGCGTATCTCCCATTCAAAATCAATTGTTAACTTAGGAGAGCGGGAGAAAAATATAAAAAGCGCTAAGGAATTCCCCCGTGATATTAAAAAATATAACTGCAATTGCATATATTCCCGGGAAAAGCGCCAGGTAATTGCTAAGAGATTAAAAGACTTGGCTCAGTGGGCTGAAACAGCCGCGATTAACAGCATTACCTGGGGTGATCGAAAACTTGGCATAATTTCGAGCGGCATTGTTTCCGAATATGCGCGGGAAGTATTCCCGAATGCTTCTATTTTAAAATTAGGAATGGTTTATCCGCTGCCTGAGAAAAAAATTCGCGATTTTGCCCGGCAAGTCGATGAGGTTGTTGTCATTGAGGAACTAGATCCTTTCTTGGAAGAACAAATTAAAGCTATGGGTATTTCTGTAAGAGGCAAGGATATCTTTTTAGCTTATGACGAACTTTTACCGTCTACCTTGCGTGAACAAGCTGTTGCGGCCAAACTGCTGCCGGCGGAAGAGCTTCCGAAGCAGCCGAATTTTGATATTGGTGAGCTGCCTTCGCGGAATGCCGTATTCTGCCAAGGCTGTCCTCATCGTTCTACCTTTTATCTGTTAAGCAAGTTAAAAGTCCCCGTTACCGGCGATATAGGCTGCTACAATCTTGGCTGCCTGCCGCCGTTCAATGCTCAGCATACGATGGGTTCAATGGGCGCATCCATTGGCCAGCTTCACGGCGTATCGGCCGCCGGAGGACCGGAACGGGCTGTTTGCACAATCGGGGACTCAACCTTCTTCCATGCCGGATTGCCGGCATTAGCTAATATGGTTCATAATAACATGCGAGGAGTTATTATTATTCTCGACAATGAAACTACTGCTATGACCGGGCATCAGGATCATCCCGGTATGGATAAGACGCTCATGGGTAAGCCGACAGCCAAAATTGACATCGAAAACCTTTGTTTGGCAATGGGTGTAAAAAAGGTTAAAAAAGTCAATG
>JBDKUM010000157.1:0-8133 GCA_039679715.1 Phycisphaerales bacterium
ATTGCGCGTATAAAACAAAGGGAAACGCAGCAAAGGATATTCGATGATTTTCGCACCGGGAAACAACAAAAACTCGATATCGCTTTTAGGCGGCACAACCATCGCGCAATGCACATCTTGTGCTTCAAAACCGAAAAGCATATGCCTGAACGACGGGCAGTACTGATTTACAGTTTCTCTATCTGAAATTATCAGCGGCCTGATGCTCACAGGCTCATTAATGCTTTCCGATTCCTCGCCATTTTCAAACATAATCACTCAATAATTTGTTTTAGTTTTTCGTATTCGCCCGGTTTCATGTGGTAGCTATGCTCATCATCAGGGAAAACGCCCTGCTTAATTTGATTGCTGTACAGCGTAATCGCATCCAAAGTCGCCTTGCCAATTTCGCCGAAATGCTTTGCGAATTTAGGTATAGGTCCTTCTTTGAGTCTCAAAATATCCGGCAGAACCAGTACCTGCCCATCGCAATCGGGCCCTGAACCGCAGCTAATTACAGGTATCGGCAATTTTTGCGTGATGGTTTTGGCAACCTCCCTGGCCGTACCTTCCAGCAGCAGCATTTTCGCACCTAGTTTGTAAGATATTTCCGATAGCTCTATAATTTTTGCCCCTATTTCCGCGGTCGTACCCTCTGCCTTATATTTGCCCGTTTGCGGACGAATACCAAGATGAGGCATGACAGCTATACCCTCATCGATAATCGCTTTAATAGTATCGAAATCGGATTCAGCCGCTTCAATTTTAACAATATCGGCTCCGCATTCATTCACGAATCTTTTGGCATTTTTAACAGTTTCATCCCTGCCGTTTATACAGCCTTTATATGGCATATCTGCCACAAGCAGCAAATCCGCACTTGCTCTGCGCAGAGCTGCCGTTAGCTCAATCATAAAATCCATTGAGATTCCAAGCGTATTATCAAACCCAAGTACAAACTGCGCAGCCGAATCGCCCGCAAGTAGTACATCCACCCCTGCTTTTGCGCAAATTACCGCACTGGTATAATCGTAACAGCTTACAACTGAAAATTTCTTGCCTTGCTGCTTTGATTGCTTTAATGTAGATATAGTAACTTTCATATCTATAAAAGGATATGTTCAAAATGGGATTTTGGCAAGTAGTTTTTAATTAGGGAAAAGTTTAAAAAAATGGATATTACCTATATAATCGGACCAATGCTCCTGCTTGCTGTCGTACTTGCCGCTGTATGGCTGGAAAGATGGAGCGTTCCGGTAATTTTGATTTCCCTCGGCGCAGGCATCATCTTCGGCAGCGATGTTCTGAATTTATGGTATTTTGGCGATATCCATTTGGCAAACCAGGTTGCAAATATTGCGCTTATTTTTATTTTGTTTCAGGGAGGTTTTAATACAAAAAGGGAAACATTCAGGTCAGTCGCTCTAATTTCCGGAGGACTTGCAACATGGGGAGTAGTCTTAACAGCCGCTGTAACATTCATCGTTCTTTGGGGCGTCCTAAGATGGCCTTTGGAAAAATCAATCCTCCTGGCCGTTGTTATTTCATCAACCGATGCGGCCGCGACCTTTTCCATCTTACGCCGACAATCGTTATCACGCAAACTGACAGCATCTTTAGAAGTTGAAAGTGCGGCAAATGACCCGATGGCAATATTGCTGACAGTTGTTGCCATCACCGCTTTCACATCCGCCGAAGGCAGCAGCTGGTACATGATCGTACTTTCGTTTTTATGGAAATTTACCATAGCTCCTATATTCGGCTGGCTTGCCGCCCGGTTTACTATTTGGCTATTTAACACTCTTCGTCCGCAGGACAGGGGCTATTATTATGTATTGTTTTTAGGTTTATGCCTTTTAATTTATGGCTTATCTGAAATGATGAAAACAAGCGGAATGATGGCCGTATTCGTTGCGGGCTATGTCATTGGCAATCATCCTTTTGTGCATAAACAGGGATTATACAACTTTTCATCAGCGCTTTCTATTATTGCGAACATCGGAATGTTCGCCTTGATGGGGCTTTTGGTATTTCCTCATCAGTGGTCTGCTCTTTGGTTTGACGGACTGCTTTTATTCCTGGCCTTAACTTTCATTGGCAGACCTGCCGCTGTATTGCTCGGAACACTGGGTATGAGAATAAAATGGAGAGATAAATTGTTTATGATGTGGGCAGGGCTTCGCGGAGCGGTTCCGATTGTATTGTCTACATATCCTGCAAATGCAGGCATGGCTATCGGGCAGGATGTTTTCAATCTTGTTTTCTTCGCCGTATTGCTTTCAATAGCATTGCAGGGATCAACGTTAGGATTGCTTGCAAAATGGCTTGGATTAGCCACTTCTAAACGCCCTCAACCCCTTTACAACCTGGAACTTATAACCATGGCTAAAAGCGACATGGATTTGATTGTTGTTGATCTTCCGGACCCCAAAGGCTGCATAGGCCCTAAAATCAGTGATTTAAATCTTCCGCAGGGTTCTGTAATTACTCTCATTACCAGAGGAAACGAGGTCGTAGTACCTAAAGGTTCTACAATACTTCAAGGCTGGGATCAGGTTACAGTCCTTGCCCATGCGAAGGATTCTGACTACATACGCAAGGCACTGCTTGAGCCTTTCAAACATAACAATTTTTCATAATATACTTAGGCCGAAATATTTATGAAAAATATTTATAAAAAAATACTTGTTTTCACAAGTTAGATGTGATATAAAAAATTATTGAATTTATGAAAATTATCGGCATTTTGCCGGTTTCAAATCTTTTTCATCACCCTCCTCCTAAGCCAGATTTCTAATGAATATTAGGGTCTGGCTTTCTTTATATCCTTACTCTTCATAATCCCTTTTTCCAGTTTTTCAATTTAGAATCGTTTTTCACTTGCTTTGCACTTTCAATTTGTCTAGAATAACATAAATGTAATTTCTTATTTTTTGTCTACAATTTTGTAATTCAGAGTAAAGGTTGAATTATGACAGGTAAAGCGTCAAATGGTGTCCTTTTACTGGGCGACATGGCAAGAGCTTTCGCGGAATCTCTGGACCTTGAACAAACAATGAAAGCGATTTTGAAATCGCTTGATACTCATGTCAAGCTCCAGAAAGGCACTATCACCCTGCTTGATCCTGAAACTGAAACAATAAATATCAAAGTTGCGCATGGATTAAGTGAAAAATCCAAACAGCTCGGAAGCTATAAAATCGGCGAAGGCATTACAGGCACAGTTGTTCAAACAGGCAAAGAAATTATTGTGCCTGATATTTCAAAAGATCCCAGATTTCTGCATCGAACACTCTCCAGAAAAGAATCGGAAGGAAAGCAGATTTCCTTTTACTGCGTACCTATAAAACTTGAAGGACGAACTATCGGCACACTTAGTGTAGACCGGCAGGCACCAAAGGCTGATGATGTCGAATCCACTGTTAATCTTCTAAATATTATCGCGACTATGATTGCTCAAGCTGTAAGACTGAATAAATTAGTCGAATCAGACAGAAAACAGCTTTCTGAAGAAAACCAGAGATTAAGACAGGAATTAAAATCACATTTTAACATTACAAACATGGTCGGCACAAGCAATGCTATCAAGCAAATTTATCGTTTGATTGAACAGGTAGCAGACAGCAATGCTACTGTTTTAATCAGAGGTGAAAGCGGAACAGGCAAGGATCTTGTCGCTCATGCGATTCATTATAACAGCAGCAGAGCCAGCAAACCGTTTGTAAAAGTAAACTGTACCGCATTGCCTGATACGCTGCTTGAAAGCGAATTATTCGGACATGAAAAAGGCGCATTTACGGGCGCTACAGACAGGAAAATCGGCCGATTTGAAAAAGCCAATGGCGGAACTGTCTTCCTCGATGAGATTGGAGATTTTTCTTTAAATCTTCAGGTTAAGCTGCTTCGAATCATTCAATTCAAGGAATTTGAACGCGTCGGCGGAACAGAAACGATCAAAGCCAATGTACGAATAATAGTTGCGACAAATAAGAATCTCGAAGAGCAGATAAAAGAAAAACTTTTCAGAGAAGATTTATATTACAGAATAAATGTTTTTCCGATTTTTCTTCCGCCTTTACGTGAACGAAAAGACGATATAATGCTTTTAGCTGATTATTTTCTCGAACATTTCGCAAGAGAAAATAACAAGAGAATTACACGTCTTTCAACGCCTGCAATCGAAATGCTCACAAGCTATCATTGGCCTGGGAATGTGCGCGAATTGGAAAATTGTATAGAACGCGCTGTGCTGCTCTGCAACGATGACGTAATACGTTCAGAGCATCTGCCCCCTTCTTTACAAATGATTAAGAAAAACGAATCTTCTTCAGGCAGGTCTCTTACTGAAATCATAGAGAACAAAGAAAAAGAATTGATCATCGATTCGCTTAAAAAATATAACGGCCAACAAAGAAAATCAGCTATCGAACTTGGCCTTACAGAAAGAATTCTGGGATACAAAATCAAAAAATATGGAATCTTTCCAAAAGTGCTTTCATAAAATACAATAAATACATTTTTGCGAAATATACATATATGTAGTTTTGCACAAGATATTCTACATTATTGTATATCGCGTATATTTATCTTGAAATACAAAAATGTTTGTAATATCTTTACCGGCAAAGTGCTATGATTTTTTAAAATTATACAAACCTTGGTACATTTATTGCATATAGATGTGCAGGACCTTTTTATTAGGAGTTTTAAATGTGTAACAATTGTGAGTCGGTAACGGCTATTTTTGGCAAAAACGTATTTAACGACGTTGTAATGAAAGAACGTCTGCCAAAGGCTGTTTATAAGGAATTCAAAAAGACAATTGCGGAAGGCAAGTTTCTTGATATGACTCTTGCCAATGTTGTAGCCAACGCCATGAAGGATTGGGCGATTGAAAAAGGCGCAACACACTTTTGTCACTGGTTCCAGCCGATGACAGGTCTGACTGCCGAGAAACATGATTCTTTTATTTCCCCGACATCCGAAGGCACTACAATCATGGAATTCAGCGGCAAAGAATTAATTCAGGGTGAGCCTGACGCTTCCAGTTTTCCATCAGGCGGCTTGAGAGCGACATTCGAAGCCCGCGGTTACACCGCATGGGATTGCACCAGCCCGGTCTTTATTAAAGAAACCGGCAAAAATATAACCTTGTTTATTCCGTGTGCTTTCTGTTCATACAACGCTGAAGCACTTGATAAGAAAACTCCGCTGCTGCGTTCGATGGATGCACTTAGCAAACAAGCCGTGAGAGTATTAAAATTATTGGGAAATTCAGAATCAAAATCGGTCGGCGCAACATTGGGTGCCGAACAGGAATATTTCCTTATCGATAAAAAACTTTACGATAAACGGCTGGATATAATGCTCACTGGAAGAACGCTTTTCGGTGCACCAACTCCCAGAGGTCAGGAGTTAAGCGATCATTATTTCGGCGCTCTGCATGAAAGAATCGCGTCATACATGCACGATGTCAATTTTGAACTCTGGAAATTAGGCGTATCCGCAAAGACACAACATCATGAAGTATCTCCTGCGCAATACGAACTTGCTCCGGTATTCGGAAGTGTTAATGTCGCAACCGATCACAATCAACTTGTCATGGAAACGCTGCAAAAAGTCGCGTTGAGACATAATTTCGTATGCCTGCTTTATGAAAAACCATTCAGAGGCGTTAACGGTTCAGGCAAACATAATAACTGGAGCATGGTAACCGATGACGGTATCAACCTGCTTGAGCCCGGTAGCACACCGCATGATAACATGGTATTCCTCGTTATGCTTTGTGCGGTGATTAAAGGTGTAGATAAATATTCTAAATTGTTAAGAGCCGCTGTAGCATCGCCAGGCAATGACTACAGGCTTGGCGCACATGAAGCACCGCCCGCAATCGTTTCGGTATTTCTGGGCGATCAATTAACAGATATATTCGAACAGCTCGCAAATGGCAGCGCAAAGACATCCAAGGCGGGAGGTCAGCTTAAACTTGGCGTTTCTTCACTGCCGCAGCTTCCCAAAGACAGCACAGACAGAAACAGAACTTCGCCTTTCGCTTTCACAGGCAATAAGTTCGAATTTCGTATGGTCGGTTCAAGTCAATCGACAGCAGGCCCAATGTTCGTTTTGAATACGATCGTCGCTCAATCATTAATGGAAATTGCAGACGAGCTGGAGAAAATTTCGAATGTTAAAACTGCGGTTCAAAAGATTTTGACAAAAATCGCTAAGGAACACAGCAGGATCATATTCAATGGCGATAACTACACTGAACAATGGGCAAAAGAAGCTGAAAAGAGAGGTCTGCCGAATATTAAATCAGCGGTGGCATCACTCAAAACTATGAATGATGACGAATGTGTCAAATTATTTACGACACAAAATGTACTGACAAAAGCTGAACTAAAAGCCAGAATGGAAATTTTGCTCGAAGCATACAGCACTACGATATGTATTGAAGGAAGAACTACTTTGAACATTGCTCAAAGGCAGATTTTACCTGTCGCGGTCGAATATGCTTCAAGACTTGGCAAGACAATCGAACATATTGATGATGCCGGCAGTGATTCTTCGACTATCAAGAAAATGCTTGATAAGACATGCGGCCTGATTGGCGATCTTTCCAATGCTATGGATGAATTGAAAAACGCGATTACAACTTCATGCGGCTGCGACGATACCGCATGTAAAGCTGAAAGCTGCAGAGACGCAATTGTCGCGGGCATGAGCAAAGTAAGGAAAGCGGCAGATGAGCTTGAATTGATTATCGATGCAAAAATATGGCCGCTGCCGACTTATGCGGAAATGTTATTCGCAAAATAATTTTTAGATTTATAAAACAATAAATATCTAAGGCCGATTTTTTTCAATAAAATCGGCTTTTTTATGGACTAGTTTTAAATGGCAAAAGTGCAAATTAGCCGCCCAGCTAATTAATACATGGTTTTCGTTTCTATCATTCTGAGCGGATTCAAAGAATCTGAAATTTTAAATTTTAAATTTTAAATTATTCATATATAATGGAAACAATGCTTAAAATTGGATTAGCACAAATTAACCCGACAGTTGGCGATTTCACCGGAAACACTGATAAGATCCGGCAGATGTACGTCCGCGCAAAAGAAGCAGGCGTTGATTTGCTCGTTTTTCCGGAATTAGCTATTTGCGGTTATCCGCCCGAAGATTTGCTTCTGAAGATACATTTCCTGGCGGAAAACAAAAAATCTGTTAAGCAACTGGCGAAAGATTGCCCTGAACTGACGATAATGGTCGGCTTTGCAGAATACGACGATGATTTATGTTTCAATTCGATGGCTGTGCTGCAATCCGGCAAAATAATAAAAGTATATCGCAAGTGTCAGCTTCCAAACTATGGTGTTTTTGACGAAAAAAGATATTTCAACACCGGCAGCGAACCTGCCGTAATCAAAATTAAAGACATCTCCGTTGTCTGCACGATTTGCGAAGATATTTGGGAACTGCAATGGCTCAATGATTTTCTTTCATCGATTCCCGAAAAAAATCTGCTCGTAAATATTTCCGCCTCACCCTTCCATGCTGGAAAAATAAATCAAAAAATTGGTCTTCTGCAGGATTGTGCCCGCACACTTAATTGCTGCATCGCATATTGCAACGTAGTCGGCGGCCAGGATGAACTCGTTTTCGACGGAAGAAGCATTTTTGTCAATTCCGCAGGTGAGCTTAAAGCCGTCGCTAAGGCATTCGAAGAAGATTTACTCATTGCAGAAGTGCAGGCAGACGGCCAGATTAATTCTCAACTTCCTATTAAGGAATCGAATGAGGTTGAGGAAATTTATCATGCCCTTGTTCTCGGCACGCGCGATTACGTTCAAAAAAATGGCTTTAAGAAGGTGCTTATCGGCTTAAGCGGCGGTATCGATTCCACCTTAACCGCCAATATCGCCGTCGATGCTCTCGGCAAAGAAAATGTTATCGGCGTTACAATGCCCACACGTTTCAATCTTTCCGAAACCATAAACGACGCCGAACTAACAGCAAAAAATCTCGGTATCGAATTTCACAATATGCCAATCGAATCGATATTGCAAACATACAATGCCGAGCTTTCAAAAATCCAGGGTTGGAACGAAAAAGGCCTGGCGTATGAAAATCTACAGGCCAGAATTCGCGGCATAT
>JBDKUM010000158.1:0-1735 GCA_039679715.1 Phycisphaerales bacterium
ATAGGTCAAATAGACCCAGCCCATACTCACGTAAATTTTCATCTGTGCCGTAATGGATTTCCTGAAGCGCCAGTTTACGTTGATTGGGAGAAAGTGCAGCCATTTCACACCCAAATTGAACCGGCAACTCCTTGACATCACTGTTATAGAGATTTACCACCCATATTGCAGGGAATTCCGGGTCTCCTGCCAGGGGAAGTAAAAAGAATCCGCTTCCATTTTGGGTTAATCCCAACGGGCGAAAGAATCCCTGGTTTGGAAACGATAATACGATGTGCGTGTTTTCTTTGGTTATATCATATTGGTATAGCGCGTCATCGGCGATTGAATAATACAAATGCAAATTTGTTGCAAACAGACCACCAGAAATGATTGGGTCACCGAATTGTTCAATTACTTCCACTTTATGGTCTGCAAGGATAACTTTTTGTAAACCAAATTCACTCAGAATAAATACCATATCATCCACTTTGAGGGCATCTTTGACTTTACCCATATCGGATAAAGGCAAAATTTCTTGCGAAGCCTTACTTATAGTTTGGCGGATAAGTTTTCCGTTTTGAATGTAAAGAATTTCTGGTTCCTCTTGTGGTTTGTTTATTGAAGCAGTTGGAAAAGCTTGGCAATTGTTGAGTGCAACCAGGGTGATTAGCATGAGAAGCCAACGAAATATTTTTAACATCTTTCCATCATAATTGATCATATTTATAAGACAGTACCTTTGCCTAAATCCAAAAACCCAGTTAGCATCATTATTTATGAAAACAAAATATAGTAATGGATTGCTTAATTTGGCAGCTTAGAATGTCTCGCAAGAAATTGTCGAGGGAATTGATAAAATGTACTTATCAATTAAATTAGCAAGAAGCTCTGGTTAATTTTTTTTTTATAAACTTAACCCAATTATTATTGTTTATGGGCAAACATTGTTATACCTTCGCGGTACATAGTTAGAGAGGCTAGACCATGAATGATAAATGCTCACAACTCTATCATACTGATTTGCGGTAGTAGATTCGTAACCGTTCATACCATTGGATGCAAAACTCGAAAATAGAATAGTATGTCTTGGAGTTGTACTACATTTGTTCATGATATCACCTCTTAACAGATTGCTTGTCGAGGAGAGTTGTGTGGAGATGTCCTCTAATCCGCATGTTCCATACCTTGAGACACCCCATACTCGACTTACAAAACCTGAACAATCTACTCCTCTTGAACATCCTTCACTCCCACTTGTATCAATATCACCTGCTTGATAGTTGTTTGCCATTGCATTATTCCAAGAACTTACAGTATCAGAACCATGCCAATCATAAGAGACACTATAGTAATTCCCTGGACTTCCCAAATATCGCGGCTTGGTTCTACCCGGACAACTGCCATTGATATTAGTGTTATTGAGGTACCTATAGTTTCCTGTGTAACCTGAAGCAGTATTCATCATATTATTACGAGAGCGACATCCTTTTTGAACGTCATTTATTTGATCCGTATTTACCACTATATCATCATTCAAGTTAGATAGATATACGGGATTGGCCTCGGTACTGAAACCTAGGCGTTGTACTTCAGCATGATTAAATTTTGTAATCAGTGCATACACTGCTCCATCGAGCCCTAATGTGAGGTCTTGAGAAACATATACATATTGATCTGCAAGAGGTACTTTAGCTATTCCGAGTAAATTACCTGACGCATCGTAATGGCGAACAGACTGATTTACGCGGAGTGC
>JBDKUM010000159.1:0-7820 GCA_039679715.1 Phycisphaerales bacterium
ACGACGATACAAAGACCAAAAAGGCAACTCTTCCAGTTCCAGCCGATGGTCAGATTGATGTTGATGTAAACCAGGTTCTTAGCTGGATACCTGGTTCAGGAGCAAATTCCCATGATGTATATTTTGGGACAAGTTTTGAAGCAATTAACGAGGCTAACACTTTATCGCCCGAATTTAAAGGCAATGTTTCTTCAACAAGTTTTGATCCGGTTGATTTAAGTGTTAATACGACATACTATTGGCGAATTGATGAGAGAAATAATTATAGTGTAAATAAAGGCGAAGTATGGAATTTTAAAACATGGCTGCAGCCTACCCTTCCCAATCTGATAGGATGGTGGAAGTTTGATGAAGGCAGCGGCAATACCGTATCCGACAGTGCAGGCGTACATAATGGGACTCTTAACGGCCCGATATGGACAACCGGCAAAATGGACGGAGCATTAGATTTCGATGGAATCAATGATTATGTCGCTGTGCCAGATAGTCCTGATCTTGATGGTATGGAAGCTATCACGCTTTCTGCATGGATATATCCGCAAGGGTGGCCAAATAGTGATGGTGGGAGGATTATTTCGAAAAGAAATAATAATGGTTATTCGTACGAATTTGTTTTAGATAATATTAACAACCAACCTACTATTGTTGCCGCATTTTATTGTCAAAATCCCACAACTATACGAAGTCCAATAAATTGTATAAGCTTAAACAATTGGTACCATGTTGTTGTAACAAATAGCGGAACCCAGCAAAAACTTTATATAAATGGCGTCGAGAAAGCTTCTGGAAATGTTGTCACTGGGCCAATTAATGCTACAAGTGCGCCATTATGGTTTGGACAAATGTCTTATTGGCCAGGACCATTTAATGGCTTAATCGATGATATTCGGATTTACAATCAGGTACTAACCAGCCAAGAAGTATCGATAATCTACAATCAAGGGGCAAATTAATTAAATGAATAATGAGCAGCGGATTGGTTCAAACAATCCGCTGTTTTTTTAAGTATATAAAGCGGTATTGTGTTTGAGAAGAATTAAAGATACAATACAGTTTAGTAGATGAATTTTAATAATTTCAGGTTAGTAACGGATTTAATTTCCCGGATAAAAACCCAAAGCAACGGGGCAGTAAAAATCGCCGGGACATGGGGGTCCTTTGCGCCTTTGTTGGCTCTGCATATTCATCAGCAAACCGGCAAACCTATCCTATATATAAGCAGGCATCTGGACGATTCTGATAACGTTGTAGATGATGTCATTGCTTATGGTGGCAAAAGAGTGGAATCTCTGCCGGGATGGGCGGGTGAGGAAATTATTGATGCGACTGATGAAACAGCATCAGCCAGGGCGAGATTAGCTTTAAAAATTATTTCTGAAGGACAAGCCGGGATAATTTCAACATCTATTCAGGCGCTTATGCAGCCGATACCGAAGCCGGATTTATTGCTTGAAAGAGGATTGACGCTGGAAAAAGGAAAAAGCATTGACATGGATAAAATTTGTCAATGGCTTACGGATAATGGATTTGAATCTGTTGCGCAGGTAGATATGCCCGGGCAGTTTGTCCGAAGAGGCGGCATTATTGATATTTATGCGCCAGTGTCTGCCAGGTCAAACCAGCCAATCGCGGTGAGAGTGGAATTTTTTGGGGATGAAATTGAAAGCATCAGGAAAATCGATTTGGATTCCCAGCGATCAGCGGCGAACATCGAAAATATTACAATTACAGCAGGCACTATTGAAGAGAGCAAAGAAAATCAAACGTTGTTTTTGAATATCCTTGAACCTGACACAATTGTTTTTATTGAAGAGCTGACAGAAGTTCAGGATGTCGCGGATGTGTTCATTCGGCGGGTTGACAAGCCGGAGAAATTTTTCAAATGGCAGGAAATTTATAACAAAATTTCCGAATTCAGGCAGGTTCATATAAGCAGATTCGCTGCCGGTGAAGATAACATAGAGCTGCGAGTTAAAAGCACGCAGCAGTTCGAGGCCAAAGGTGTGCCGGGATGGTCGGGGCATAGAACAGCATTGCAGCAATTGTCCCAGCTTGCCAATGATGGCTGGAATGTTTACTTGTATTGCGAAACTGGTGCGGAGATAAAAAGAATACAGGAAATTATGCAATCGAATGGAGAACCCCGTCAAAGTGTTGACGGGGCTAACCGGATTAATTTGGTTACAGGATTTATACATCGCGGGTTTATTATAGATGATATCAAGACTATTATCGCGACACATCATGAGCTTTTCGGGCAGACCGTTTTAAGGCGAACGATTCGGCCAATCAGTACGGCAGTCGCGATAGACAGCGCAGCGGATTTGGTCAAAGGCGATTACGTTGTTCACATCAATTATGGTATCGCGAAATTTAAAGGTATTGAGACGATTGAGAAAGACGGAGGCAGCAAAGAATTTCTCACACTCCAATTCGCGGATAATGTGCTGATTCATGTGCCGATGCAGAATATAGGTTTTGTGCAGAAATATGTAGGCACGACCGCGATAAGGCCAAAGCTTTCGACTATCGGTACGAAAAAATGGGAGAGGCAAAAGGAAAAAGCCGCGCAGGCGGTTAACGATTTGGCGGCCGAACTTCTTGATATGCAGGCAAAACGCCAGAGTATGCCCGGCATTGCTTATGGGCCTGATACGAACTGGCAGAGAGAATTTGAAGAATCTTTTCTTTACCAGGAAACGCCTGACCAGGAAACGGTCAGTGAATATATCAAAGGTGATATGCAGAAACCTGTTCCGATGGACAGGCTGCTTTGCGGCGATGTCGGCTATGGCAAAACGGAACTTGCGATGCGCGCGGCATTCAAAGCTGTTGAGGCGGGCAAGCAGGTTGCGGTGCTTGTACCAACTACGGTTTTGTGCGTTCAGCATGAGCGGACTTTTATGCAGCGGTTCGCAGATTTTCCAGTTTCGATAGAATCTATTAATCGATTCAAAACGAAAAAGCAATCAGCGGAAATTGTCAAAAAAGCAAAGCAGGGCAGTGTTGATATACTTATCGGTACGCACAGGCTTTTGAGTAATGATGTTGGTTTTAAAGATTTAGGCTTGTTGATTATTGACGAGGAGCAGCGGTTTGGAGTTGAGCATAAAGAGAAGCTGAAAAAAATACGGGTTAATGTCGATGTGCTGACGATGACGGCAACGCCGATACCGAGAACACTGCATATTGCGATGCTGGGTCTTCGCGATATCAGTTCGCTGACGACTCCGCCGCTGGATAGGCGAGCGGTAGTAACGCACGTTAGAAAATTCGATAAGGAAACAATTAAACGTGCGATACTTTTCGAGCTAAACAGGCAGGGACAGATTTTTCTTGTTCATAACAGAGTGCAGACGATTGAAAAATTCGCAGATGAAATTCAAAAATTGATTCCCGATTTAAGAATCGGTATCGCGCACGGTCAGATGCACAAGCATGAACTTGAAAAAGCGATGGTCAAATTTGTGCTGGGGCAAATCGATGTTTTGATTTGCTCTGCGATTATCGAATCGGGTATCGATATTCCCAACGCAAATACGATAATCATAAACGATGCCGACAGGTTCGGCCTTGCGCAGCTTCACCAGCTTCGCGGAAGAGTGGGACGATTCAAGCACAGGGCTTACGCATATATGCTCCTGCCCCAGCATCGTTCGATTACACCTGTTGCGGTAAAAAGATTAAAAGCGATTGAAGAATATTCGCAGCTTGGAGCAGGATTTAAAATTGCACTGCGGGATTTGGAAATCAGAGGCGCCGGAAATATTCTTGGGCCTGAACAATCGGGGCATATCAATACTATCGGCTTTGAGCTGTTTTGCAGGCTGCTGACCGATGCTGTTCGGAGATTGAAGAACGAGCCGATGGAAAAAGAACCTTCGGCAGTAATTGATTTGGGATTTTCAATTTATATTCCCCGAAATTATATTCAGTCCGATTCGCAGAGGATGAATGTTTACAGGCGAATTGCCGCGGCGCGAACGGACAAAGATTTGAAAATGCTTGAAGACGAACTTAATGATTTATTCGGGCGGATTTGTCCGGAAGTCTTGAAATTGATAGAACTGGCAGAAATACGTATTTTGGCATCTAAAGCGGGTATAAGGGCGATAAATGTCAGCGGCGACGATATTATTTTCTCATTGGAGAAAGAAAATTTGAAAAAACCAATCGATATTTTCGCCAAAGCGCCCGGCAAATTGAGGATTCCAGACCCATTGACGGTTTATTTGCGTTTCGATAAAAAATATCTTGAGCCTGATACGATATGCGCGGTGCTTAGAAAAATTCTTCGCAAAAAAGGATAAAGTTAGATATAATCTTTTTTACGTATGACGATTTAACAGGAAGTTAATATGAAAACCAATACGATTTTAGTACTAGCTTTATCATTTGCAATGATGTTAATAATTGGATGCGAAGAGGCGGCCAAAGCTCCGGCTGTAGACCCGAAAAGACTGGACTCCGTAATTCCGCCGAAAGAAAAGCCTCCTTTGCCCGATGCGACTGGCGGTTTTGTTATTTCTATAGACTCCAATCCTATAACTGCGGATGAAGTTTACGAAGAAGCAAGGCCGGTGATTTCCCAACTGGCGAAGGATCCTAACGACGCAAATTTCGCGACCAATACCGTTCGATATATTCGATTGGTTCTTAATCGTAAAATTTACGATATAAAACTTTATGAGAGAGCAAAAGAAGCGTTGCCGGAAGGTGTAGATGATGAGACAATTGATAAAATTGTTGAAGAAGAAGTGCAGAAATTTATAGCACGATGCGGCGGAAATTATTCTGAAGTTGAAAAACTTCTTGCGAAAATGGGAACCAACTGGAACGAGTTTTATAAAGAGCAGCGACGTACGATATTGATTCAATCTTTCGTTTCTGAAGAACTTAAAAATGATAAACCGATAATCCATTCTGAAATGCTCGCTTATTATAATAAGTTAATTAAGACAGATCCCAATTATTCCCAGAAAGGCGAAGTATCCGCGAGATTAATCGATATTCAAAAATACTCGTTATACGATGTGAACGATCCCAACGGAGATCTCGATTTAAAGGCTGAAAAACTGGCTGCTGAAATTTGTGAAAAAATTAAAAATGGAGAAGATTTTAACGAACTGGCAAAAAAATATTCGCGTGATTACTCTGCGTATGATGGAGGAATATGGACGTTTACGCCGGGCAGCGTTTTGAAAGAACCTTATGATATCCTTGCGAAAAATCTTGACGATATGAAGCCGGGACAAGTCAGTGAGCCAATAAAGATTAAACAACATCTTTTTATTTTGAAACTTGAAAAGCACAATCCGACTATCAATAAAACATTTCTTGAAATGCAGCATGAAATTGAGGCCAGAATCTGGTTTGAACGGCGTAAAAAGATAGTTGATGAGATGGAAGAAAAAATGATGGAACAGATTGATTTTGAATATCCAAGGCAATTCCTGAAATATTGTTTGTATAAAGCAAGCAAAGAATTTCGGCCCAGTTTAATAGAAGGCTAAATGAGAATATTACACGGCATAGATTTAGTTGATTGTCCGCGAATCGAAGAGATGATCGAGCGGCACGGCTGTCATTTTCTCGACAGGGTATTTACGAAATCCGAACAGAAACAGGCGAATGACGTAAAGAACCGCATAGAAAAACTCTGCGGCAGATTCGCGGCCAAAGAAGCTGTACTGAAATTACTCGGGACAGGATGGCGGGGGAAAATTGCCTGGACTGATATCGAGATTGTAAATAATTCGCTGGGTCAGCCGGTTGTAACTGTCAGCGGGGAAGTGAAAAGAATAGCTGATGAAATGAAAATCGGCGAAATAAACTTAAGTATCAGTCACACGGCGAATTTCGTAATGGCTTCAGCAATGGCGTTGACTGAATAATACAAATTTTATAACCACGAATGAACTCGAATAAACTCAATTTAAATAATAAATTTGATTGTATAGTGATAGGCGCAGGACATGCCGGTGCGGAAGCTGCGCATGCTTCTGCAAAAATCGGGGCAAAAACTTTACTGCTTACTATCAGCAAAGAGACAATCGCAAAGGCAAGCTGCAATCCCGCTATCGGCGGTATCGCTAAAGGACAAATTGTTAAGGAAGTCGATGCGCTTGGCGGAATAATGGGTATCGCTACCGATACGACAGGCATTCAATTTCGATTGCTCAATCGCTCCAAAGGCGCAGCAGTACAATCGCCAAGAGCGCAAATTGACAAATATAAATATTCAGAATGTATTCGCGAAATTTTGGAACAAACACCGAACCTGACGATTATCGAAGGCCTGGCTGCGGAAATTCTTGTTGATGGAAACCAGGTGACAGGAGTCGCCTGCACTGACGGTAGAATTTTCAACGCTCGTGCGGTAATTGTTACAACCGGTACATTTTTAAAAGGCATTATGCATACCGGCACAAAACAATGGCCGGGCGGAAGATTAAACGAACCTGCTTCTAATGAACTTTCAGACAGTCTGCGGAAACTTGGACTGGAAGTTCAGCGTTTGAAAACTGGAACGCCAGCGAGGCTCGACGCTTCGACAATAGATTATGATAAAACGCAAGTTCAATACGGCGATGAAAAGCCGACGCCATTTTCATTTTTGACCGATTCAATCAGTCGCAAGCAGATACCATGCTGGATAACATACACCAACGAGAAAATACATAAGCTGCTGATAGATAATCTGGATCGCGCGCCGCTTTATACGGGCCAGATTGCTTCAACAGGCCCGCGATATTGTCCAAGTATTGAAACGAAGATTTTGAGATTTTCAGATAAGACCCGGCACCAGGTTTTTCTTGAGCCTGAAGATGAGCAGGTGCGAACGATTTATTGCAATGGCATAAGTACATCTGTTCCCGAAGATGTGCAGGATCAGATGATCAAATTAATGGCCGGCACTGAAAACGCCAAAATTGTTCATTATGCGTATGCGATAGAATATGATTTTTGTCCTGCGATACAGTTGCGGCCGAGTATGGAAACGAGAAAAATCAAAGGTTTGTTTTTAGCGGGCCAAATTAACGGAACAAGCGGATATGAAGAAGCGGCGGGACAGGGCATCATGGCGGGGATCAATGCCGCAAGATTGCTGGATAATAAAGAACCGCTTGTATTGAGGCGCGACCAGGCATATATCGGTGTTATGGTTGATGATTTGCTGACGAGGGAAATTGACGAGCCTTACAGAATGTTCACATCGAGAGCAGAATGGCGAATGTCTTTGCGAAGCGACAACGCTGATAAAAGATTGACGCAAATCGGAAGGGAAATCGCTCTTGTAGATGATGTCCGTTGGGCGAGGTATCAGCAAACCGCCGAACAGACAAAAATGCTGACAGATTTTTTCAAAAATGCGCGAAAAGGCGGAAAAACGCTTTGGGATTATTTAAAACAGCCGCAAAATCCGCTTTCGCATGAGATTGCGAATATGCCGGAAATTGCCGCAATGAATATCAGGGCCGATATTATGGAAAGCGTGACGACAGACGCTAAATATGAAGGTTATCTTGCCAAAGAGGAAAAGGAAGTTGCGCAATATCAGAAGAGCGAAAGATTAAAGCTGCCTGAATCCCTTGATTATGAGATGGTTGAGCATTTGCGGGCGGAAGCGAAAGAGAAATTAAAAAAATTCAAGCCAGCGACATTGGGGCAGGCAGGCAGAATTGGCGGTATTACTCCCGCGGATATTATGATTATCCAGATACATTTAAGAAAACACAATAAATGATTATTGTAAAAAATAATCATAATGATATAAGATAAGAAAAAGTTCCCAAAATTGGAGTTGTAAAATGCAAGAT
>JBDKUM010000160.1:0-20978 GCA_039679715.1 Phycisphaerales bacterium
CTGGTGGGAATTGACATATAACCCGGCTACTGCCAACATGACACCATACACAGAGGAAGAAATTAAAAAAGCCGCAAAAATTAGAGAAGAGCTGCTCAAATACGCAAAAGACCGCGGCGTCAAACCCTACTTAATGAATTATGTTCTCGGAGCTCCGAATCCAACGATTATAAAAAATTATCCTGAAGTTATGGGTCCCAGACACCGTCCGGAATGGCCCGCCGCTTTCTGTATGTCAAGCTCGGGACTTAAAGAAAAATTCATAACCCAAATTCGCGCCATTATGAAAGAATATCCTTCATTGGGCGGTTTGCATTTGCGATGGTGGGGCGAATCCTTTCCATGTCATTGTGAAAAATGCAGCAATAGGTGGGCGCAATTGATCCATGAATACACTATTGTTATTATAAATACTGCACTGGAAGAAAGACCCGATCTTGAAATTATTATCAGCGGATGGATTCGCGGCGGCGGTTCAAAAGAACTTGCCGACAAACTGCCGCAAAATGTTATAATCCAGACTAAATGGGGCATTGACTGGGAACCAACTTTCTCTCCTAATATCCCTTATAAGAATATTTCAGAAGTTAAACAGCGTTTTATGATATCGCAGTGTTTGCCCGGTGAAGAATTTCATCCCGTCGGAGCGCCCCAGTACAAAGGACTGCAAATGGGGATTCGACAATATACAAACGATATATCGAAATTTAATAATTTCTCCGGCTTTGCGATAGTATCAGCCGAAAAAGATTATGAATGGATAACCGCTATGAATTTTATCAGCACCGCTCATCTGAATTGGGATCCATTCAAAACTGATGCTAATTCATTGACGAGAAATTACATAGCCTCTAAACTGCGCCTGAAATCTGAAAATGCTGTTATAGCTGATAAAATTTTAAAGGCATTGAACTTAACACAGGATGTATGGAAAGATTATTGTTTAGATTTTGGCGGCGTTACTCAATATCTAGATTGTTACAGACTGTATGAATTATTTGGTTTAAAGCGTGTTAAAACGCTCGATAGCAATAGTTTGAATAAAGGTTACGCTGAAATGAGAGGTTATTCAGACTCGATGCAGGAAGCATTTGATTCTGTTACCGATGCAGAGAAGCTTTATAACGAAATAAATAATTCACAATCCGTTTTTTTGGATGATATTGTGATACAAACTGACGCTCTAACAAAATTTATTGCTTCTCGTGCAGCCATGACTAAAGCATTTATCAATTATAATGATAAAGAATATTATTTAGCAGCGAAAGAATTTGAAAAAATGAAAACATTGAATCAGCAGGTACTCGCCGCTGCATTAAAAAAGCCCAACATCTCTGATGATTTTGAATTTGAAGGCGTGATTGTGCCGACACATATGCCGATACGAATAAATAATGAACTAAAAGAAATTGACGAAATGCTGCAAAAAATTGCAGAAACTAAAAATAACTAAAATTTAAATTATAAAGGTAAAACTTCAATGAAGCGAAGCATACATCTTGTTTGTAATGCACATTTGGATCCGGTATGGCTTTGGGAATGGCAGGAAGGTGCTGCCGAAGCGCTCGCCACTTTTAGAATCGCCGCTGATTTCTGTGAACAGTTTGAAAATTTCATTTTCAATCACAATGAAGTTATTCTATATAAGTGGGTGCAGGAATACGACCCTGACCTTTTTAAAAGAATACAAAGACTTGTTAAAGCCGGTAAATGGCATATTATGGGCGGGTGGTATTTGCAGCCGGATTGTAATATGCCTAGCGGAGAATCATTTATAAGACAGATTCTGCTTGGTAGAGACTACTTTAGAAAATATTTTAATGTTCAGCCTTCTACCGCCATAAATTTGGATCCGTTTGGCCATTCACGAGGCCTTGTTCAAATTCTGGCAAAAAGCGGGTTTGATTCATACATTTTTGGAAGACCGCAGAAAGAATTTATTGAATTGCCATCGGAAGATTTTATTTGGAAGGGTTTTGATGGTTCTGAAATTATGGCTCGCAGATTTTGCGGCTGGTACAGCACTCCTTTAGGACACGCTGCACAGGTAATTGAACAGCGCATAAAGCTTTGCGAAAATCCATCCTGTTCGGTGATTCTCTGGGGAGTAGGCAACCACGGCGGCGGTCCGTCGAGAATCGATTTAAAGCAAATTTCAGAGCTGATAAAAAAACGGACTGATTTAAATATCTGCCATTCCACTCCAGAAGCGTATTTTAAGCAGTTGGCCAGTCAAAAATCTGATCTCCCGAAGTTTGAAGATGATTTAAATCCCTGGGGCATTGGCTGCTACACATCTATGGCGAAAGTGAAACAAAAGCATCGGCAGCTTGAAAACGAACTATATATGACTGAAAAAATGGCGGCATGTGCTGCGATGAATTCAAAAATGGATTATCCGGCAAAGGATTTCCAGGAAGCTGAATGCGACCTGATGTTTGCTGAATTTCACGATGCACTGCCGGGTACATCAATTCAGCCTGCCGAAGATGCAACTGTTAGAAACATAGATCATGCTCTTGAAATTCTTTCCAGAATAAAAGCTCGTGCTTTATTCGCGTGCTCAAGTGAGCAAAAACCTGCAAGAGATGGGCATATACCGGTTTTTGTTTATAATCCGCATCCTTACGAAATTAATCACATTGTGGAATGTGAGTTTAATATTCAGGATTTTAATCGTTCCGGTAATTTTACAATGATAGCTCTGAAAAAAAATGGCAAATTATTGGATTTGCAGCTTGAGCAGGAATTGAGCAGTATGGCAGTTGACTGGCGTAAAAGGGTAGCTTTTAATGCCTCTTTAAAACCTGGATTAAACAGGTTTGATTGTGAGACTTTCGCTGTCGCAAAAAAACCGCAAATAAATATTAATGTAAATAAAAAGACGATTACATTCAGTAACCCTCGATTAAAATGCACAATTAATACCCAAACCGGTTTGATTGATTCGTACTCGGCAGACGGAACAGAATTTATAAAAAGTGGTGCATTTGAACCGATTGTCCTGAAAGACAATCCCGACGCATGGGTCATGAAGGATGTTAAATTCCAGGATATTGCGGGAAAATTTAAATTAATGACACCGCAAAAAGCTACTGAATTTACATCTGTTCAAAAAGATTTGGGACCGATAAGAGCCATAGAAGATGGACCTGTAAGAACTATTATTGAGGTTCTTTTTAATTATCGTGATTCATTTATTGTAGTACATTATAAGCTTCCCAAAACCGGCACTGAAATTGAAATTGAGTACAGAGTTTTTTGGAATCAAAAAGATGAATTATTGAAAATATCAGTACCATTAAAAAAATATTTTACAAAGTATGTTGGGCAGTCTGCTTACGGAGTAACTGAATTACCAAACAATGGCAATGAGGCAGTTGCACAAAAATGGGTTGCCGCAGTTGCCGAACAAAAACAGCTTATGTTTTCATGTATTAATGATGGCACATATGGCTCTGATTTTAATGACAGTACAATGCGTTTAAGCTTAATGCGTTCGCCAGCTTATTCCGGCCATCCGATCGACGATAAACCAATAATCCCGCAGGACAGGTTCACACCGAGAATGGATCAGGGTGAACGTGTATTCAGATTCTGGTTTAATGCCGGCAAACTGGATATGAGGCAAAAGGCAATTGATCGAGAAGCCTTAACTAAAAATGAAAAACCTTTTGCTTTATCCTTTTTCCCATCAGGCAAAGGCCGGCAGATACTACCGGCTGCCATTCTTAGCGATGAAGCTATAACTGTTAATGCTATTAAACAGGCAATCGATAATAAGGATTGGATTATTAGACTTTTTGAGCCAACAGGCAAAAAGCGTTCTACCGTTTTAAAATTACCCGCTTTGGGAATGAAAATACCTTTAAGCTTTTCACCATTTGAAATAAAGACCTTACGCATAAATTATAAAACCAAACGATTTTTTGAAACCAATCTTCTTGAGCAAAAAATGTAAATAGCCCATCAGGTAACCGGCATATGAGCAGAAATTGGTCTAAATTACATCATGACGTGGTTTTTGGAAAAGCAAACGGCAAAATCATTTGGCAGCCACGGATTGGTTGTTGGTATGATGATCGACAGTTCACAAAAACTCCTTTGCCCGAACCTTATACCGGTTTGTCTATACATGATTTGTATCGAAAGGTTGATTGTTCTGCCCGTCTTTATGAATATAATGCTTGTTTTGAACGTATCGAAGATCATCGTGTGAACTTCAAATCGCATCGTGAAGACGATATTCTTCAATTTGTCTGGCAAACACCTGTCGGCACAACAAGTGAAATTTTTAAATATAGCCCAAATAATCTCCATCCACAACGCGTAAAGTGGGAAGTCGAAAATATGGATGATCTTAAAGTTGCAATTTGGCGAGAAGAGCATGCTGATTGGAAATGGAATCAGGCGGTCTATGACAAATTGCAGGAGGAAATTGGAGATTTAGGTGCCGCGGTTATGTTCATGCCGCGAATGAACGTAATGAGTTTGTTTCTTGAAAAAATGGGAATTGAGAAGGGGGTAATGGCTATCTATGAACATACTGATTTAGTCGAGAAGTATTTTAAATCTTTGGAAATATGCCACGAACCGCTGCTGGATGTTATCAATAACTACCCTATAGATATAATAAATTTTGGAGAAAACATTCATTGCCAATTGCTTTCTCCGCCTTTGTTTCTTAAATATCATTTGCCTGCCTGTCAGCGCAGATGTGAAAAGCTCCATAGAAAAAATAAATTTGTTTTTGCGCATTGGGATGGTAACTGCAAACAAATTCTGCCTTATGCAAAAGAAACTGGAATGGATGGCATTGAAGCGATTACGCCTTTGCCGCAGGGTGATGTCACTTTAGAGGAAGTAAAAGAAGCTCTTGGAGATGATATGTTCCTTTGGGATGGTATTCCTGCCCTTTATTTTGATCCTATGTATTCGCTTGAAACACTGCAAAACTGCACAAAGAAAGTAATCGAGTTATTTGCGCCTAAACTTATACTGGGCGCATCCGATGAGATTGCATCGACCGCTGATATCAACCGTGTTTTGGTTGTAGGAAGAATTGTTGATGAATACAATGATAAAATCGATTCATTATTGAAACTGAATTCGAGTTTTTCGGATTGAGTATGACTCCCAGAGAAAGATTTATCACTGCACTTGAATGCAAACCTCTAAAAGGGCGGGTGCCGCATTTTGAGCTTGTATTCTTTTTGACTATGGAAGCATTTGAAAAAGTGCATCCTATTCATCGCTGCTTTAGCCAATGGGATCAGATGTCTCAAAATGAAAAAACATTGCAAAGAAATGATATCGCTGAACTTTATATTAATATTGCACGAAAGTTTGAGCATTCCGCGATTTTTTTTCAGCCTCCACAGGGATGGACGAGCGATCCTGATAAGGAACAATTGAGAGCACTGGAGAATATACGTGACTTATCCGGAATGGAATACTTCCTTATGATGCATGGTGATGCGACCTATGAAATTCCATGTGGTGATGCGATGATTGATTTTGTTACTTCCATTGCAGACCATCCCCAAGATGTAAAAGATACCGCTCAAAAACGTGTTGATGAAGCGTTAACGCGAGCATCGGAATTCCGCGGTATGCTTGACGGTTTTGCTTTGTGCAGCGATTATTGTTTCAACAGCGGTCCTTTCCTCTCACCGCCTATGTTCGATGAATTTATATTGCCATATCTTACTCAATTAATTGCAGGTTATCGTGAAATGGGCTTTTACACGATCAAACATACAGACGGCAATATTATGCCAATTTTGAATTCGATGATTTCGGCTAAACCGCATGCTTTGCATAGCCTTGATCCGCAAGGCGGCGTTGATATTGCAAAAGTTAAGCGTTTAACAGCAGGGCAGCTTTGTCTTATAGGCAATGTTAATTGCGGTTTATTGGATACTGGCAGTGATCAGGACGTAATCGACTCGGCTCGGTACGCCTTAAAGCATGGCATGCCCGGCGGCGGATATATATTTTCCACAAGTAATTGTATTTATCCCGGCATGAGCTTAAAACGGTATGAAATGATGCTCGACATCTGGCGAAAAGAAGGTGTTTATAAATAGCAGAGTGAAAAGATTAGGATAATATGACAAACAGAGAATGGATTAAAGCAATTCTTAAAAATGAACATTCAGTTCCTACGGCACAATACTGGATGTCATTTTTCAACGCGAATGCCGCTCGGAAACTTTCGCCGAAAGATTGCCATTTTAACGGTATGAGCTTATACGAAGGCGGAGATACTTTCGACATGAATGGAATGAACCATGATGATCTCGATAGTTTGATCAGGTTTAATGAATACAGCGACAGAATATTTGCCTGTTTGGGGAAGGGCGCTGCTGTTATGTTTGGTCACGGCGGGCCGGGGGAATTTTTCTGCAAACAAATTGAAAGCAGCGAAAATCATATTGTTGTTGAATATGAAACAGGCGTAAAATCGAAAGTACAATTCAAACCACATTTTTATCATACTTTTGGACATCCGGTAAAAACAATTTCAGACTTAAATAAGCTTATGTTGCCGGATGCTGATGATTTCAAAAGATATGCTGGTCTTGTAGAAAATACCCAATATTTAAAATCGAAAGGACAATATGTTCTATGTTCGCTTAACGGTTTTTTTTCAGGAATACATTATTTTCTAATGGATTATCAGGATACTCTGATCTCTTTAATGACCGAACCTGAACTAATTGAGGCCGCCGTAGAAAAAATTGGAATTTGGAATTTAAAAGCAGCGAAAAATATGATTAATGCGGGAGTTGATGGGCTTGCGATTTGTGATGACCTTGGTTCGAAACAAAATCTTCTTATGTCCCCGCAACATTACAGGAAATTTTTTAAACCCTGGCATAAAAGATTATGTGAATTGGCACATTCAAAAGGCGTAACTGTGCATTTGCATTCCCATGGTGCCATTCATGAATTGCTTGAAGATTTGGCAGATTGCGGATTTGATTTTATAAATCCATTTGATCCCGAAGAAGGCTATGATATCGAATACATTTTGAAAACCTATTCAAAGAAGTTTGTAGTGGTGGGCGGTTTTCCTGGAAGTTTTTGGCATTGGCCGGCTGAAAAACAATTTACTTATTTGAAAAAGAATGCCGAATTGGGAAAAAAATATAATCGTTACATTTTTATGGATTCCAGCGGCGTTCCAGACGATTTAACATTGGAAGATTATGCTAATGTTACGAGAATGTCTAAAAAGGCAAGGGGTATAGAAGATTGACATTGAACTTCGAAATAGAACTATTATGAAATAAAAAAAATAGCGTTGTTAATGATAATATTATTCGGAAATACTTTAATTGCAGAAGTATATACAGATAAAATTAAATACGACTTTTACCATGAGCCATACAGCCGGTATGACTTGGGACTTTGGCGCAGTTCCTTACGTTCCCACTCCGTACCAGTGGATGAAACGATTTGAGGGAATGCATCTTGCACATCGCAAATGGAATTTGACCGGCCTTATGGATAGTCATCACTATGGTTGGTGGCCATCGCCGATAAGCCAAAATGGAGTTTCTGGGGTCCGACAGTTGATTTGTATAAAAAACTTGAGGAAATAGCTAATCGTGATTTTGGAAAGGAAGCAGCTTCTGAGTTCTTAAAAGGGTGGCATCTCTGGAGCAAAGCGATATTATATTATGTTCCATCCAACGAAGATCAATATGGCCCATTCCGTTGTGGGCCATCCTATCCTTTGATTTTTCATCCTAACATTACTCGAACCATGGCATCAAAGGAAATACCGTTTCCTTCTGCACCTTATGCATATAACGGTGGTGGGATTATTAATACTTTTTACCAGCCATTTGAAAATGAGCAGCAGACACCTGGCCCATTACGCGCTGGAGTCGAACTGACCGAACTTAAAAAAATGTACCATATTTGGTCTGATGGTGTATCCGTCATGGAAAAAGCCATACAACAGGTGCCTGCCAACAAACGTGCATACGCCAAGAGGACTATTGGTTTGGGAATTTTCATCCGAAACAGCATTCTTACTGCAATCAATACGAAGAAATGGTCTGTACTGAACCGGAAATTGCTTGCAGAGTCCAACAGAAGTAAAGCTCTCAAACTACTTAATGAACTTGAAATAATCGTCAAGAATGAAATCCAAAACGCCGAAAACACCATTCCGGTGGTAAATGCTGATTCTAGGCTTGGATGGGAGCCGAGTATGGAATATGTTACTGATAAGTGGCACTTGGAATGGAAAATAAAACAGGTGAAGAATGTCCTTGAAAATGAGGTTTCTGTTTATCGTAAGATGTTAAAAATATAAAGCGATTGGAGGAAATGATGAAAGAAAAACAGGTGTTGTGTGATGATAACAAAAATTTCTGTCCTATCGAACATGAGGTAGCTTAACTTGTAGCTTATATGGAGGACTGATTAAAAAAGCAAAATTTTCCTTGCACTACCCTTTATTGATTATTGGTTACAAAGCTTTCCGGCCCCCAATGTTGCAGGCTCTGGATAATCAGTTCTGATAAACTCATGACCAGTAATTTTTGATTTGATCTCAAGCCATAAATCGCTTTTTGCGCCGCCGCCGGTTGCGACTATTTTTTTTGGTTTTTTATCAGGGCTAAGTTTTTGTACGAGGTTATTAAGTGTATTTGCGGTTGATTCCATTAGAGCATAAACGAAATGACCATGTGTATGGATTTTCTTTATTCCTTCGAATGCATCTTCGACCGATTTATAATTAAAAGCCATTTTTTTGGCTTTTAAGCCCTGACTGCTTCCAACCTCTTCTGCCATTTTGATAAGTTCTGTGAGGGAATGTTCTTTTGCAAAATTTTGCTGGTACCATTCAAGCGAAACTGCTCCGTTACTGTCAAATGTTAATTGACAATAATGATTGCTTTTCCATGGCGATATGGAAACATTTTTTCTTGGCATATATTTGTCTGTGAAATTAACACAGGCAAGAACTGTTCCGGTCGATTCACTCATATCTGCGTTTTTGTTCAAACCTGCTCCCAAAGCGGCGATATGATGATCAAGGCTGCCAATATAAAAGCTTGTTCCTGATTTTATGCTGAATAATTCTTCTGAAGCCTTACAGGTATTTATTTTTGTGCCTATTGTAAGCCGCGGTGTGAATAATTTTTGATCGATTTGTAAAATATCAAAAGCTTTGTTCCACCATTTGCCGGTTTGGCAATCCATAAGACCCAGCAGTGATGCAGTGCCCATGTCGCCAGCTTTTTGGCCGGTAAAAAGGTAAACGAGATAGTCGGATATTGTTAATACATTTGCCGTCTGGTTCCAGATTTCAGGTTTGTTTTTTTTGTACCATAAAAGTTTATTTATGCAAAGCCCTAGTGACGGTTCAATTCCTATGCCTGTTGTTTGCAAAAAATCATTTTCATTCCATAGTTTGATTATTTCCGGATATAATATTTTAGCTCTTATATCCGGCCAGAGAATTAATTGTGTTAAAGGTTTGTTATTTTTGTCAAGAAGGATGAAGCTGTTTGCCTGTGATGAATAGCCGATTGCACTAATATCCTTTGATGTGATATTAGCTTGTTGACAAGCCTGGTTTATTCCTTCCTGTATTAGACGGGTAAACGTTTCTGGTGAAACTTCGCATAGATTGCCGCAGCCGATATTTTTTTCGACAGCAACTCGGCCAAGGCCTTTTAAATTCAGGTTTTCATCGTAAAGACCGAATTTAAAATAGCTTGTACCTAAATCTATGCCGAGTGCATAGTTCATTTTAACAAATCCAAAGTTTCTTTGACAAAAATTTCTCCGGTTTCATGGCTGAACATCGCATTTGATGCTTCGTATCCGCCTTCATCAAATGCCTCTTTAGTTACTATATAACCTTGCATTTCACCGTTTGCCAATGAAATAACAAAAGTATTTGCATGCGTATTTTTGACAGCAAGAGCATATTCAATAAATATTTCTCCCTGCCAGCCGGCAAAATTCCATTTGCCTATTTGTATGATTTGTATTTCCGCAGGCAGAGAAAGTTTGTAGGCCTGTTCTAATTTACCGCTTTCGGCTGCTTTTGAAAGGGTTAATGTTTCTTCCGCACCGAACCAGTCGCATTCGGCCGTTCTGATTTCCTGTTTTGGTGCGTTATTTTTTCTAAGTGTTTCAAGTTTGTTTACTGCTTTGTTAAGTTTTTCCTCTGATTGTTTGACAGATGGGAAAATTCGCTTTGGTAAATCTTTCAATAATTTAGATTTAACATTCAGAGAAAGATCATTTTGATATTCAATCTTGGCCATCGCTTTTTCAACTGCTTTGCCCAAAATCAATCCAAGTCTTTGAGCTTCTTCGAAAGTATTTGCTTTCGTTACATGCCTTGGGCTTTGATTGCCGGCAGGGCCGGTATGATGCAGGACAGGGCAGCCTTTGCCAAATACGTTTTCCTGTAGATAAATTCTCGACATTCCGGGAAAATCGCCGCTTACCAAAGTAGAATCTTCGTGCAATACCGTTGGGTGCATAGAACATACGATCATACAGGCGATATAATTGTCTGTTTTGGAATTTTTTACTACAAGAACCGGCGCGTTATGGTCCGCCGGGCCGTTTGGATTTCTTCTATTCGTTCCCACACCTGTATCATCTGCGATCGCTAACCCGATTTTAGCAGGTTGAGCATTTTTATATGCTTCAATGCCGGCCTGAACGATACAATCTTCCATAAGCTGGACATACTTTGCATCAGTTTTTGGGACGATTGGATCATTGGCACCGCTTAAATAGTCAATTGTCATTGGCCCGGAATGGGTATGTGTTGAAGTTATCATTATATTTTTCGCGGGCACACCGATTTTTTCTTCGATTCGTTTCCGTGCCGAAGCTGCGGAATCCTTGCTCACAAAAAGAATATCATTGGCAATAATTATTATCTTTGTTTTTCCATCAGATAGATAGAGAGCAGAACTCCAGAGTTTATCGTGTATTCCTGTACTGTATCTTTTTACGTGTGGGTATCCATACAAAAATTGCGAATCCTTTGGACTCATATCTATTTGTGCCGCACCTGCATGTAATGTATTTTTATCCATCTTAATATCCTATATCCCAATTTGTTTCTATATTCATTGCTGACGTTTCAGTAACATAAACGTCAGTTCTTAATGTTTGAAGTATTGATTGTGGTAATCTTGGTGTTACCGGTCCGTGAAGTACAAGTCTTGTCGTCAGTCTCTGCCATGAATTTTTGCTTCCGCCGACAGTTATGCCGTGGCAATCCATACGTGCTTTGGCTGCGATTACATCAGCAGGGCCAATAGTCGCTGCTTTTGGCGGAACAGCAGAAAGGTCGCCGCTGAAACCAAAACAGCCGTGCAGTGAATTTTGAGCGATTGTGAATGGGCTTAATGTTACAATTTTTGCGCCAAATTTTTTCCATTCTTCAAGTGGTGCCTGCAGTTCCGGTGCGTCTGGTTCGATAAATGCAAGATGTCCTGTCCAGCCGGGGCCGCTATAGCAAATATCAGCTCCACCCTGATCTGCGAGAATTTTGCTGTAATCATTGATATTTTTTAAATCACTGAAGCATACAAATTGCTTGCGTGGAGGCCTCAAAGCTTCATCGATTTCATAATAGAAATATTTCAGCATCGCATGGCTGAATCCGAATTCCCAGTCTTCTGGCGCAATATTGCCGTTATGATCTGCATATTCATCCATCGCAAATGCCCACAGATTTTTACAATTGATTTTGCATCTGTTGATAATTCTTGCGACGTGACGATATCCCGGCCAGGGATTAGGCAGAATCATTACAATCTTTTGATTTGCATCACTGGCGATTTTAAGTCTGGCAATTAAATCGCCGAACCACAGGAATACTAAATCGTCGTCCTTAACGACTTTAATTTTAAAATCAGGATTTGGATGTTTTTCAATATCCTCACGCTTGATAGCTCTGCATCTTGCGATAACAGCTTTATCCCTGAACGGAATAAATTTTGCGGGTTCAAATTCAAATTTAGCCATTTTACTTCTCCAAAAATATAATTGATTTTTAATTTTCTAAACAGACACCTTGTGTTTCCTTGACGAGCAATGCTCCGAACAGGGAAAATATCGATAAAACCAGACACAGAGTAAAAATTGCCATATAAGCTTCTTTGGGATAAATAACTGCATTCTCTTTATGAACGGCCATCTTTTCAAAAAGATCCATAATATAACCTGTAGCCGTAACCAATATAGCGATAGCGCCATAACCGGCAGCGTTCAGAAAACTGATAGCTGTTGCCGATATATGACGATCATTTAATTCTTTCGTGCATACTGTTCCCATCGGAAGAGCGATAGCAGACAATCCCAAGACTATAAACGCAGGGAGCAAAACGTATGTTCCCAAAATGCCTCTAATTGCTAATAACATCAAAATACAGAAAATCAAAGCTGCCAAAGACCCAAATATTATCAGCGGCTTGCGATTGTTTTTTATTAATTTCGAAGCAAACCCGGAAAAGCTGGCTCCTGCCATAGCTGATAAAACTGATACCATAATATATGAGGCTGCTTTCTTTGGGCTGAACTCAAAACAATCTTCCAGGATTTTTTTGCCGATAGAGCTTTGAATCACAAAATAAAGAGAAAAACTGATGCAGTTGGATGCATATATTGGAAAAGTCAGGATATTTGTAATTACAGATGTTACATTTTCTAATGAAATGTTTATCCCATCTTTTTTGTTGTTTTTGATATGCCGAGAAAAATAAATAAAGCCTGTGATGAAAACAGCCGTCATTATGCCAATGAACAGTATGGACTTTCGCCAGCCGATAAAATTTACAGTTCTTTCGAACGGGTACGTTCCCGTAAGGCCCCCAAGGTAACCGGCCATCAATATTACACCAAGAACAACCGCAAAATTTTTATTTGAAAATGACTCGGTAGCTTCTTTTACCAGGCATAAGTACATAAAGCTTGCACCGCATGCCAGCAAACCTCTTGTAACATACAGCATATTCAATGAAGTGGCGAAAGAAAATAAAATTGCCCCGGCTGCGAGAACAATGCCCGCGAATATAGTTGTTTTTACTGTTCCTATTTTATCCACGAGTATTCCAATAAATATTTGCATACCTGCGTAGATATAAAGATAAATCGCGCCGAGCATAGAAATATTAGTTGCTGTAGTATGGAAATCGTTTTGCAATTCGTTAAAAATTGTTCCCGGTACTGCGACTCTGTGAAAAAAACTGATAAAATAAAGGGCAAGCATCAATGCAAACATTGATATCTTGATAGTAAGTTTGCAATTATTACTATTTTGTTCTGTGATCGGATTATCAGGCAACGAAATTACATTATTTTCTGTCATAACAGCATTGCCCTGATATAAGTGTTTTTACTACATTTAATTGTTTATCCAGCATCACTAAATCAGCGTCATAACCTTGCTCAATTTTGCCTTTGCGGCTGTCAATTCTCAAAACTTTTGCAGGATTGGAGCTTGCCATTTTGACGGCTTGTACAATATCTACATCAAGCATCCTTACGGCATTTTGAACAGCTTTATTCATAGTTAATCCGCTGCCGTATAAACACCCCGGAAATCTTGATTTTTTTGTGCCTCTTGCCGGTGCACCTTTATATGCGAAGCTGATTTCATCGCCTCCGAATTTGTATTTCCCGGGTTCTAAGCCCGAACCGATATTTGCATCCGTTATCAAACATACTTTATCCGCACCTTTGCATTGTAATGCCATTTTAACCGCAATCGGATCAACGTGTTCGCCATCAAGAATAAAATCCACACTCACATTTTCATCCGAGAGTATTGCTTCAACAGCTCCGCAAGGTCTTACGCCAGGGTCTTTATCAGCAGGCGGATAAAACACATCATAAAAATGAGTTGCATGGCACGCTCCGGCTTTTATTGCATTAATCGTTTGTTCAACGTTTGCTTTTGTATGCGTCATAAATACCGGGGTATTATTTTTAGCCATTACATGAATTAATTTTTCGATTTTTTCAAAATCGGGTGCGATACTGAAAATTGCTTTATAAGGTTTAGCTGCCTTAATCAAGTTCTTGACTCTTATGATGTCTGCTTTTCCCAATGCTTCTTTAGGGAGTGCACCTGTTAAAGTGAGAAACGGACCCTCAAGATGGAATCCAAGAATTTGTGCGCCTTTGCTTTTAACTTCTGCAAGTGTCGATAAAAATGCAGCGTCCGTTCCTTTTGGCAGGGGGCAAACCGTCGGCAAAAACCCGGTTACACCATATTTTGGCAGTATTTTGCATATTGCGTCCAATACTTCAATGCCCTTATCAATTAAATAGTTGTGTATGCCGTGGATGTGAAGGTCTATAAAACCAGGAGCGATATAGTTGCCATTTGAGTTTATCACTTTATCAATGTTTTTGGGGAGTTTATCGCCGCGAGAATAAATTTCAGATATTTTGCCGTTGGTAACGAGAATAGCAGAATTTCTGCTCAACTTATCAGTCAGAACGATATTCGCATTTTTAATCAGTAATTTTGACATTTGTAGTACCTTTGTTATTTGTTGAAATTAATTTTATTTTGTCTCCGCGATAAACGGATTCGAATACTGCGACAGCTTTTGCATCAGAATTGAAGACGATGTCAGTAACGAAAAGCACATGGCTGTCCGGTTTAATGCCCAAAATGTTTGCATCTTCATTGCTTGCGCCTGTAGCTTCAATATTTTGAGTTCCGTAAGAAATTTTAATTTTTTCCGCCCGTGTCCACATCTCCAGAAAATCTATTTTTATAAGCAGTTTTTCATTTAGCGATGATGAATATTTTAACGGTATGAAAGCACGGTCGTAAGCTACTGTTTCTTTATTCATAACATCAGCTCTTTTTGCAAGTATACATTCTTCATCGTTGTTGAGGTTGAGCTGTTCAGCGATTTGTTGCGGCGGCAGAACTTTTTCAAAGCTAACTAATTTTCTTGTCATTTCCGGTGCGTTTTTACGAATCGAACCTGAAAAATCACAATTTACAATCGAAAATTTTTTAGGCTTAAGGCTTCGGATGTAAGTTCCTCTGCCCTGGAATCTTTCCACCAGTCCCTGTTCCTGCAAAAGTCGTATGGCGTGCCTTGCTGTGATTCTGGAAACGCCAAAATCTTTACACAAATCTCTTTCCGGCGGGAGCATCTGTCCGGCGGCGTAATGGCCATCTAATATTTGATCTCTTAAGGAGTTATATAATCTGTTGTATTCTGGCATTTTTTACTCTATTAATATATATCTAAATGTTATAACCAATTTATATGTAAGTCAAGCAAAATAGTAAAAAAATGCTTTTATGGTTAATTGTATTTGACATGTATGTTAGATTATGTTATATTTAAGTTAAAATAACAAGTATTTGGAGTTGCAAATGGCTCAAAAATCTGTTTCGCACGAAAGGCAAAATGCAATTTGCCAGATGATAAAGGCGAATAAGTCTTTTTCTGTCAGTGAACTGGCAAAAAGGTTTGATGTCAGCGAAATGACAATTCATCGCGATTTGAATAAACTCCAGAATCAGGGGCATATCACCAGAACGCATGGCGGTGTTATCGCGGCCGAAAGGATGGAGTTTGAATTCGATTTTGCTTCCAGACGTACCACAAACCAAAAAGCAAAAAAAGCTATTGCTCAAAAAGCTTTTGAGTTTATAAGGCCAGGCAGCAAAATACTTCTCGACACAGGCACTACAACACTTGAACTTGCGTACCTTCTGAAAAATTTTTCCGAGCTGACTGTGATTACTCCCAGTCTCGCGGTTGCTTCGGTTTTGCAGTTTTCCGCAGGAGTGCAAACCGTACTGCTTGGCGGAATATTAAGAAAGGGCAGACCCGATTTAACCGGTGTGGTTACTGAAAAGGTTCTTGATATGTTTATGGTTGATATTGCTTTTCAGGGCGCTGATGGAATCGGTATGGATGGTGAACTATTTAATGAGGATATGAGAATTGCGAAAGTTGACCAAAAGATTCGCCAGCGTGCAAGGAAATCATATATTTTATCTGACAGCTCTAAAATCGGACAGACTAGCCTTGCTTCAAATGGAAATCTGTCGCAGGT
The DNA here is from genome assembly GCA_039679715.1 of Phycisphaerales bacterium. GTDB lineage: Bacteria > Planctomycetota > Phycisphaerae > Sedimentisphaerales > UBA12454 > UBA12454. The sequence continues at coordinate 16,096 of JBDKUM010000160.1, forward strand.
TGAAGCGTTTATTACAGACAACAATATTACCAATGAGCAGATATGCGAATTGAAAAAAACAGGAACAGAAATAATAATTTGTGAAATATAGTTTATAAAGGAAATGACAAATGGCAGAAAAGAAAAGTAAAGTGGCAGCAGCACCCGCATGGGCACATCTCGATTTAAATCAGGTACCAAATATAAAGACTACTCCTCCGGGCCCAAAATCAAAAGAATATCATACAAGATGCACTAAATATTTTAAAGGCTTAAGCAGTCAGGTAAAACTTTTTCCTGTAGTCTTCGATCATGGCAAAGGCTGTGAACTTGTTGATATTGATGGCAACAGGTATATCGATTTTTCATCGGGTATTTATGTTACGACGTTAGGGCATTGTCACCCCAAAGTTACAGAAGCTGTTCAAAATATGGCAGGCAAATTAATGAACTGTCATGATTTTACAACAGAAATTAAAACAAAGCTGGTGGAAAAGCTTGCCGAAATTCTGCCCGGCGATTTGAGTGGTTTTCAGTTTTATGATTCTGGCACAACTGCCGTTGAAGCAGGCCAGCGTGTACTTCGCGCAGCTACTGGCAAAACAGAAATGATTTCCTGTTTCTATGATTATCATGGCAAAACCTACGGCGGCGTTTCGCTTGGCCAGATTCGTTCATTTGTTTATGGGCCATGCAGGGCACCTGGAATGCATATGGTTCCGCGTCCAAACACATATAGACCAATGTTTACAAGGCCCGATGGCTCGGTTGACACAGAAAAGTATATCGAGTTTTTCGATGAATATATCAATAGAGGTACTGTTGGGAACGTTGCAGGTTTTGTTCTTGAGCCGATTCAGGGCTGGGGCGGCTCGGTTATGCCTCCGGATGATTTCTTCCCGAAACTTCGCAAATATTGCGACCAGAAAAAAATCCTGCTTATGATTGATGAAGTACTTACAAGTTTCGGAAGATGCGGCAAATGGCTGTGTATGGAAAACTGGAACGTTGTCCCTGATATCGTCACAATCGGTAAAGGTTTCGGAAATGGTTTCCCTGTAACCTGTGTCGCGGTTCGTGAACCGTTCAAAGAATCATTCGAATCGATTTCCGCTTCGAGCAGTTATGGCGGCAATCCGATGGCTTGTGCTGCGGCATTAGCCTGTATTCAAGCAATCGAAGAAGAAAATCTTCTCGAGCGTTCGGCGCATCTGGGCGAACTTGCAATCAAACGCATGGAAAAAATGAAAGCAGAGCATCCTATCGTAGGAGATGTCCGCGCAAAAGGATGCTTAATGGGTATTGAGCTTGTAAAAGACAAAAAAACAAAAGAACCGTTCGATAAAGCAGGCGCTCTTGTTTATCAAAAGGCTTTTAGAAAAGGACTTGCCTGGATTCCAGCAGGCCATATTTTAAGAATGTCTCCGCCGATTGTTATGGAAGATGAGGTTCTGCTTAAAGGTCTTGATATTATTGATGAAGCGATTGGCGAAACAGAAAAGGAACTGCTCAAATGAAAACAGTAAAATTCGGAATTATCGGCTGCGGCCTTATGGGCCGTGAATTTGCTTCCGCAGTTGCACGCTGGTGTCATCTTCCTGAAATGGATATTAGACCGGAAATTATTGCGGTGTGCGATACCAGTGAAAAAATATTGAAATGGTACACGGATAATTTTGCGTCTATAAAACAGGTAACGAATGATTATAAGCAGCTTTTGGCAAATAAAGATGTTGAAGCTGTTTACATTGCCGTGCCTCACAATCTTCACGCCGAGCTTTATTGTACCGCGATAGAAGCCGGAAAGCATCTGCTTGGCGAAAAACCTTTCGGCATTGATAAAGCGGCGAATGATAAAATCTCTGAATGCATTAAAAAACATCCCGATGTATTTGTAAGATGTTCGAGTGAATCGGTATTCTTCCCAGCCATGCAGAAAATTGGAAAGATGATTGAAAATAATTTGTTTGGTCAGATACTTGAAGTCAGCAGCGGATTTTTACATTCAAGCGATTTGGACTATAGCAAACCCATTAATTGGAAACGCATGTTAAAATTCAATGGTGAATATGGCTGCATGGGGGATTTAGGTATGCATGCCTGTCATATGCCTTTCAGAGCAGGCTGGATTCCGAAAAATGTTCGTGCTATACTTTCAAATATCGTAAAAGAAAGGCCCGATGGCAAAGGAGGAATGGCTCCTTGTGAAACATGGGATAACGCGACTTTGTTTTGTCTCGCCGAGGATAGGGGTACAAAGCAGCAGTTTCCAATGACAATAAAAACGCAGCGTATTGCTCCGGGAAATAAAAACACATGGTATCTTGAAATTCTTGGAACAAAGACTTCTGTCCGCTGGTCGAGCAAACAAATCAATACGCTCGAACTTTTGGAATACACTGGCGGCGAGCAGGGCTGGGAGGTAATTGATATGGGGCACGATATGGCGTTCAAATCGATTACAGGCGGAATCTTCCAGTCTGGTTTTTCAGATTCAATTCTGCAAATGTGGGCGGCGTTTTTGTACGAATTGAAAAATGGAAAGCCGGTTTCTGAATTCGCAGGTTGCGTAACACCTGGTGAAGCGGCTTTAAGTCATAAATTATTCACTGCGGCATTGGAATCTGAAAAGAAAAATGCTGTTATTACTATCGATTAAACAACTATGAAAAATCATATTTTTGTTGGTTTTGGTTTCGGCCCTATACAATCCGGCCTTTTTGTTAATGAAGCATACAAAAGCGGAAATTTCTCACGAATAGTTATTTCTGAAGTTGATCAGAAATTGGTCGATGCGGTTCGTGCAAATAATGGATCTTATTTCATAAATGTCGCGAAAAGCAACGGAATTGAGACGTTTAAAATTGAAGGTATCGAGATTTACAATCCTTCAAATGATGAAGATCGCAGCGAGATTTTGAAAGCTATATCTCAATCCACTGAAATCTGCACATCTCTGCCGTCGGTAAATTTTTATGATAAAGGCGTTGCACAATTAATTAGAGAAGGATTGTGCCAAAAAAATAGTACCATTATTTATACCGCCGAAAATAACAATCACGCTGCGGAAATTTTGGAGCAAAAAGTCGGCTCGTTTAAAAACGTTCAATTTTTAAATACCGTAATCGGCAAAATGAGTCAGGTCGTTACCGATAAGGACGAAATTCAAAAGAAGAATTTAAAAACGATAGTACCCGGCATTGACAGGGCGTTTCTCGTTGAAGAATTTAATAAAATTCTTGTAACCAAATGCCGCATTCCGAATTTCACACCAGGCATAAAAGTTTTCATTGAAAAAGAGGATTTGCTGCCGTTCGAGGAAGCGAAACTTTATGGCCATAATGCGATTCACGCGCTTTTGGCGTTTTTAGGTGCCCAAAAAGGTTATAAAAAAATGGCTGAATTGAAAAATGATAAAGAGATTATGCAAATTGCAAGAGATGCGTTTACCAAAGAGTCCGGCGCTGCTTTGATAAAGAAATACGCACATTTGAAAGATGAATTATTTACAGATGCGGGCTATAGAGCTTATGCGGAAGATTTGCTGGAACGTATGACGAATCTGTATTTGGATGATACGATAGAACGGGCAGCTAGAGACCCGCAGCGTAAACTTGGTGAAAATGACAGAATCTTCGGCACGATAAAACTGGCAAAGCAGTATGGCATAGACCCGGTTAATATGACCAAAGCCGCCGAAGCAGGAATGAAGTATTTAGAAACATTGAAAAAAAATGAATGAATAATATCCGACCATTCTTATCCATACTCTGCAGCGACAAAAAAACATATAAGGATCCACCAGCCAAAGGGGCGCGCAACAAAATGCGCAACAGATATGTACGGTTGGGCTACTGTTGCGATTCGGTCACGCTACGGTCAGCGTCATAACTCTTTTTTCTGCAATCATTAATCATTTATTGACAAATACTTACAAACATGATTTTGTACTCATAACCCGGAGGTCGTAGGTTCGAATCCTGCCCCCGCTATTGACGTAAATAAGGCAGTCGCAACAACTTAGTTGCAGCTGCCTTTTTTGTTTTTTTAGCCGGTGTAATTAAATTGTAACTATTTTTATTAAATCAGCCGTCAATCACCCGCCTGTAAGCCCAAACTTACGTACATTGCCCAGAATGCAGAAAGCGAATGAAATTTTTTAAAAAAGATTCTGAAGGACTAAGAACATTTTATTATTGTAAAAACTGTGGCATTCGGATCACGTATTTATCTGGTATAGATGGTTTATCTAAAGAGTGGCCCAAAAACATTTTTAATGAAGCGGTACATTGTGGAGCATTTACTAAAGAAGGCAAGCTTCTCTGGACATGACCGCATTATTCGCAGGATCTGGCAGCCCTAACCTTCTTATAAGCCGATGGCTCTGGATATGCAGTTTCTCAAGGTCAATGTTTTCTGAAGTATTCACCGAAGTTCGGGTTGTCAATGCGGCTGTCGTTTGCGAAAATCATTATGAAAAAATCAAGATCAATGCAATTAGCTTTTTACAATTGTTCGTCGATGCAATAAGCCAGACATGTGATGATTGTAAGCCATAGGTTTTTGTTTCATATTCAAAAAATGTTAACAATTTTAGAATCCTGATTGTCAGAATAAGCTCTAAGTTATTTCATAGAGAATAGTTAGGTGTCAGAAATGTTTGCCTATTACGAGAGAACCTGCCAAATAGATACGATCGCATTATGAACATGAAAAAACTGCTTGACAATTTTTGATGCTTATTATAAGATGGATTCACAACGTTTGTAATACATTCATATGCTGTTTGGTTTTATGGGGTATGATGCGATTGCAGTTGTATCTTGAGGGTTTGTATGAAATTTAGTTTTTATTTTTTTTGCGTATTCTATCCCGTTCTGGTTAATGCAGCAGCAGTGCTTGAG
>JBDKUM010000161.1:0-5482 GCA_039679715.1 Phycisphaerales bacterium
CTCAAGCACTGCTGCTGCATTAACCAGAACGGGATAGAATACGCAAAAAAAATAAAAACTAAATTTCATACAAACCCTCAAGATACAACTGCAATCGCATCATACCCCATAAAACCAAACAGCATATAAATGCATTACAAACGTTGTGATAAGCATTTTACAAATATATGTCAAGTTTTTTTAGTATTTTTTTTCATAAAATTTGTATTTCATTCCCCAAGAAACGGATAAATAAAGAGTTTCACCGAGTCAGAATAAGCTCTAAGTTATTTCATAGAGAATAGTTAGGTGTCAGAAATATTTGCCTATTACGAGAGAACCTGCCAAACAGATAGATCGCATTATGAACATGAAAAAACTGCTTGACAATTTTTGGTGCGTATTATAAGATGGATTCACAACGTTTGTAATGCATTTATATGCTGTTTGGTTTTATGGGGTATGATGCAATTGCAGTTATATCTGGGGGTTGGGTATATGGTATTCCACTATAACTATTTATGTTGCTGTAAAAGGATATATATGGACATTAAAAATATGCTGAAAAAAACTGAAGAATAGAACTAAACATATCATATGGTTGCAATTAATTTGATTCTAAAGACACCTAGATTGTGAGGAATATTATGAAGCTAAAACAAAGGACATATAACAAAAAATATTTTTACTATAGTAGAAATCATAAAGCTTTCTTCTTTCTGCTGCTGTTTTTTTGTACTATGGCTAATGCCGCCGAAATATGCAGCCAATATCTCACACTGCGACATACCACAGACAACTCAATTGTTTTGACACGAACAGGTCAAAACTTACCATCTTTGCAATTCAAAATTCCAAATAACGCAAATGTTGCTATAAAAAATAACACACTTACAATCAATACCTGCAATGAATACTCACTAAAAATCACTCTTCCGCATGATCAGGCTTTCGCTCTGGTCAGTTCAACACTAACTAATAAAACAGACAAACAAATCAATCTACCGGTTTACCAGCTGCCGGAGGCAACTCTTGATTTAGGTGTTGCGGCTGACAAAATCCGTGCGTTTGGTACTGCCGGGCTAACCAAGCCCAATGCCCATCCAGGCTCTTATGTATTTTTGGCACTGGCTGAACCACAGAGCCGTGCAGGATTAGTCGCAGGTTGGACTACATTTGAACGCGGCGATGGCATTTTATTTTCTGGCTGCGATGACAACTCGTTGACATTTGCCGCACAAACTGATTATGGCCGCCTATTGCTCGAACCCGGCCAATCAGTAAAAGGTGAAACTCTCGCAATTGGATTTTTTGATGATGTAAGACTTGGCCTCGAACAATGGGCAGATCTGACTGCCGCTGTAAATCACATAGAGTTGCCCAATCAATTATCCGGCTACTGCACATGGTACAGCAAAAAATACGGCGGCGCTTGTGACGAACAGCACATTCAGGAATTAGCTAAGTTTGCCTCGCGAGAACTTACACCATACGGCTTTAATTATATCCAAATCGATGATAATTGGCAGGACGGCACAAAAGATAACGGCCCTCGCAAAGTCTTTGAACACGTTGACCCGAATGGACCCTATCCGTCTGGTATGAAAGCCACGGCTCACGGTATACGCAACAAAGGATTGGTCCCCGGCATCTGGTATATGCCATTCGCCGGCACTCACACAGACCCTTGGTTCGCAGACAAACAAAATTGGTTTGTCAAACGAGAGGATGGTTCAGTCTATTTTAACAGATGGGGCGGCGGTTCACTTGATGTAACAAATCCGGAAGTACAAGATTACATTTACAACCTTGCCAAACGCATTGGCCGCGACTGGGGCTATGAACTCTTTAAACTTGACGGCTTATGGACCGGCCTTGGCAATCAAATGCTTTACATACATAACTCATATAAACCAGATGATTTCGGCAGGCAAATTGTTTTCAATCCCTCATTGACACCGTTTCAAGCGTATCACAATGCTTTTCGATTGATCCGCAAAGGTGCAGGCAATAATGTTTTTATCCTCGGCTGTAATACAGCACAGAACATGCGAAGCTTTGGCGCAGCTATTGGCATGGTAGACGCGATGAGAATTGGCCCTGACAACAAACCAGATTGGTCCCTCCTCAAAGTGGGCCCTTGGCACGGCAGCAACAGATGGTTTTTAAATCGTCGCATTTGGTATAACGACCCAGACCCAATTTACGTCCGTGATTCTATGCCAATCGAACATGCTCGGCTTATCACATCATGGGTCGCGGTCAGCGGAACACTAAACGCATCAAGCGATTGGCTGCCGGAATTACCAACTGAACGCCTTGAACTTATTAAGCGTTCTCTGCCTGTTCACAAATTTAACGCTCGCCCGGTTGATGTTCTTGAACACGATTTGGCAATGATATGGCTTGTCTCTGACGAAAAATCAGGCCGATATGTTCTCGGATTATTTAACTGGGACGACAAAGAATCAGCCCACATCGAATACGATACAGATCGTTTGGGCCTGCCAACTGATAAACAATGGATTGGCCGTGAATTTTGGTCAGGCACAATACTTGAACCATTTAAAGACAAATTGGTCGCAGACTTAGCCCCAGGCTCCTGTCAGGTTCTTGCCTTGCGTGAAGTTAAATCGTATCCGCGAATCCTTGCCAGCTCCAGGCACATCACTCAGGGATTGACAGATATATTTAATGAATCATGGAACAATAAAAACAATACGCTTAGTGCCGACACCGATGTGATTGCTAATGATGTTACACACTTAACGATTAGTGCTTCGTCTTACAACCGGCCGAAAACTGTTATCCTTTCAAAAGCAGATATCGCAGCAGGTGCGACCGCTATAATTGATGGAGTGGGAACAAATATTACAGTAACTCTTAAATCACCAGAAACCAGGCGTATATCCTGGTCACTGTTGTTCCATCAATAATAAATTCTTGTAACCACCCCAGCAACCTCTAGCATGCCAAATCCGGACACATCGCCTCCGGACACATCGCCTCTCTACTATAAACCTTCGCCATAATATTACACTTGCATTTTATACAATACCTCGGCGTCAAAGCCCTATGCGGCTTTTTAGGGCTAGTCGCTTAACTTTTATTTCTATTTTCATTAAGCCAGGCTGCAAATTCTTTATCTTTAAGCCAGGTGACATTTTCACAATTTTCGCAAATAGCAAATCTTTCTTTTGGCATATTTAAAATTAATACCTGGCCTGCTAGTCAAACATGCGTCTGCTAAATAGCCATATGAGACAGTTCCAAAAGCTTAAACATATTGAAACGCCATCCATATGGCAGAAATCCTACTTTGCATCGAAATATTTAATATAATCCTCCACCGCTTTCAGCATTAACAAAAATCCAACTTCCGTAAAGTTATCCGGCACACCCTGAACTATGTTTGCATTATCTTTAGCTTGAAAAGCAAAATGATATCACATTTCGTTGCATATTAACAAATGCCCCCTACTGTCACATTTTGACAGTTCAATTTAATACTGCCTGAATATTAATTTTCATCTGCGCATTATCTTATTTTATCAACTCAATAAAAACGCAATCAAAAATATTAGGAAGCCTATAAACCATAAGAAAGTTATTATTTTGGGCTCCCGATACCTAAGGATTAATTGTGAGATTAAACTAATTCCTGCATATGGTATCAAATACATTGCAATAATTATTACTATTGACCATATTAAAGTTGGGTTTTCAGGATCAAATTCCATTAGGATATTAAACATTTCATAACCTCATAAAATAAGAAAACATTTCATCAAAAAATTCTTCAGTAGCTAAAATCGAAATTCAGGTACCAATATAAAATAAGGGATTCCTTACCGCAAACCATTAAGGGAGGGGTAGGCTTATGCCATAACAATATTTTTCCCTGTACTATGGAATTAAAAATTCAGTTCTGGAATTTAGAAGATATTTTTTGAGGCAATAAAAAGGCTAATCGATGAAAATATTTTTATTATTTTTTGAAAACGATAAGGCAGCATTTCTTTAATAAACCTTATTTGTAACATACAGGATCATACAAATTACGGGACAAGATAGAAGAAAAATAATTTGAAAATTCACCCTTGACAATAAGGATTAAATGGCTATACTTATACTTATACAATAAGGATTCACTTAATGGCAAGCATTTTTAGACAACAATACACGAAACTTGATCAAACCGGCAAAAAAGTCAAATTCAAATCAGAACATTGGTATATTGACTACAAAACCGCGGATGGTCTGCGAAAACGCGTTAAAGGCTTCAAAGATAAAACAGCAACAGCACAATTAGCCGCAAAACTCGAACGTGAAGCGGAACTTGCGCAAGCCGGGCTTGTTGATAGATACGCAGAACATCGAAAACGTCCTCTTGGTGACCACCTTACAGATTTTAAAAACAGTCTCATAGCTAAAGGCAATACCGAACATCACGCGGGAACCACATACGAGCGTGTAAATAAAATTATAGCCGGATGCGAATTCAAAGTATGGCCTGATATATCAGGAAGTAAAATTCAAACGTATCTGACGACGCTATTGGCTGGTGAAAAACCGATAAGCATTCAAACGTTCAATTATTATCTGCGATCCGTAAAACAGTTTTGCCGCTGGATGGTTCAGGACAGCCGGGCAAGCGAATCTCCAATTGAATATTTGAAACGTAAAGATGTAAAAACATCAATTGTACGGAAACGTCGTGCCCTAACAGTAGATGAAATAGGCACACTTCTGGTCACCACAGAAAACGCGATCGAACGATACGGTATGACAGGTTACGAACGAGCGGTTTTATACCGACTGGCAATTGAAACCGGATTAAGAGCGGGCGAGTTACGAAGCCTAACGACTTCATCTTTTGATTTTGAGAATTTAGGTGTAACCGTTAAAGCTGAATATGCTAAAAATCGACAGCAATGTACTTTACCACTTAGACCTGAAACCGCATATCAACTAAAAGAACTTTTTATTACAAAATTACCAGCGGCGGTAGCATTCAACTTACCAGATAAATTCACGATGGCCGAAATGCTTCGCGCCGATCTTGCCGAGGCCAAAATCAAAGATGTCAATGAAGATGGACGTATTGATTTTCATTCACTCCGCCATACGACAGGAACATTACTAGCCGCGATGGGTGTTCACCCTAAAGTCGCACAAGCTATAATGCGTCACAGTGATATAAACCTGACTATGTTGCGATACACTCACGTTTTGGTTGGCCAAGAGGCCGAGGCGGTTTCCTCACTGCCTGATTTTAAAGCAAAAGAGAACGCTCAACAGGTCGCCACTGGTACTGACAATCGAACCGTGGAAACACCTAATTTCCCTTACAAACCAGCTTACAAAAAACTTACAAAAAATGCTGACTTTTCGTGTCATTCGTCGTCTTTGACTTGCACTACAAACGATGACAAAAAAACAGAAAAACAAGAAGTTAAAGAAACACCGAAGTCTTTAGAAGCGATAGAGTTAGGCAATGAAT
>JBDKUM010000162.1:0-2060 GCA_039679715.1 Phycisphaerales bacterium
TATATTCAAGCTGAAAATGAAACGGAAGCACGCAAGGCATTAGCGGAACTTAAAAAGGGCGCTTCTTTTGCCGCGATTTCAGATAAATACAACCAAAATACTTATGCCAAGGGTTTGAAAGGCAGAATTAAGAACATTCGTTTGAATGGAAATATTCCTGGCGTCGGTAATGATGCAGAATTGGAAAATTTAATTCGCAACGCTACAGTGGATACTCTTTCTTTTATCGGTCCCATCAATACAACAAATGGTTGGCATATTTTCCGCATTGTGGATAGGGTGGAAGGATATCAAAAAGATTTTACAGAAGTAAAACCTGAAATTGAACAGCGTTTGCGTCCCCTGAAAGAGAAGGAATTGTTAAATTCCATAACGGAAAATTTGAAAGCGAAATATGCGGTTGTCATCGACACCACTACCGTAAATGCCATCGTTTTAGCACCTGAAAAGCGCAACAACAATAATGCCTTAATGGATAAAATAGTAGTAAATGCCGCGCGACCCGATTTACAAATTACCGTGAAACAATTACTACAGATATACGACAAACTTTCTCCTCAAGAACAGATGTTCGTAACTAAGGGGGGAGGCATCAATTTACTCATTTCTCAGGAACTGATGCAAGACCTTATGTTCATTGAAGCAAAATCTTTGGGCTATGAAAAATATTTTGCGGATAATGCTGATTTCATTCAAGCAAAGCGCTCTTATATTTTGCGCGGGGCATTTGAAAAACTTGTTGCCGACGCTATCGAAGTTAGTGACGACGAGATTGCCCAACGCTATGAACAAGATAAAGAACAATATGCCACTCCCGAATATCGCACCCTTGAAGTTCTCTTTTTTGATAATCAAAAAGTAGCGGACAAAGTATGGAAAAAATACAAAAAGGCATATAAGAAAAATAATGAAAAGGCAATGCAGGATTTAATCAAGAAATATTCCCTCAAGCCGGCTAACGCCATTTTGGATTTTCAATATAAAAACGGCATCATTACCGGTATTGGACAGGATGCTGATTTCTCCAATATGGTTTGGAATAATCCCGTTGGTTATCTTAGCCCCGTTTTTAAATCTGCCAGAGGAGATATTGTCTTTTTCCGCACCATCAAGGAAACCCCCAAGGTCTATAAAAGTAAACAGGAAGCGGGACCTCGTATTTATGGACTGATTAAATCCGAGAAAAGTAAAACGAAACAAGGGGAAGTCACCGATTCATTATTTAAGGAATTTCATCTGAAAAAATACCCTGAGCGTCTCACTCTTACAATGAGTGCGGAAGAACTATTCGATCAAGCTGATAATGCAGCCAGACAACGCAATTTCAAAGATGCCATTACTTATTATGACCAAATTATAAAGTATTATAATAATAAGACCGATGATTATAAAGCATCTTTTATGAAAGCATTTCTCATTGCCGAAGAAATGAAACAAACAGACCTGGCTCTGCAGCTTTTCAAAGATTTTTTGCAGAAATATCCTACCGGCGATTTAAATGAATCGGCTCAGTTTATGATTGATAGTTTAGAAGGCAAAGTTCCAGAAGATTTTGAGCCGCAAGAAGAAAAATAACCGTTAGATATGCTTTCCGGCTAAGCTCAACCGTATGTTTACATAGTTACTAAACCTATGTGAGCGGTGGTTTGATAGCTCATAATGCCTGCAACAAGAGAAGTTGTAAGGGAGAAGCCACAAAATCTAAAGGGCTTTGTTGCTTACAATTTCTTTATTTTTGCAGAGAAATTACCACGACCAGAGATAATTTTGTTTCCACCCATTGGCTGCAAATTTACTGTAGCTTGCCTACATACCTATCTTGGGGTTGTGGTGGGGCTGATGGGGAAAATGCCAAGCGGCGCTACGGTAACTCTATCATAGGTAATTAAGCGAGAATTGGGCATAGTGTCTTGGATTGGGCTTATTTCACGGCAAAAGTAATTGCGCTGGCAGAATGAGCGTTGTTGGGAAAATATTCTTCAGATAACCGTTTTGAGGGCGTCTTTTTTAAGGCGACCCAACTGACCGTTTGGCAGATGAACTAAAAAATGGTTGTTTTC
>JBDKUM010000163.1:0-12478 GCA_039679715.1 Phycisphaerales bacterium
TCTTTATATTCCTTTTGGTTTTCCGGTGCATGTCGTTATCCTCTAAATTTATAAATGTTTAAAAAAGTTCAGCATGAGCTTGATTATTGTTTTGAAGAAAATTTTCAAATCAAGCATTAGCGATAGATGTTTTACATACTGTGTATCATAATAAATCCATTCCTGAAAATCCTGGCCGCTTTCACGTGTTCTTTCCATTTGCCATAATCCTGTAATTCCCGGCCTGACAGAGAGCCTGGCGTCGCGCCAATAGCTGCAAAAATTATTTTCTTTGGCAGGTGAAGGCCTGGGGCCGATTAAACTCATCTGACCAAAAAGAATATTTATGACTTGCGGAAGTTCGTCTATGTGCGTATCTCGCAGGAATTTTCCAATAATTGTAACTCTCGGATCGTTTTCAATTTTGAATTGCGGGCCGTCAACCTGGTTTTGGAAACCTAATTTTTCCTGTATTTCATCAGCGTTAATGATCATAGTTCTGAATTTTAGGCATGAAAAAGTTTTGCCATGCAAACCTTGTCGTTTATGTTTAAAAAGAACAGGCCCGGTCGAGGTAATCTTTATAGCAGCGGCAATAAATATAAAAATAATTGAAAACCAGGGCAGAGCAACTAGTGCAATGAGAAAATCGCATATTCTTTTTCCGAATGTTGCATACGATAAAAAATGCCAGGCACGATAGTTGTCAGTAACTTCAGGAATTATCGAACATGATTTCTTTTCATTGCCGATTTCGGTTTTGTTTTCGTCTGTAGTACCTAAAATTTTAGTTCTTACAAACGTATTGGCCTGCACATTAGTGCCAGGTCGAATTATCGAGTTGTATATTGTCGCAGATGAGGAAATAGTTACGTTTTCGCCAATAATCGCAGGCCCAACGATGGTTGCACCTTTTTCAATTCTGACATTTTCGTCTGACATTATGTTTCCATACATCCGAACATTTTGACGGTCAATAATCTTTCCGGAGCATGGCAAATGGCTGGAATTCAAATATTGATTCATCATTGTAAGCACGCCTTGTTCGGTATCGAGGTCTAAAGTTGAGCTTCCAATTTTGTATGTCCGTATTTTGAAATTTTTAAAAATGCATTTTTTCAGGAAAATACAGAATCTTGCGGGGATGGTAGAGTTTTCAATAATAGACGCTAAGCACGATGATTTAATCAATGTAAAATTCGGCCAATCGTCTGGTAAAGTATCAGGTATCAGCGAATCAAAGAAAAATCGTCTATAGCCGGCAACTTCATTAGATAATTTGATCCTCATATCTTCCCGATAGGGCAGGAGATTATTATCCCCTTTGAGCATTATAATTTCAGAGCCGTTTTGCTGAATTAAATTCCTGAAAAGCTGCTGATTTACCCTGTTTATATACCGACCGTTTGATAAAACCACCCAAGGAGTGCAATTTTTCTCAATATTAATATTCCCATTTCGTATGAAGTTTAAAGATTTGTCATCTTCAAACCTGCTGCAATACCGCTGTGCGGAGTAAATGGCATCGCCAATTATTTTGCTTTCATCCGCAAGTTTAACGGACAATGTGTTTTCATTGAGAATTATAAAATGGTCGTATTTCATCGGAGTTATTTTGCTTCTTTTATTAAATCATTTTCAGGGAAATTCTTTTTACTGTCTTTTACTTTTTCTGTTTTACCGTAATATCCATAACCATAAGGATAATATACTTTGTTATAGGTAACGTTTGACAAGACGATGCCCAACAGGTTTACATTTATTTGTTTAAGGCGTTCTATTGATTCTTTTAAATCAGGAGTTTCAGTTCTGCCTGCCAAACTCGTTAAAATTACGCCATCAACCATGCTTGACCATTGCAGAGCATCAACGGCAGCTAATATCGGCGGAGTATCAATAATGACATGATCGAAAATCCTGCTGACCTCGTTAATAAATTCAACCATATTTTTATGATGAATTAACCTGTTGATAACAGATATGTCGCAAGGTTCCGCGGTTAAAACGGACAGGCCGGGGGTTTCTGAATACATCAATAAATCACGCAATTTAAAATCGGCAAGAAGCTGGTGCATGCCTTTGCCTTTATTATCAAGATTCAGATATTTTGCGACATCCGGTTTTCTTAAATCGCCGTCGATTAATAAAACTTTTTTTCCGATTTTAGCCAGATTTGTCGCAAGATTGACCGCCAGCGTGCTTTTTCCTTCCTGCGGGCCTGCACTTGTTATCGCTAATTTATTCGGAATAGTGCAGTTATTCATCAATCCGAGGTTTATGCAAATTGCATGATAATCATCCGCCAACTGCCTGGGCCACATCGATTCCTTTATTTTATCTCTGCTTGTAGTTGTGCCGATGATTCTGACCCCGATTCTCTTTGCGATATCGTCTGGTGTTTTGAGTCGCATATCGAGCCTGTTGGTAAGCAGCGACAACCCGGTTCCGGATGCAATGCTTAACATCATTATAGCAATGGTAAATTGTAATCTTCTGTCCTGATAGGGGGCGGTATTCGCAAGATATGCAACGGATATTCTGGCGAGCCGTTTTCTTTCCATTTCCAATTCGCCAATTCTTTTTTGAATCGTACTATGCATTTCCTTGAAACTATCCAGTTGCTCTTTAACATCCTGCATAGCGAGCTGCTTGCGTCCCAATTCGATTGTTTTTGAATCTTCATTTTTTAACATATCACGAAGCTGCTGTTCATGCATTGCTATTTGATTAAGCTTTTCATTGTATTCCTGCACTTCGAGCAAATCGCTCTCTTTAAATTCTTTAGCCGCCATATCGTCGAAGTTTTTGCTTGCTTCCTCGCGAAGCTCTCCCAATCTTTGCTTTAATGCGCTCAAAAGTGATACTTTTCTGGCAAGTTCAGGGTTTGTAGGTGCAAGCTGCTGTTTAGCTGTGATGAGAACCTGTTCAAGATTTGCAACGTTTGATGCGGTTGTTTGCACCATGAGGTCGGAATTTATAAAATCATGCCTTAATTTGGCCATCATTTCGGGTGTTATTGTTCTTTCCTGCTTGGTGCTATGCAGGTCGATTTTTGTCTGCAAAACGATTTTTTCAAGTTCAAGCTCAGTCAATTTTTCCTGCATTTTCGATAAATGATTCATCATCATTTGCTGACGGGTATCAAGCACAATTGTTCCGAATTCCTGTGCCATGTCATTTAAAGTCTTCCTTTGCCTATCGATTTTTTCACTCATTACTCTTCGTTCATTTTCAAGAACTGTAAGTTTATGATCGCCATCCTTTAATTCTTCCGATGCCACAATCGTCATATATGCCTGAACAAAAGCATTTGCGATTTTGGAAGCGTTTGAAGGATTCGAGCTTTTAACAGCGATCTTGATTAATTCGGTATTGTCTTCAGGCGCAACTGTAAGTTTATTGCCTGCAATCGCTTTTTTGAGTGCAAGAACAAGGTCGGGTGAATT
Source organism: Phycisphaerales bacterium (assembly GCA_039679715.1). GTDB lineage: Bacteria > Planctomycetota > Phycisphaerae > Sedimentisphaerales > UBA12454 > UBA12454. The sequence continues at coordinate 3,426 of JBDKUM010000163.1, forward strand.
TTTGGGAGTTAGTTTATTTTTTACCGCTTTAATCGGGTCTGGTTTTTCCATATCAGCAGCAAGGATATTTTTATCAGCTAAATCGTCGACGACTCGCTGCAAAACTCTGTCTGAGATAATTAAATCGGCTTGAGTATACATATACGACCTGTACATCGGGATTCCCTCTTCGCCGCCAAACAAGATGCTTGATATAACAGGCGCAACTCTAATCGCCGCTGTCGCGAGGTAATATGGTTTCACAAAAATCCATATAAGAGGAATTCCAATACTGCTAATGATAAATATAGTCGCAAATAATATTTTCCATCTCTTGCGCAGTATAGAAAGGATATTTAAAGTTTCAGACTGATTGCCATCTTCAATTATGCCTCCTTTTTGCATAATGATTTGACTATCATTGAATCTTGCCAGTGTGTTCATTTGAATGACCTCCGTATTTAATTATGTTGAGATGTTCATTTTTGATCTTGCCGCTAAAATATTAATAATCCACATTTCAAACAGTACCATTGCGATCGCCAGCGGTACCATCGCGTAGCCGCTGAAATCGTGAACTAATGAAGCCCATTTTTGGCTCCAAACAATTGTAAAAATTAAAGCTGTAAGTGTAAGCCTCGCAATATTGCATAAAAGAGCGATAGGCAGGCTTGAAATTAATAAAGATAATTTTTCCCATTTGCTGCGTTTGATAATTAAACTCATGAAAACGGTGATTATTAAAAAAGCTGTAATCATTCTTAATCCATTGCACGCCTCCGATACGGCAACGGGTGAATTATTAATGTATAGAATATTGCCCTGACGATGAACAGCGTAGCCAAATAATCCAAGGCAGAAGGCCGCACCTGAAGTCGCGATTTGCTGCAAAGGAAGCATAATGGAATTGTGAATAAGCCGGGGAGGGGGCAGCATTAATAATGAAAATAAAAAAATGGAAAAATTCATGTAAAAGAATTTTATGCCGAACAGGATTATGACTATAGACCATAAGCATATTATCAGCGAAAGTCTTTGAGCGGAAGAATACATGAAATACAAACCGAAGAATCTGATTAGCTGCGAGATGAAGAAAATAAATAAACCTGCCAAAATGCTTTTATTTGTTGTAGAAAATATTATTTTTTTTCTAAACCATATTGCGGCACAAGCAAGGAAGGGGACCAGAATGCCCGCGGAATAATCATCGTTTTCAAGCCAGGTCTTTATTAATTCCTTGAGTTCCGGTAGATATGACCATGCAAAAAGGGTCGCCATTACAAAGACAGCAGCTATCTTTCTAATATAAGCTGATGGATAATAATTCAGATTAATTAAAGCCTGCTTGTTTCGGATAACAGCTTTGTTGGCAATTCTGCTGTGTGCCGGTACAATCGTATTGTAGTCAGTAACGCAATTATTTATAAAACATTCTTTGTTTATGTTTGTTCCGTCCCATAGAATGCTTTGCTCAATAAGGGAACCTTCATTAACTTTTACGTTTCTGCCGATTATTGCCGGTCCTATTATAATGGCGTTATCACCAATTTCGCTATTATCCATAATTACGGCAGGTCCGCAAATTTTAGCGGTTGCTGAGACTTTCGCATTTTCGGATATTAAAACATCCAGGTTGTTTTCTGCCAGAAATTCACTCATCACTTCCAGATATTGGTTATGATTTCGGAACGAATATAAATTAACAGGCAAAGTCTGTGCGATTATTTTTTTATTGTTTCGCACAAGTGCGGGTATTAGATTTTCTTTTATATCGAAATAACCCTTTTCAGGGATATATTTTGAAATTTCACGATTAGCTATAAATATTTGTGCGTATGACTTTGAATTTTTATTTTTACCTGAAACTATCGAAAGAACGGCTTTGCAGTCTTTATGAGTTTTTATTGCTTCTGATAAATCCGGAGCCTCAACCATTTGTGATGGTATGGCGATAATTATATCGTCGCTGCTTATCTTTATCGCTTCACGGATACAGCCTGCCGTTCCAAAAGGCATTTTTTCATCAATAAATAATAACTCTGCTTTTTCGGGATTTTTCATCGATTGCTGGAAAATAGTTTTATTTCCATTGCAGCAAATTACAAATTTACTAATTGGAAGATTCGTTAATTTACCCAAAAGCCTGTTTATCGCGGTTTCATCCTGGATAGGCCAAAGCGCAGGCGGTATTCTTGATGCAAGTTTACATCTTCCAAAATCAGTATTGGCCGCCAGTGCGATTGCGGTTATCCCGCTATTTTCTTGCTGAATAGTCATATATTTCTTTGTTAATTGAATTCAGAAATTTACTTATTCGTTGTATGATGGCTTCGCTTGTGCTAATTCTCTTTTGGGGTGTGAAAGTTTTTAAGTCGAATATTTTTGCTCGCAAATCTTTTTCATCGCAGGCGGCTAATAAATATCCGTTGTCTTCAAACCGCTTTGCAATCGCTAACTGATGGTCGTTTACAACTTCGCCGAATTTTTTTAATCTTGGGAGGACAAGCATCGGTTTTTCATATTTTAAGGCATTTTCGATAGTGCCCATGCCTGAATGGCTGATAATCGCTGTAGAGTTACGTATAAACCTTTCGAATAATTCCGCATCCATTTTTTTTATCGCCTTGAAATTTTTCGGTATGTAACTGCTTTCACCGATTTGTGCGAAAATCTCTTCATCTATAATTTTTTCTCCCGCGATTCTATCAACAGCAGTTACGAGCCTGTCAAATGGGAACTGAGTTCCGACAGTAAGGAAAATCATATTAATGTTCCTTCAAAAATTACATTAGTGTATCGTTGAGCCAATTGCTGCCATTGAGCTATAAACAGGTTCGCGACAGGACGCACAAGCCTGCCGGAAAGTGATAGCCTTTCTATGTTTGTTATGCTGTCTACCCATATAACTTTTGCGCCGCTCAATTTTCCAAGTAAACAAGCTATACAGCCGACAGCGGCTCCGGTACTTATAATTACATTGGGCTTTTCGTTTATAATTATTTTCATGCAAAAAATTATTGTCTTTATGATTTTTAATGGGTGCTGTCTATTGCTCTCTCCAACGACATAAACATTGGCTTTTTTTTCAAGTTTATTTTTAACTTCGTTACAGGTGGTAATGAAAAAAACTTCATATTCATGCCAGCTTTGTGCGAGTTTTAATAGTTGGGTGAGATGGCCGCCTGCGGATGCAGCAAGGCATATTTTCATTTTACGATTATTCTTCATTTTTTATATTGTACCCTTGTTTACAAAATCAGAGTGAACTTCATTTTGTGCATCTTTCATGCATAATGTTTCGAGTACTAATTGCGCTTTCTTTTCCCATGTTTCACCCTGAACTGTTTGCCTGCGAAAGGATTTTTTAATATGATCATTTTCATTTATTGCTTTGAAGATGCATTGAGCAAAATCCTGCGGTGTATTGGCTGTGTAAACAATTGATTGATATTTGTCTAAAACGGGAAAAGGTGTGCTGACAACAGGCTTTCCCAGGGCAAGATATTCTTTAAGTTTTATCGGGTTGCAGGCTTCAATCCACTTATTTTGCTTCCAGGGCATTATCGCAACATCGAAACATTTTCCATAATGCGGTATTTGTTCGTATGGCTTTTGTCCGAGCATGTGAACGTTCGATTTGGATAAAATGTTTTTGCAGTCAATCGAACATTTCCCGATAAAGACAAATGAAATATCGCCTGCCGCTTCAATCGTTTTTTCCATGAAATCCATATCAAACGTATGGCTGTCCATTCCGCCAAAAAAACCGGCAATTGGTTTCGGTATTTTTTTTATATCCTCGGGAACATGCTCAATATTTTCGGCGGACGCAAAACTTTCAAAATCAACCCCATGATCTATTAAGACAGCTTTTTTGCATTCGCCGGCTTCATTGTTATAAAGATTTTCATTAACAAAAAATGTAATATCTGCCGTTTTCTTCAATTTTAAGTCGTATTTTTTTATAATATTGGCGTCTATGTTCGGAAAATCCTCAAACTTGTCTGTTCTTTGATATATGAGCGAACTTTTTTGCATGTTCAAGGCAATGTTAGCGGCAGGAGGACAAGCGACCCAGACTATTGGCTTATGTATTTTTAATTTTTCGCAAACAAGAGCCGATTGCAGTCCCACTAAAAAATCATTAAATTTTCTGGCTTCATTTATATGATGCAAAGGTATCGATAATGGACTGAAAACGTAAAAACCGGCATCTGTTTTCTGCAAACCGTTGAGCATGCTTTTCGATTTTCTGATAACTTTTTTGAGAAAATCGCTGCCCTGCGATAATTTAGGTTTTTGCATGACTATCGAATTTATATATAAAACCGTGCAATATTCGGCGAAGCGTCTCATCAATTGAAAATCTATGTGGCCTCTGTTGTGATACCACCAGTCTTCTCCTCCGAAACAAACAATACCCATATTCATTTTTTTAAACATAGATAATCAGCTCCCAACAATGATAAAAATGAACCTTTACAGCAATTTGCGTTGAAAAGAAAAAAAGCTCTCAATATAAAATATAACGAAACGATGAGGCATGCGGTTGAATATGATAATCTGCTTCTGTGTTTTTTAATGAACAAAAGAATGCTTCCTTTCAACTGCAAAGCCATTGGCCCTTTATTTTTTTTACTGCTTGCGCCGCCCAAATGTATGATTTCACCGTAAGGAGCATATAATACTTTCCAGCCGTTTTGCCGGAATCGCAGGCACCAGTCTGTTTCCTCTGCGTACATAAAAAATCTTTCATCCAGCACTCCGGTTTTTTCATACGCTTCTCTCCGTACAAGCATGAAGCAGCCCGACACAACATCAACTTCAGTTATCTTGTTCCAATTTACTTTTGCATATCTTTCCCGCCCAAAAAAATTGTGTTTCGGAAAGAACGTATCAAGGTGCATTGCGGCAAGTGTAAGATTTAATAAAGAGGGAAACCTAAAACATGAAGATTGCTGCGTCATATCGGCATTTAGTACTTTGCATCCCAAAACGCCCGCTTGAGGTGTTTCTTTTGCGACGGCGATAATTTTCTCCAGCGCATGATCAAGAATTATCGTATCATTATTAAGCAAAAGCAGAAAATCTCCTTTAGCTTCTAAAATACCCTGATTATTTGCCGCGGCAAAACCCCGGTTTTCACGATTAGCGATTATCCTTACTTGTGGGAAATATTTTTCAATCATTTCACAAGATGAATCACTTGAGCCGTTATCGACTACAATTACTTCAAAGCTGATTTGTCGGGTTTGTTCATATATAGATGTAAGGCATTGTTTTGTAATCTCACTTCCGTTCCAGTTTACGATAATTATAGACAATTCAATTTTCATATATATGCTATCTTATAATTTTGATTTTCTGCAGCTTGATTAACAATGATAAAATTATTTGTTGCCTCAAGTTCTATCGCCAAGCCGACGATTGATAAAGACATGTAATAGAGCATCGTAATTTGACCGAAATAGGATACTCCTAAAAATGAGATGCAATGCGCGGCGATCATCACAAAAATTGACCAGAGCATAAATCTTTTTACTTTATCAGGTTCATGAAGACAAATATTTAAAATGCTTTTAATGGCTGTCATGAGCATGAATATAAAAAGCACAAGGGTAATAAAACCGCCTCGTACGCCTTCAAGCACAAATTGGTTTGTTACATCTCCCAATCCCCAGCCCCAGCTTGCGGTGCTTTTACACCCTAATACCGCCCATTGATTGAAATGTTTTATTGCCTGGTCGATTACATTAAACCTGTGCCAGCCTGTTGAGCTTCCCAACACATTTACCCTGGCAAGTAAATGCCAGACAGGCTTATTCATAGTTATATGTAGTCCAATAAGTGTAATAACACCAGCCCAGCCGGCGGCATACACATATCTTCTGAATTTGTACATAGAAAGAATAAAAACGACTGCGCCTAAAGTCAGGATAGGTGTACTTGAAGCAGTTGCGGCTATGATAAACAATACCGCGACCATTGCTGAAAAATAAAATATTTTATTTTGTTTCATTCCGGCAAAACCAGCGAATAAAGGCAATAAAATTGCACAGAACAACCCCAGCATAATTGAATGAGGAAAGGCCGCCTGGCACCTGTATCTTTCGTCTCGTATAAGCGTAGTTACTCTGCCAAGAGTCTCAAAAGGATTGTCTCCGCTGGCCCACTCCATTGCTACAAGCGGCGCAAGTGCCATTATGCAGATTGCATAAAAATTAACAGCTAATCTCGCATTATCCCAGCTTCGAACAGTTTTTCTGAAGATCCAGTATAAGCCGATCACATCGAATAATAACCCGCATCTGTTTATTATGGCTTTGAAGGTCATCCATTGAATGCTATATATAAAAGCGCCGCATAACACCCACGCAAAAACCAGGAAATCAAATTTATTCCAATGAATTTTTATATTCTCGCCGCGAATCATAATCCTGAATATTCCAGCCGCTACCAGGATTCGCAGAACTGTAAAATCAAGCCCCATCAGAATAATTCTCTGGTCGGTAGGAACAAAACATGCACCTACGATGTAGGGCAGCAGCAGATATTTCCTTGGCACAACCAATGTCGCAAGAGCGAGCAGGATTGTGATTATAAGGGTAACTCTATTTATTAATGGAACTTCTGTCATTATTTTCTTCGATTGAAATCGTATGCATACCAAAAAGATTTTACGGCGGAATCGCGTATTAACGCCAGTTTCGTGTAAATATCAGATTGAATAAGCGGTAATTTTTTTAAATCGCTAACAAACAAACCTATTGATTGCTTCATAGTTAGCATATCAGTTCTGTTTCGCCGAACTCTTAAATCATTGGCCTTTTCAATGTCAATTATTCTGGCAGCCGCTCTCCTTGATGGCTCATTATGCGAATGATAAACTTCCGCTCTCGGCTCATATATTATTTTATAACCATTATTCATTGCCCATTGTGCCCATTCCTTATCTTCCGCGGCCGGTAAAATTTGATAAGGATGTTCCTGCCAGACACTTTTGCGAATACAGCAAGCCGCGTTGCTAAAATGCTCCGCTGATTTTTCAGTATCGCCGAACATTTTGTTTATTCGCAAGACTTCATAAGGGTTCGCATCGGGCATAGGGATTTGCCTGCAATAAACAGCCGCTACCCGATTATCATTGAAATGCGTGATTATTTTTTCAAACCATGTTTCATCAAATGGAACAGCATGCCCTGATAAAAGGGCGATTAATTCATTTCCGCATTTTTCGATTCCGAGATTCAAAGCGTATGAATAATTAAAATCTTCTTTTTTGATTTGAATTAACTGCACATTAAATTTTTTTATTGTTTCAATTGTTCCATCTGTTGAGCCGCTGTCTACTACCACGATTTCTGGAGGATATTTATAATTCTGCGCAAACAATGAATTAAGAAGCTGATTAATTAATTGTCCTTCATTAAATGTTCGAATGACACAGCTTATCATTTTGATAATTCCTTATTATTTGTTCATACCATTGTGCAATGGCAGGCACTACCATTGAAATAGCATATTTTTCTTCTACTTTTTTTCTTGCCCGAATGCCAAGTTCAAAACAAAGCTTCGGGTCATTAATTAATTTTCGAATCGCGACAGTTAAAGCGTCTACATCTCCTGCGGGTACAATAATTCCATCCTCTCCGTTGTTAATTATTTCAGTTGGCCCTCCACAATGCGTTGCGACAACGGCTGTTCCGCATGCCATGTGTTCTGTCAAGGTATATGAAAAACTTTCAAAACCTCTACTCGGCACAACAGCGCACATTGCCTGCTGCTGACAAGCTATAAGTTCCTGAATTGATACCCAGCCTGCTAATATAACCTGTTTTCGATTTTCTAACGGAACTCGTGAAATAATTTCTTCAGATGCCATTTTAAATGAAGAGTTCAGGCATTTAGGTGTTTTTAAATCTTTACCAATCAGGCGAATTGTCAAATCAGGATGCTCTTTCAGAATTGGAATAACTGCATCGATCAAATCGAATACGCCTTTATTGTATTGCAGCCTGCCCGTATATAATATTTCTTTTCGTTTAATTAATGTCGTCGAAGGCCTGAATAAATCCGTATCAACCGGGTTCGGAAGAACTTTGATTTTATTGATGGGTATTGACCAGTTCAAGCTGATATGATTGGACAGCATATAACCCGGGGCGCTTATTGCCGGCGCCTTGCGAGTTTGTATTCTTTCGTATCTATCTTCGTTTTTAAGCCAAAGTGGAATATTATTACTCCCGCCATTGCTGCCAATCTCCTGAACATCTTTTGCCGGCGTATGGCATCTCACAACAATAGGCACATTCGAATGACCGATGAAATGCCTTGCCCATGCGCCGTATTCGGCTGTTTCAATAATATCGAACGAATCCTTTATCGTGGTAAAATGCCGAAACGCGTTTGCCGACCACGAATAATGCGGTTCCCATCTCCATCGCATTACTTTATTTTTCAAACTGCCGTTACCATTTACAACCGGTACACTTTTCATTTCCACGCCGTCAATTTTAACAGGTTCGTTATTATGCGTGATAACTGTTACCTTATGTCCGTACTCTTTTAAACCTTTTGCGAGATTGAACATGTAAGTTCCAATGCCACCGCCGTAATTCGGCCATTCCATTGTTAATAAACAGATATTCATGCTTGTCTCGCGTATTGTTTAAAATACCTGACCATCAGAATAAGCTGCGGTGCGATCATCTTTGTGCGGAGTTTAAAGTATTCCCATTTATATTTTTTTATTTGCGGAAATTTATTAATCAGTTTCACTGCTTGATCGCTTTGGCCGGCAAAGCTCAATTCCTGTGCTAATCCCAGCGCATATAGGCCGTACCATCTGTCAAGCACCGAAAGCAAATGATCGGGACAATTATTTTTTATTGATTCTATATCTGTAAGGAAAGGCTGCCTGCATTTATCTATTAAGGGTGCATCGCATAATTCCGATGCTTCAAGATGATACCACCATAATGGTTTCAAAATCCGGTAGATTTTATGATTTAACATGATTTGCAGCCATAAATAATAATCTTCTCCCAGCTTGCAATTATCTTTCACATAAAAGC
>JBDKUM010000164.1:0-1654 GCA_039679715.1 Phycisphaerales bacterium
AGCGTACAGCGATATGCTGGTTAAATATGCAACTTTATACGGCATCAAACAATATAAGATCGATGGTTATAATTTGAATTGTCCGGAAAAAAATCATGGGCATGAACCCAACGAACTCTCAGCTGAAGCAATGATTCAAGGCGGTATAAATGTATTTCAAGCGGTGCATAATGCTGCGCCGCAAGCATGGCTTGAAGCGACTTGTTTCGCATGGAATCCGAGTCCATGGTGGCTGTTTTACGTTAACTCAGTAACAAGCCCGTATGGCGATGATGCGCCGACAGGAAGAGTGCCTTGTCCTATTTATCGTGAAAGTTATACAACAGCTCGTGATTTCTACAATTTTCAGGGCATGTCTTTACTATCGATGCCATCTGCTGCACAGGAGATTCTCGGAATTGTTCATCAAACGCCAGAACCATTTTTAAATGATGGCATTGCAACTATAATGCGAGGACATGGTTTTCTGCCGCTTTATGTGAACCCTACTTATATGAACAGCCGGCGCTGGTCAGATTTAGGACAGCTTTTGAAATGGGCGCGAAATAACAGCGGTACTATTCTTGCCAATACATACCCGCTGCTTCCCGCCTCATGGCAGACTGGCAATGTGCCGAAGTTTACTCATGCAGCGATTATGCCTCGCGAAATATACGGCTATGTGCATCACAAAAATAATCAGTCACTTGTTTTGCTTCGCAATCCTTGGTTGTTGCCGCTAACGTATAGTCTAAAAATTGATAAGAGCATTGGTTTTAATTCCGATGTCGGAAAACTCTCGGCAGTGAGCCTGTATCCCGAAAATCGTATATATGGACAAAACCTTGATTACGGCAGCACTCTTACATTCGTGGTAGCTCCTTATGAAACCGTCGTACTTACGATCGGTTCTAAATATAATACCAGCGACATTGAATATGTCGGCAATTCAATTGGCGGAAAAATTCACGCCAATGTGCCCCAAAGTTTTGCCGCTGCAGATTTGACAATTTCCCTTCAAGCTGCGGTTGATACAAATGCACCTCAAACCAAATTGCTTGTTATTATGGAAGGAAAGTCTGAATTGGTGACGGACTCGGCATATCAACAGTTTTTGGTAAATGGCGCACAAGCAAATGTGCAGGTAATTTCATCCGAAAAAGGTTGGAATTCTACGGGTTTAGCTGAGCGTGAACACTGGAAAATTCTGCAAATAGATTTGCAATCCGCTCATAATGAAATTTCAATACAACAGTTGCGTCAGGATAACAATTGTAGTAACATATCAGTCTGGATATGGGCGGCTAAAAACGGCAACGGTACTCCAAATTTTCCTAATTCACTGCCTTCGCCGGAACTAATTTCATTGGATGCAGTTTTGTTGGGCAATTTCAACCGTTAAAAATATTGGGATGCGTATTGGATTTTGTAAATAGAGATCTAACATATTAATCATTAGTCGACTATATCCGTTATTTGGAATGATTTAACAATTAAGAAATAGGCTATTTATATGTCTTTTTTTTTAGAAATCATCTGTGCAGCAATCATTTGAAATTTAATCATTAGTTGTGCGCGAAATGGCTGAATTTAAAACCGAAATGGCGTTAAATAGCACAAGAGAATAACTTATAATATGTGAGTAAATTGGTTCTTTTGAGAATATGTATTAAAA
>JBDKUM010000165.1:0-5206 GCA_039679715.1 Phycisphaerales bacterium
AATGTAGTTTTTTAATAGTTAAATGTCAAGGAAATTTATTTTTATTTTTATTTATTTATATATTTATATATATGGGTCTAATTTATCCCCTTATGTAGTTTTGTGCGATTTGTTAAATTTTATTTGCTCGTAAAATATATTCAAATTTACGACACTTTTATGCCACCCAGGGGGCCCCCGATACAGAATGAGGATGCTTTTTTGTTTTTTTCACCTTCCCTCCAATTAATGTTTCAGCTAAAATAAATATTGTCTTATTTGATTGCTGCTGTTGAGAGGCGTTTTACCAATTCACATTTAATTTTAATTCGGTGTGGCGGAACATCTTTAATCTTTGAAAGAGAACGCTCTAACAGGGTTTCTGCAGCCGCTTTTCCCATTTCTTTGCCGTTTTGTTTGATGGTTGTAAGGGGCGGGTGCATCCATTGAGAGAATTCCAAGTCTGCATAACCTATGACAGATAAAACTTCAGGTATTCTTAATTTCATCTGTTCGGCAACGTTATAAATCATTTTTGCTAATCGGTCGCTGCACGCGAATATTGCAGTTGGTCTTGGATTCAAAGATAAAAGTTTCCTCACGGCATTTTCAACTTCTTCATCTGCGGTACAGATTATTGTTGTACAATTAGCTTTATTACTTTGTGCAATTGCTTTTTCAAAAAATGTTCGCCGCAGATATGCCCATTTATAAAAATTATCCCATCCAAGATGTGCAACATTAGTATGTCCCAATTCCAGTAGATGTTCCGCTACAAGGGTGGCACCCAGTTCCTCATCAGTTTCAATACAGTCGGCAAATGGAAGCTCGTGGTCTATTGTTACAATGGGTAAATCGCGTGCCTCAAGATCCTTTATAAGGCTCTCGTTATATAATGGCGCTAAGTGCGCCCAAAGAATTAATCCGTCAACACGCCTGTCTATAAGGCGATGAAGTTGTTCCTGTAGTAAATCAGTGTAAGTGCTGCCGTTTGCTCTTTCATCACACCACACGTTAATATAAACGTGGTCTGCCTTTGAAAGCGCATCGTGTATCCCGTAAAGAACACTTGCCCAATAAGAATCATAAGGCGGAACAATCACTCCCATTGTACGTGTTTTACCAGTTTGAATTGCCTGTACAAGCATATTAGGCCTGTAACGCATTTTTTTTGCAGCATTTAGAACGCGTTTTCGAGTTTCATCTGATACTTCACCGTTATCTCGAAGAACTCTTGACACAGTTGTTATCGAAAGATTTGTACTCTCAGCAATTTTTTTCAAACTTACAGAAGACCTTTGTCGCAAATTAACTGCTCCAATCTTAGAACTCTATGCATTAATACAAAAGGTAATTTACATCTCATCCAATTATACACCAACACCTCAATTTAATCTATACTCTATATTACAAAAACTATATATTGTAACTCCTTTAAAATGTGAATGTTACAAGCTTAAACAAAGTAACGGATCTGTCGTTTGTCTTGACATTTCTTTAGTTAATATCTTGCTAATTGATATTAGCATTACCCCCACTGCCATGTTCAACATAGCGAGCAAAAACTTAACCGGTCAAAAAAAAGGCATAGCAACTTGAAAATTGCTATGCCTACAAATTATGAACTTTTTATATTTTTTAAAAATTTGATATTTACTCTGTTGTAAACGCATCTCCGGTTGTTGTTACATCATTTACATCGATCTCATCAATTCGCCAATAATAAGTTGTATTTGAACTTAATGTTCCAGAATTATACGAATTTGTCGCCTGATTGCCCCGGAATGTGCCTGGACTTGCCGTTCCGAAATAAACATCATGAGATACTGCATTTTTCCCGATACTCCACACAAGAACAGAATTTACGTCTACTGTTGCGCTGCCAGTGGCTGGACTGCAGAAAATGGCTTTGTTATCAGCGCCTTCCTGATAAAATTCTGATCGTTCACCCGCGTCCAAAACCCAATCACATAGACGGAAATCATCTAAAATATCGTCAAAATAGTAACTACCGCCAGACCAGCGTCCAATGCTAACACCCACATTCAATGAGAGATCTTCACCATCGGCTGTTATAGGAGTACCATATGTATCGTCAACGTTATTGATATATACTTTTGTGTTTGCAGCTGAATTTCTGTCTACAACAACAGTTATGAGGTACCATGTATCGGCTGCCAATTTTGTTTTGCTTTTTACATTGAGTAACTCAACGTTTGCGAGTTTTCCGTAGACCTGAATAATATCAGCATCAGTCCATTCCATGTTGAACCAGTTAGAACCATCTATTCGCTGGCTCCACAGAAACTTTCGTGTTCCGGTACTTTCCTTTTTGGCCCACATACTGAAAGAAAAATCGCCTGTACCAAGATTCAGCCTGTAATCCGGCTCTAACCACACGTAGTCATTAGAACCATCAAAGTCAAGTGCATATGAACCAATATTGCCTGAAACCCAGCAACTGTTGCTATCCATATTTGTCATTTCACCATCGTTATCGCTTGTGGAAGAATCCGTTGCGGTTATACCTGAACCATCGTCAAATTTCCACCAACCCGTCATACCGTTGCTTGTTCCGGTTGTAAAATGCCAAACATCGCCTGTTGTAGTACCGGTTGAATTTTTTTCATTTATACGCCAGTAATAAGTGGTATTGCCAGACAATAGACCCGTAAATTTTTTAATTATTTGAGACGTTTGGTTGCCTTCACGGTGTGTATATACTCTATCTCTTTGTCTATCAATAGAACAAAGATTATGTTATAGATTGCAAATTAAAGACTCGGATTAACCTTTAAATCATTGGCTTTTCTCAAATACTTCATTCCTGCTTCGGCAGCTTTGGTCATATTTACTGGGTCTATGCCGTATTCTTTCGCCAATTTAATAGTACCAAATATTCGGTCATTCTCGCCAAGTTTCCGTTGCGGGTCTCTGGCCGCCCTTTCTATTGTATCATCCAAATATGAATTCGTCATCCTCTCCAATAAATCTTCCGCATAAGACCGGTAACCTTCCTCGGTAAATAACTCATCCTTCAAGTGCGAATATTTCTTTATCAACGCAGCGCCAGATTCTTTTTTAAATGCATCACTAGCTACCTGCATAATCTCTCTATCATTTTTAAGCTCGGCCATCTTTTTATAACCTTTTTGCGCACCTAAATACGCTAAAAGTGCGTGTATAGCGTTATGGCCATAAAGCTTCGCTTCCTCAAACGGCAGCAAATCTTCTTTTTCAATAAATACTTTTATGCCGGGTGTGAAATTTGGAATATGGCATTTTGTTACAAGGATTTTATTAAATTCCTCTACCAAAAACGCCCTGTCTATGCCGGGGACTATAGTTTTTATATTCTTCCTTTGTATTTCTTCCTTATCTGTTATGACCTGACTCATCTTACCGATTACAGTATTCAAAAACTGAACGTTTTTAAATGAGCCGACCTTTTGTTCAAGGATTTCCGCGGCGTGATTATTATTCTCTGCTGTATAAATTATTATATTATGGATTTTACTCAATCCATCTTTAATTAACTGCACAACACCTTTATCGTAAAAATTAACTGAAGGCAATGATGTACAAAGTTCCGTCGATTGGGAAATAGCCTTTATAAGTTCAGCCCTATCGTTGTCAACGGATGGATTGAATATTTCAATGCCTTTAATTTGAAATGTTTCTATGCCGTTATTTTTAGCAACGTTTATATAATAACAGCCTTTATTCGCTCGAACCGCATCGACTAATTTTTGGTCAACTTCAGAAATTACCATTCTTGAAAAATTGCCGCTTTTATATGCTTCATTTACAAAAAGGCCTGCCTGTATAGGCCCAAATCCAAAACCAACAAAAATGTGCTTATCCATAATTTTATTATCCAATAGATGTGAATTCCTTTATTTGTTTTTGCTTTGTCAAAACCGATATTTTTAACTCATATTTTCTGCATTCACCCGGTTCAAGATAAATAAGCTGATCCAACTCTCTTGCTTTTTTCTGGCCAATCGGCGGATTAGTTCCTGGTTCAAGCGCACAAACATATTCGCCTAACCCCCAATGCTGCCAATTTGTAAGACAAGGCAGCTGCTTTTTATTATATTCCATCGCAACAGCTAAATTCAATTTGCTGTTGTAAAGGCCAATTTTGCACATTCCTTTTTTATCAGCTTTTACGTCAATAAAACCGCAGGATTCGCCGCCGGCATTATGCGATTTCATGGGATTGCGGCAAAGTTTATAATTTTGCTTATCATTAAAAATTTCATTATCCATTTCGAGGCCGCGTGATTGGCAAACGCCCTTCCAAATGATTTTTGTCTTATCATCAATAAGCGGCCAGCCGAAATTGCAGTGATATAAAATCATATGCGGAACAGAAGTATTTCCGCGGTTTGTAACTTTATCGCTGATTCGTATTTCAGAACTGCCGAGAGTGCTGGCAATCGTTCGCCTGATTTCGAGATTTGGGCCAAATACTTTCGATTCTTTTGCAATTCCGGTAATGCTCATATTTAAATTGCCGGCGACTATATCCGGCTGAACGATTGATTCCAGAGTTGCGGGGATATTGCTGATTTTGCCATGCTGGCCCCGTTTGCCGAACTCGTCGCTTTCCGGCCCGCCGGTATGGCTCAACCCACATGTGGTAAGCAGACCGCCCGGAAAATTGCTAAGCCATTCAATGCCATGCGAATAATCAGGCTGCGGTTGTGTGATACCATTGCAACTTAACCACGCAAGACTATGCTGATTGAAAAATGCATCAATGATGTCCATTGCTCTGTCGATCGCCACTTTGTAACGAAGTCCGGTACCGGTGTTAATCCATGCGATACGCACATTTCGGCCAGGGCCATTATCAAGAACAGATGTCTCAATTCCGCCAAGTTGCAGATGATGAGAGATTTTTCCATACCAGACAGATTTGTTGTTCCTATCGCTCATATAATTATCCCTTTATCATTAAAAAAATTTCATTATAAGATATAATTATTCAGTTAATTTGTTGGTCATTCGATTTACTAACCAGTCTTCGTATGCCGGTAGATTCTTCCATTCCACAGCACAGTTAATCATTCTGCCACATTCTTTTATACGAGTATTGGTCTGCCCCCATTTTTTAGTCCAGTTCATTTGAGAGGGTTTCCTTCATTTCCACATCTTCAGTCACAGGTTTTTGCCGTTTATAACAACCAACCTCTACGCACAACTTCGCAAATTCCGCCGG
>JBDKUM010000166.1:0-8107 GCA_039679715.1 Phycisphaerales bacterium
TTTTAATAAGAGTTACGACCGCGCTGCCACATGGCAGGTATTCAAAAGTTCCGAATTCAGCGTAACTTACAACAATGGGCAGTACAGGACTTGAACCTGTGACATCCTGCTTGTAAGCCAATGCCCATTTTAAATATCCATTTTTTTGCATTTCGTCGTAACTCATTGAACGACAATGAGCTACAATTAACGACAAATTGCAAGTTGTTTCTCAAAAACATTGCAAATATTGCACCGCATTGCACTGTATTGCAACGTTTGCGAGTAGTATACCAGTTTTGATCGGCAAAACAAGAGTACACTACTTCTGGACAAGGAAGAGTGAAAGCATATTTGCTAAAAAAGCGTATACTACTTCCAGACCTGCAGAGGTGAAAATCATATAAACATATCATTTTTGATATGACAGTTACGTTTTTGTCGAACATTAGGAAAAGATGTTTAGATGTAAGTAGACTACTTTTGGAATTAATCTATCCGATTAGCTCTGATAATTAAATTAAACGAAAAACTAAGGTGCAAATTTCACCCATCCACCCCATGTTTGCCGAGAACATCTGGACGGATCAATCAAAGTATTGTCAAAAAATATGGCGAATTTAACACAGTACTCTAAGTAAAGAATAGAAAACGCTCAGTATAGCTTTTGGGGGGAGCAAGTCGCAAAAACACTATAAATAATCGCAAAATGGCGTAGGGGTAAATAGGCTGAATCGTTACAATAGAAACGATTCAAGTATATTTTCTAAGGGTTAGAAATGGGTAGTAGTCTAAACTGGATCGATTGGCTTGTGATTGCTTTGCTGTTAGGCATCACGGTGTCAATAGGTCTCTATTTCACCAGGCGTGCCGGAAAAGATATAAATTCCTTTTTTGTATCCGAGCGGGCATTGCCATGGTATTTGAGCGGTTCATCGATGATAGCCACCAGTTTTGCCGCAGATACGCCTTTGTGGGTATCCGCTCTCATAAGACAATATGGCGTGTATTATGTTTGGCAATACTGGGCTCCGGTTATTGGAGCCGGCCTTGCTATCGTACTATTTGCGCGTCTTTGGCGACGAATGGGCGTTCTTACGGACATTGAATTTATTGAATGCCGGTATTCAGGCAAATTTGCGGGAACGTTGAGATTCTGGTCCGGTACATCGTCAGCCTTGATATTCTGTCCCCTGATTATTGGATGGGTAACTAAGGCAATGGAGACAATTAGCAGGGAGACGATGGGATTGCCGTCGGAATACAAAATCTGGACGACTATCATCGTAGTGTGTGTTGCATTGACTATGTGTACACTTTCGGGATTATGGGGAATTGTATATGCAGACTTTTTCCTGTTTATAATCGCTACGGCGGGCACAACAACGCTGGCGATTCTTTCAATACATCACGTAGGCGGGCTGCATGCCATGGTAGAAAAACTTTCGTCAATGCATGGATGGGCAGGGCATAATCTTAATATTGCTCCGAGCATAGGCAGTAACGCAGCGCAGATGTCGATATGGAATGCCATTGGATATTTTGGAATATTGTGGATAATGGTTGCTGTAAGCGGTGGCTATCAGGCGCAAAGACTTCTAGCGTGCAAAGACGGTCGGCATGCGACTTTTGCCATAATGATGCATTCGATAATATACTATGGTATTGTATGTTGGCCGTGGATAATTGTAGGACTTTGTTCGCTGATAGTAATTCCGGAACTTGGTCACGGCATTACCAACGATAGCGCTTATCCCCGAATGATAATCACAATATTGCCAATAGGGTTGAGAGGTCTGCTTGTGGCTGCTTTGCTTGCAGCGTTTATATCGACAATAAGCACTATGTTTAATTGGGGTGCTTCTTATTTGGTCAATGATGTTTATAAACGATTTATAGTAAAAAAAGGATCAACAAAACATTACATCTGGATAGCAAGGATTGCTACAGTTATGATGGCAGCAGGTGGCGGGCTTATATCATTTTTTGCCCATGATATCCAGCAGCTTTTGACGATTTTCTATGTGGTTGGTTCGGGAATGATAGTAGTAAGCGTCATGCGATGGTTTTGGTGGAGACTGAACGCCGCAGGCGATCTTGCTGCGACTCTTGCAGCATGGATAATAGCTCCATTGCTGCTGTTCGCAAAAATATTTGATGTTCCCGCAAGGATTATTTTCAATCTTGACCGCGAAATAGAATTCAGCAGCGACCCTAATCTTGTAGGGGCAAGAATGCTGTTTATGACGATTTCAATCACGGCGATTGCGGTTGTTGTTTCTTATCTTACAAAGCCGACTGATTTAGAAAGATTAAAGGATTTTGTACATCGAGCCAGACCATTTAAGTTGTTTTGGAAGCCGGTTGTCGGACAGATGCAAATCGAATATTGCGAATATGAAGGACTGGGCAGAACACTGGTTTCGTGGATTTTTTCAGCAGGGTGTATAATTACGCTGATTTTTGGTATTGGAAAATTATTGCTTGGGCATCCTTTAACTGGAGTTTGTCTTCTCTGTGTTTTTGGTATCCTGCTTTATATTACAGTTCAAAGAATAAATAAAGATTTTCTAAACGAACGAATTATTGATGCCGGCGATGTAAAGAAATTGTCTAAAAAAGAAATAATAACAATAAAATGACAGCAGTCAGCAATTGATTTTGGAGTAAAAATGAGTATTCCGTTGTATAAGTCAACTTCACATGAAAAATTTGAAGATGCCAAATATGGTATGTTTATCCATTGGGGGCTGTATGCTATAATTGAACGCGGCGAATGGGTAAAATTCAATGAAAATATACCGCACGAAGAATATGAAAAGCTTAGAGATAAATTCAATCCTGTTAACTATAGTGCTGAAAAATGGGCAGGGTTGATGAAGAAGGCGGGTTTGAAATATGTAGTTGTAACAGCACGACATCACGACGGTTTTAGTATGTTTGAGACCAAACAATTTCCTGAATGGTCGATTATGAACACACCTTATGGAAAGGATATGATGAAGCCGCTGGTTGAGGCTTGCCGAAAGAATGGAATTATGTTTTTCTTTTATTATTCCCTTTTGGACTGGACTCGTGAGGATTATAAAAATGATTTCTATTCTTATCTTTCTTTTATGAATAAACAACTTGCCGAATTATGTGAAAATTACGGTCGAATAGACGGTATATGGTTTGACGGTGTAAATTTTATAATTGATTGGGAAAAATGGGATTTTGATAATTTAATTAAAACAATAAGAATTCGTCAGCCGCATGCATTGATTTGCATCAATCAGGCTTTTTTGAGTGAAGGAAACAGAATTACTGTTCATGGAGATGTTGATTTTATAACCTATGAAAAACACGGTATAAGACCTTTATACCAGGCTGGGCCGAAATATCTTGCTCGAGAATGTTGTACCACCATCGGTGAAGACGCATGGGGCTATCATAGCGAAGAAAAATGTATCACATATAAGGAATCGCTTCATGGGCTTGTAACAAATGTGTGCAAAGGCGGTAATTTCCTCCTCAATACAGGCCCTGATGAAACCGGCAGTGTTCCGCAGGCTCATATTGAACGTTATCTTGAAATTGGAAAATGGCTTGAAAACAACGGAGAATCGGTTTATGGCGTTCGTCCTTCGGGTTTAGGAATTCGCAAATGGGGTGGTGCCGTAGTTAAAGAAAATTCTATTTATTTTTATATATGGGAAATGCCCGAAGATAAGATAATTTCAATAGAACGTCCTGATCGTAAACTTAAGTCGCTTTGCGCGCTTACAGGATGTGTAAAGATACCTTTTACTATTAAAGATTTCGAGGTTGAAATAAATTTGTTACATATTGACTCTTCTGAACCTGTTCTTGTATTGAAAGGCGATTTGGATGGTGAGCCTGAATGGTTTAAAATAGAGTGTGAAGATTACGTTTCAGGCGGGCATGAATTTCATCATCATCCAATTACGCATACACCTCTTTGTAAATGCTATCGGCACGATGATATCGGCTGCCAGTGTATTGAAGAAGAACCCAATGGTGTGGCGATGCTGGCACGCAAAGGAATTAGTTATTTATATAATGTGAAAATTCCAGGAAAAGGACGAATGGATGTTTATTTGCGTGCCAAAGATGTTGTTGATAATCGTGCAACAAAAGAAGAACTGAAAGTTAGCGTCAGAAAAAATGGGAAGGAAGTAATAAAGCAAAAAAAAATCAGATTAAAAATAGATTCTTTCAGTTATGTTTCGCTTGGGCAAATAGATTTTACTGATGATGAATGTTTTTTGGCACTGAATATAGAGAGCGGATGCGGATTAATAGATTTCATAAAAATAGTTTATTGTTAGATAATGTGTTTTGCATTATTACAGCTTTTTTAAAGCTGTTTTTAGGCATTTTCATATTATTTGCTTTTCAGGGATGTGATCATATTCGCAATGTGCACATAAGTAATTGTTTGCCGCAAAATAATGATTTTAGTTATATGTGGTGGGCAAATGGGTTTGATTGCGAAACGCCATTTCCAAAGCCAATTGTATGTATTCAAACCGGCAGTTATGGCCTATCTATTGATTGCCAAAAGGCGGACATAATAAATTTAGGGGTTTTAACGCCATCAGATTATTTGGCCGCGCTTTATGATCATAATGAAAAAATTTTTCATCTTCCCGGTGCTCATCTGGATATAAGCATCACATACGGCCAAAAAAAATATAAATGTGTTGCATCGCAATACCTCGATAAAGATAAATGGAAAGACGTTCCATATCGAATTATAGAAAGCGGTAGATTACTACAGCGTTTTGATATATCGGGGTTGAAATTTGAAGATTCGCAAGGCAATAAACTACATTGTGATGGCAGGCTTGAAATTTCGGCGTGGCCTAATAAGTTACTGCTTCTTGTTGAAATAACTCCGAGCTGCGATCTTCAGAACGTGATTCTAGAAGCGAAGCTTGAGCAAAAAGGATTATCCGAACTTGGCCGAATTTCTAAAACATCTCCTGTTTGGATTAAAGGTCAATCCCAATCAGAACTTTTAACCTTTGTTTCAAATAAAAAAGTTGATAATTCAATAATAAAAATAAATGCCATAAATTCAGTCGATGGTAATCAGGTTGATGTCTCATTTGATTCATCAAGAGGCAGGTATCAAATCGCTTTACCGAAATTGAAAGAGCCCTTTGATGTGAGCAAAAAAATTGAACATTCTGACAGCCTAAGCATAAACGTAAGCAATAGCAGCAGGCAAGACTCTATTGTGGAATTGTGCTTTGACGCAAACTATTGTTTTCCCGGCGGAACAGCGATGATAACAGATTCTTCTAAAATACCTTCCGGTATTCCTGTTCAAATATCGAAGAATTGGCATAAATTGGAAAATAAACCGATGCTTTATGAGGGAGATTGGTTCCACGGCATTACTCAAATAAGAGTTCCGGCGAGGTCATCGGTTGATTTTCAACTTGATTTGATTTATGGAATGTGGGGTAAAAATGCCGCGGTTTCGCAATCACAGCTTTGCCTGATAGGTTATGGCGGAAATCAGCTTTGGAATGAAGTTGCTATAGGTAATTGGGGTGAATCTATATGCTATGACCCTGAGGTATGTCTATGTCTTTCAATGATTGACGACATCAGGCCATTAATGGTTAAAAGTATTGCACCTGATTCACCCAAGTGGACGTGGACAAACAATGTCGGGGGCGGGGATTTTTTAGTTTATTATGATGCAAATGGCTACAGGCATCATTTGGCCGGCATAAAAACAGCCTATAATTCTGATGGGCCGAGCCTTGCAAAAATGACATTTTTTGGTAAAACAAACGATGGTTCTGTTTCAGCTTCGATCGAAGTTTCAACTCCTGCATCTGATGATATATTGCGTACCTTCCATAAAATTAGATATGATGTATTAAAGCCGATAACATTTTCAAGGCTGGCTTTTTATCAGCTTGGAGCCGATAAGTACAATTTCTCCGTATCACGCAAAGTTGCAGCCGGCAATCTAAATGGTCTGAACGACGAATGGACAGCAGCTGGTACAAAAGGATATTATCGTGGAAGACGGGAATGTTCTAATGCAGGTCAGTGGTTCTCGCTTTATCAAACGGATGAATTTAAAACAGGCTCTTCTGCTAATCGCGGACTGATAATTTTGGGATGGAATGCCAAATTGGGCGGAGAAAATATTCCAAATCCATCTTTTGCTTCTTATAATACGGCCGATGGCAATCCCAATATTGAAATCACACCTCCGTCAAATCTTGATACTCTAAATGCGGGAGATTACGTTGAATTCTTTGTTGAATTGATAATAGTGCCCAAAAAAGCCGACGATTATTATGGCCCAAATCAAAAATTAAAACAGGCTCTTATTGACAATGGAGATTCGTGGCAACTAGTATATGATGAAGCTAAAAAGTGCAATCTGAAAATAAAAGTTATCAAGGGCAGATTGGCAAATCCATATCCATTGGAAATATATGCTGAGAATGATGTCGTCAAATTTAAAATTGAAAACTGGGATGGCACAATGCCCATAACCATATTTGACATAAAAAATCTTGAGAGCAATAATAAGTTACAATTTTGGCAGGCAGATTATGACCCGCAAAACAGAACATACCGTCAAAGCTCTGTACTTGATATTAAAAAGGATAAAATTTATGAAATGGAATTTTAATAACGCATTCATTCCGGCAAAGGTGATGGTAAGAATTTTTTTTAAAACCATCGTAATTATCTTTTTAAGTTTTTTTGTTGAAATATCAAATGCTGAAGTTTTAAAAACAGACGTTGCATTGGATACAACATTCCCAAATCATCCGACTTACAGAAAAGTAATTGATAAAGGGATAATGTCAAAAGACAGCCCCTGGTTTTGGGAAGACCCGGCGGGAAAGCGAGGGCCGAATCCGCCTTATAAACCTCTCAATGATGGTTTTACTATAGTAAACGGAAAATCACATCCTCTGCAGGCATCGCACAGGCAGCACTGGCTTATATATCAGAATAACCGGATTCATATCGGTGATAAGCCAATTGCAAATACGCGAGTAATTGGTGGAAGTTTTATGTACGGGACTTTCGACAGCTTTCCAATTACGGGTGTGAGCTTAAAAGACGCAGTGTTAAAAGGCACTGACTCTTTAAGCCTCGGCGCAGTTCGTTTTGCTGTTAAGACAGGCTCAAAAGTAAAATGGCTCGATGAGTTTGAAATAATTGAGACCTCATTCAGGCCCGGTTTAGCGCAATGGAAATGCAGCGATTCTAATATGGCTGTTTCACTATCCATAGAGATTCGTCCTAATATTTCAGCAAGAGGCTTCATATGCCGTATAAAAATCGATCAGGCTGCAAAAGATGCAAAACTTGTCGCATTTTATGGCCTCGTTGGATTGAGTAAATGGCCTTACAGTAATTTCAGCTACACCACCAAAGATGATACTCCAAATCCGCCCAATAAAATCATTTTCGAGAATAATTTTGCCCAGGTGACATCAGAAGCATTGCCCAGAGCCTTGACGTATTTTACTTTGACTGGGGAATCAGTCACTTATGGCAATGCGCCAGAAAATGTTTTTGATATTGGCAATGGAAATATTTTACCCATATATGATAACAACAACATAGACAGTCGTCAGTGCGCATATTTTGAAACCCCAATCTCACCCGGCCGGCAATTTTATGCTTTATCGGTATGGGGTGCTGATGGGTATGATGAAACAAAAGCTCGGCAGGCACGTGAACGGTTAAGCAAAGAAGCTCTTGGCGAACCTTATAATGAAAAAGTGTGGGAAATCTGGTTCGATAATTTTATAGGCAGACAGCTTGAGCCTCGGAACAAGTTCTTGCATCTTATGAAAAGCCCCTCAGAAGCCTGGTCGGTTGCCGAATCATTCTGGAAAGAGCGAGCTTCTCGCTGGCAAATCGATACCCCAAATAATTCGTTTAATGCCTCGGCAAATTGGGTTGGTCAGACGATTGAGTATTTCAGGCAGCCTCCCGGATACATGCTGGGGCAATTGATGTGGTGCGGCTACGGCCATATAACCAGCGGTTGGTATGTTCTTGGGTCAATGGGAGATACTGATAATTTAGCCGCGATGCTCGGAATGTATGCCGGCACACGTCAAAATCC
>JBDKUM010000167.1:0-2885 GCA_039679715.1 Phycisphaerales bacterium
AGAAAGTACGGGGAATAATAAGGCGTGAACTGGAACAACGTAAAATGGGCAGCACAAGATTTAATATGGCTTCCTGTCCTGAATTTTTACGAGAAGGTTCGGCAATCAACGATTTTATGTATCCCGATCGCCTTATTATTGGGGTTGATTCACAGGAAACAACATCTCTTATGTACGATATTTTTCAACCGATTATTGATGAATCTAAAGCATCCTTTATTGTTTTAAGCATTCCATCGGCTGAACTGAGTAAATATGCATCAAATGCTATGCTTGCCACCCGCATAAGCTTTATAAATGAATTGGCGGCGCTTTGTGATTGTACGTCCGCTGATATCAATGAAATCCGCCTTGGTATTGGCAGTGACAAAAGGATAGGGATGGATTTTCTTAATGCCGGTGTTGGATACGGTGGTTCTTGTTTTCCTAAGGACGTTAAGGCTTTGATACGGACAGGTACCGAACACGGTGTTAATTTTGATATTCTCAGAGCAGTGGAAAAGGTAAATCTCTGTCAAAAAAGCAAAGTTGTTCAATTGCTCCAGCATCATTTTGCGAGCGGTTTATTTGATCGTAAAATTGCGATCTGGGGCTTGAGTTTCAAGCCTAATACGGACGATATGAGAGAATCTCCTTCGATTGACATTATTTCAAAGCTGACCGAATTGGGCGCAAAAGTCAACGCTTACGATCCGGTGGCAATCCAGACGGCAAAGCGGGCTTTCGGATATAACCCAAAGATTACCTTCTTTCAGGACAAGTATGAAGTGCTTAAAAACGCTGATGCCCTTGTTCTTTTAACCGAGTGGCCTGAATTCCAGAACCCGGATTTTAACAAGATCAAAGCCATGTTAAAAGAACCGGCGATATTTGATGGACGTAACCAATACGATCCTATTAGTCTGCGCCTGGACGGATTTCAGTATTATTCGATAGGCCGTTAATGTGGTTTATTGGAATAGAGCTGATTTTGTTTTATATAGCAGATAATGCGGTAGGATTATGAGATGTGTATCTAAGCTGCCTAAAGATATGGCAAACTGTTGCAACTTACGGAGGAATATACATGGAAGAGCGAAAAAGGGTGCTGGTTACAGGAGGGGCAGGGTTTATAGGTTCGCATTTATGCCAGACGCTGTTAAATAAAGGTAATGAAGTGTTTTGCGTTGATAGTCTTATAACAGGTAGTATAAACAATCTATTACCATTCCGAGACAATCCCAGGTTCACATTTATAGAGCATGATATAATTAACCCGCTGTCTATGGAAATCGACGAGATATATAATCTAGCCTGTCCCGCCTCGCCATACCAATATCAGAAAGACCCCATACATACTACTTTGACTAATGTAATAGGCTCAAAGCAGTTATTGGAGTTGGCCGGTAAAACCAACGCCCGCATTCTCCAGGCGTCGACCAGCGAAGTTTACGGTGATCCTACCGTGAATCCACAGGATGAACAATATAAGGGCAATGTTAATATTATCGGCCCGAGGGCTTGCTATGATGAGGGCAAAAGGTGTGCTGAAACCTTATACTTTGATTATAGGCGTAAATACGGAACCAATATTAAAGTTGTCCGGATTTTCAATACATACGGCCCCAATATGCAACTTAATGATGGAAGAGTAATGACATCATTGATTACCAGAGCATTAAATAATGAAGATTTAATTATCTATGGGAACGGGTTACAGACCCGTTCGTTTTGTTACATAAGCGACTTAGTCGAAGGCATAACTGACATGATGGCAAGTGATTCGAGCTTTACAGGCCCCGTGAATATCGGCAATGATGAAGAAATTACTATAAATTTCCTTGCTGAGCTAATAATTAAACTTTGTAATTCGCAAAGCTGTATCGTGCATGCAGATCCCATGGAGGATGACCCTAAGATGCGCCGGCCGGATTTACATCTAGCGAATAATATTTTGGGCTGGAAAGCTAAAACCA
Organism: Phycisphaerales bacterium; assembly: GCA_039679715.1. Classification (GTDB taxonomy): domain Bacteria; phylum Planctomycetota; class Phycisphaerae; order Sedimentisphaerales; family UBA12454; genus UBA12454. The sequence goes on from JBDKUM010000167.1 coordinate 1,956, forward strand.
GCTTGAGCGAAGGGCTGAATCATACAATTCAATATATCGAACATGTTTTAATAAGTTCAAAAAAACAATAATAACGACTCAGGGGGCGCATATTTGTGGATAAAGTGAAAGTTTCGGTGGTCATTCCCGCATTGAATGAGGAAAAGGTTATTAGACGTTGTCTTGAATCCATAAAAGCAGGCACAGTGCAACCGGAGGAGTTATTCGTTGTTGATGGGATGTCAAAGGACAGGACCGGAGAAATAGCTGCCCAAATAGGAGCTAAGGTATTGCATAATCCGGAACGGCATGCAGCCGGCGGAAGAAATGTTGGCATCTTGGCTGCTAAAGGGGATGTTATAGTATTCACTGATGCAGATTGTATCGCGCGCAGTGATTGGCTGGAAAAAATTACGGCTACCTTTTCGGAGCAAAAAGACCTGGACGGCTTATCTGGAATAATGTTGCCCTGCGATTCGCGCTCCCCAATTGAATTATTCTGGAGCCGGGTAATGTTACAGGAAATTCTCCCCTATCCGGCTGAATCCTGCTATATCAAAGAACGCACCATGTGCGGAGCTTTCATAACAGCCAACTGTGCCTACAAGAGAAAGCTGCTGCTTGAATTAAAAGGTTTTGACGTTTGGTTTGCTAACAATGCGGAGGATGTCGATTTACTGTGGCGTGCTCTGCGGCATGGAGCCCGTTTACAATATAGACCGGATGTCGTAGTTAGCCATTCGTTTCCGGACAATATCAAAGGGATGATGAAAAAGAACTTTCGAAATGGGGTATCCAGCTCGAAGCTTCAAAAGAGATATGGGAATTGGTTAAATTTTGACAAGTCTTTGTATCAGTTACTGGGTAAGAAGATTTACGGGTTGATGCGCAATGACCATGAAGCCGGTATGTATTGTTTGCAGCTAACATCACATTTGTCGGGCAAATATT
>JBDKUM010000168.1:0-3860 GCA_039679715.1 Phycisphaerales bacterium
AATGCTTAATTACATCGGTTTGTTTCAAGTTAAATTCTTTCATTTTCGCTTTGATCCACTCTTTAGTGATGCTTTCAAATTTAGGCTGATAGGTTAAAGTAATATAATGTACTTTGAATTGTGGGAAATCACGAAAGATATCTTTTGCCCTGTATGAAAGCTCATCCTGGTTTAGGATCCAGCCATTTTTTAAATCTACCTGTTCAACTCGAACAGTCAATATATTATCTTTCAAATCCAGTATATCAATCTTTATACCGGTGAAAGCAACCAATTTGTTCAATCGCTTTTGAAGTGCTGCAGCCTCAGCTTGCGGCAATTTCAATAAATCCAATTTTTCCATTTTTTCAACATTTAGAGATTAAAAATTCAATGAAAGAGTAGCGGTTAAAAAAAGTTTAAACTCTGATTTCTCTTTGATTTGTTAAGTCAAAGAGAGCGATTTGTTTATTTTGCTTGGCGAACACGATTGCATCTGCCAAAGTAAAAAACACCTTACAACTGTCATAATAATACTTATCATTGTCGTCGTTCAGCCACCCACCTATAATGCCATCGTGTTCCAGTGAGTGTTTAAGGGCTTTTTCAAGCCCATCGTCGTCAAAACAATCTTGTGTTTCAAGATAAGCTACAACGTAGCCATATCTAACAAAATTATCTTTTCGGAGGTTGTAAGTAAATCCATACGGATTCTGCCGGGCAATTTGTTTGATTTTTTCCATAATTTCTAATTTGGTATATGCGTACCTGCTTTAATTTTGCTACTCTTTCAAAGAACTAATGTAAATTTAAGAAAAATGTTTGTATTATGCAAACTTTTTAATCTTAAAATTTAATACTTTTATCGAATTTAACATTTATCTAAAGAAATACTTTACACAAACTAAATTTGCAAATTTAGTTTGTGCATCGTGGAGGCTATAAATAAAAAAGCCCGGTAAAAACCGGGCCTCTCACGTAACAACTTTATGAAAAAAAACTACAACGGCATCCCGCCGGAGCTATGACTGATTGGTTTTTTGAAAACCAAAAAATTTGTTTGTGTACTGTTTTTATTGAAAATAGAACCTGTAGTATTACAACTACCATAATCTGCATCAGCTACGCATGGTGCCGGCACAGTCGCCAGCTTGGTAGTTTCTGCAAATGCCATTACCCGGCATTCAGGTTGTTTGATTGTGTGAAAAATGGCCGGATCTTCCGGTGGCATGATGTGATGATTTTCGATAACTACGACTGCAGGCTTTTCCTTAGGCGGTTGATCCTGTGCGCGGCTAACGCTTACTATGGCAGACAAACCTGCTGCCATCAGTAAGAATGCGTAACGCTTCATAATAAAAAAGTATTTTTTCATTTGACTGCTCTTGTTATCCACCCGAAAAAGAACTTCTTATTGTTCGGGTTCTTCTTGGTGATTGTGATGTAATATTTCACACGCTCCAGTTTGTAGTTCGATACGAACAGTTTATGGTGCAGGCTGTCTGCCCGGTGCCTGTAATACGCCAGGCTATCGCACCCGGTCTGCGCGCTGGCGGTAGCGATCGCGGCCGTAAATAGTAAAGCGGTAAGTATTCCTTTCATTTTCCGTTTATTTTATTGAGTGTAACCGGCCCCATGAAGCCGTCGTCTTTTAGGCCGAGCGCGCGCTGCGCCTTCCGGATGGCGGGCGCTACGCCGGCATTAATAGCATCGTCGAAAATCTCGTTGGCAGAATCCTGATTAATGATTTCATCCCCACGAACTTTATCCCAGTATTTACGTCGGAAAATCTTCTCTACTACTTCCAGCGACAGGCTTCTCATATCGGACACGGTTGCTGTCCTGCCCAGGTATTCGGATAATACCGGTGCGCTCACACCGTGGTTTGTACCAATTAAGGTGCCACGGCCTTTAACGCCGCCTGTCCAATTACCATTATCATTTGGATCGTCTGTGTAGCCGCCCTCAAAGATGCCGGTTCTTCTAAATGCAATTCTGAAATCTGCCATTATATCGCGAGTTTAATCAATTAACTAATGAGTGCCTTTATCGGATTCCTGAATGTCCATATTCCGAGCACCAGGTTGGCGCCAAGAGAATACCATACCCATCTGGGAATATGCCTCTTTTCTACGACCTCCGATTTGCTGTCCTTCCGGGAGCTAAGCAGCTCCCGGAACCTTCCGAGCTCCCGGTCCTTTGTGATGATTATACGCATAAGGCTATCCGCGATACAGCGAGCTGTAAGATTGCCGCTCGCGTCTATGGAAACGTCCTGGACCATGCCGCCCGATTTGCTTTTTGATGCCGCCGGCTTAGGCTTATTTGTTAGGCTGTCACACTCCACCACGATAAATGTAAAAATTGAGTCGCCCGGCATAAGCAGCGTATCTAGCACAACGGTTTCCCTTTCGTATACGCTGTCGCGGTATACGGTGACCGTTTCCGATTTGGAAATAGTTGACTTTCGGCTGCATGAAAGTAGCAACGCTCCGAATAGGCTATAAAATATTATCCACTTCATCCTTGATTGATTTTCCCCGGCTTAGCGCCTGCTTAAACATTGCTATAAAATCATATCCTGTAGAAAGTTTAATATTCTCCAGAATAGACAAACATTCTACACTGACCATTACTGCCGCAAACATTTTGGTTAAGAAAAAATCGACCGGAGTAAACTGTTTTGCGATATCGTTTAAAATGACACTATCAATAAAAAAGAATAATATCCAAGCCATCTGATACAGAAACATCTTGCTGATTACTGCTGATAATGAACGACTATTAATTTTCTTACCTTGCCTGTATGATCCATAAATACCCCAAGCAGTATCAAGGGCTATGCAAACCCCGACTAATACTATCAGAGGTTTTATAGGAACTAATGCCGCTAGTACAACTGCGATTATAACCTCATTGATTTTTGATATGAAAAATTCTATTGTCATTTCAATCGAGTGTTTTATGGAAGATTTACGGACCAAATGCTCGGGCCGCTTAACGCATTTATTCTCGCCCCGCTGTTACCCTTACCAATATGCCCTTGTCCAAGGCGTCTTTGATGTTAGCATTTAATACCGCTTCTTTTTCTTCACCTTTGTTGATGTGGAAGGAAGTAGAGCTATCATCGTAAGATGTTACGTTTTTCCCGGTTGTTACTTTTACTTTCAATGGGTTGAACATGATTTTATTTTTTAATTACCAAAGAATACAAATTTTCCGTCTATCGACACTTGTCCACCGGGCGCCGCCGCATTAACCGGTCTGAAATAACCTCCCACTAGTATCGGGGATACAAACACGTTCTCGCCGTCGAATCCTGCATTTTGCATCAGGTTGGCGTATCCTGCTAAATCAATAACGGTTCCATTTCGCCACGCATAAACACCTGCAAAGTAGCTTCCGTAGTTAAAATCGTCCGAATATGGAAGAACACCAATGGCGCCGTCCGCTTCTGAGCACATTTTTAAGTCGAATAAAAATGAGCTATCTATTAAGGCATCATTGCCGTCAACGCCCACTATTTTTCCAATGATTGTATAAGGAATCCTCTCCGGCTTCCCCCCCGTTGCATCCTCCAACGTGTTGGTGTTGCAATACACGCTCTGAAAGCTATTAGTATTAAAATAAGTATAACCATTTCCCTCAGGGGTAGTTTTATTTTGTACCTCCAATACATAAACATTATCTTCGGTTGCAATAAGGGGACTACTTATATCAAACATAGTTCCAAAGTTTGTATTTTGACTGAGTGCCCAATTTAATCCAGCAATAGCATCAGAATCATCTACAAAATATTTTAAGCCAAAAGCACCAAAAACTCCATAAGGTTGTCCTGCATCATTTCTAAATATATCTCTTAATTCAAGTACTGTTAAACT